>NZ_JASPHJ010000001.1:0-439141 GCF_030229085.1 Corynebacterium sp. MSK158
AAAAAATAAACAGTTCCCTCAACCCGACGGGGTCAAAAAGAGGAAACCAAAAAGTTGAACACAATCACATGCCAACCAATCCATCTCAATGCAGCCGAAACACCAAACAGCATTCAAATGAGTACGTGTTCCACATACCCAACCGGCACACACCAACCAACAAACCACTAAGTCCGCTGGCAGACAAACCAATCAACACACAACCATGCACACAAAAAATAAAAAGTACATTGGCACACTATTGAGTTCTCAAACATCATCCGCGCACCACAAAAAATTAACCTACCGTTAACCTCTCGTTGGCGGCTCGTACAAACTTACTCAACTCAATGAACCCTGTCAAATCATCGAACCAAGTCCGCACGAAATTCGCAAAGAAGTAACCTCCCGGCTACCTCGCGGCGACTTGGATAAATGTAGTCCACCACAACCACACAACACAAACCCGCAGGACAGAATGCAAAAATGAAAAATGACGCCCTTCCAACGAGTGGAATGGGCGTCATCTATTGCTGCTTAGCTCAACTTAGCGCCAGCGAAGTTCTTCTTGCCTCGGCGCAGAACGAGCCAGCTGCCATGCAGGAGGTCGTCGGTAGACGGCTCCCACTCTGCCGATTCGATGCGCTGGTTATTGACGTAGGCGCCGCCTTCCTTGATGGTGCGGCGAGCAGCACCCTTGGAATCGGCCAAACCGCTGGCCACCAGTAGGTCAACAATGGTGCGCGGTTCGCCGGCGGCAATTTCCGCGACAGTGGTTTCCGAAAGCGCACCGGCAAGGGTCTTTTCATCAAGCTCGGAAAGTTCCGCCTTACCGAATAGTGCTTGAGCAGCAAGCTCGACAGCCTTGGTTGCCTGTTCGCCGTGAACCAGATCGGTCATCTCTTGAGCCAAGCGACGCTGAGCCGCACGCTTATAAGGCTCCTCTTCCACCGCGCGCTCGTATTCCGCAATTTCCTCCTGCGTCAGGAAGGTAAACCAGCGCAGGTAGTCAATGACTACAGAATCACCGGCATTGAGGAAGTACTGGTACCAGGAGTATGCGGAAGTCTTTTCCGGATCGAGCCAAAGCTTTCCGCCGCCAGTAGACTTGCCGAACTTCTGTCCGGAGGCGTCGGTAACCAGCGGCACCGTAAGACCATGTACCTTGGTGCCATCGATACGACGGTTAAGGTCTACGCCAGAGACGATGTTGCCCCACTGATCGCCGCCGCCGATCTGCAATACGCAATCGCGCTCGCGCCGGAGCTGCACAAAGTCATTGGACTGCAAGAGCATGTAGGAAAACTCGGTGTAAGAAATGCCGTCGCCCTCGAGGCGCCGCTTTACGGTATCGCGATCCAGCATCGTGTTTAGGGAGAAGTTCTTACCCACGTCACGCAAAAAGTCGATGACGGACATGTTCATGGTCCAATCGGCGTTGTTGACCATGGTGGCAGCCTGCTCGCCGTCGAAATCGATGAACCGACGCAGCTGCCCCTTGATGGCTTCGAGGTTATGGGCCAGGTCTTCCTCACTCAGCATCGAACGCTCGCCGACGTCGCGCGGATCGCCGATGAAGCCAGTTGCGCCACCCGCCAGTGCGATTGGGTGGTGGCCGGCGTTTTGGAAGCGGCGCAGCATGATGAGTGGAACCAAGTGGCCTGCATGGAGGGAGTCACCCGTGGGGTCGAAGCCGCAGTACAGTGCGATGGGGTTCTCGCATGCCTCGCGCAGGGCCTCAAGATCGGTGGACTGGTTAATCAGTCCACGCCATTGCAGTTCATCGATGATATTCATGGGAGTCTTTCTGAGAGTCGAGGTTAAGCTGGCCATTTCTGGGCGTGGTCTACAAGCATCACTGGGATGTCATCCTCAATGGGATAGGCAATACCCAGCCGCTCGTTGACGAGAACCTGTTTATCTTCCAGATATGTCAAAGGGCCCTTGTCTTGCGGGCAGACAAGGACCTCTAGCAACTTCGGGTCAAGACTCATGCGTCTTATCTTAGCGGGTAGAGGAAGAAGTTGGATCCCCCTACCCCACTTTGGCCTTAGAGCAGGGACGGAACGTTTGCAACCAGGGAGAAGAGATCCTTGGGATCATCGGGGTTGGCGATGATGTCAATCTCGGACTCCAAATCGGTGCCCTTGACGGAATCGCGCAGGTAACGCAGGGCGGAGAAGTCGTTGATGGCGAATCCGACATCGTCGAAGAGGGTGATCTGCTCATCGTCATCGCGGCCGGTGGCCTGGCCAGTGAGCACCTGGTAGAACTCGACAACCGGGAAGTCCTCCGGCTTCTGCTGGATTTCACCTTCGATACGGGTCTGCTCTGGGAACTCTACGAAGACCTTGGACTTGTCCAGGATGGAGCTCTCCAGCTCGGTCTTGCCCGGGCAGTCACCGCCAACGGCATTGAGGTGGACGCCTGGAGCGACGTGGCGCTCAGCCAGAATCTGGTTTTGAGCCTTGTCTGCGGTACAGGTGGTGATGATGTCTGCACCCAAAACCGCCTCGTCGACGCTGGAGCAAGCAGTGATATTAAAGCCCAGTGGCTCCAAGTTGCGCTTGAACTTTTCTACCGCCTCAGGATCGATGTCATAGATGGTGATGTCCTCAATTCCCATAACGCCGCGGAAGCCAAGTGCCTGGAACTCGGACTGGGAGCCGGCTCCAACCATGGCCATGCGCTTGGAATCCTTGCGTGCCAAGTGCTTTGCCACCATGGCGGACGTCGCGGCGGTACGCAGGGCAGTAAGCAGCGTCATCTCGGCTTCGAAGGTGGGGTAACCATTGTCGACGTCGGCAAGCACGCCAAAGGCAGTGACGGTCTGGAAACCGCGAGCCGGGTTGGAGGGGTGACCGTTGACGTACTTGAAGGAGTACTCCTTGCCATTGGAGGTAGGCATGAGCTCGATAACGCCGAACGGGGTGTGGGAGGCAACGCGCGGAATCTTGTCGAAGCGCTCCCACTCGCGGTAGTCGGCCTCGAGGTAGTCCACCATTCCGGTAATGATGTTTTCTACGCCTTCGCGCTGAATCCAGCGCGCCATATTCTCTACATCTACGAACTTAACTGCGTGGTTCATAAAAGTTCCTTTCTATTTCTTTGGGTGAAGGTCTGTTTGCGGTGCGGCCGGGAAGCTGGAGGTTGGCAGGTGCTTGGCCTTCTTCTCTTCCGCGATGGCGCGAATGCGGTCGCGCCATGCGTACCACATTGCCATAAAGACCGGAACGAGGAGCAGGGTCGACGCAAGTGCAAAAGTACCGATTGGATAATCAAAGGCCATCAAGATAATGACTAGGCCAATGAAGATGAGCACTGCCCAGTCTCCGCCTTCGCCAAACGGCGAGCGGTATCCCGGTCGGGTGTAGCTTCCACTCTTAGCCAGGCGCACAAATTTGAGGTGCGAGAGCGCAACTGCTGCCCAGGACGCCAATGTACCCAAGGCTGCCAGGTTTAGCACGATTTCAAACGCCATCTCCGGCACCACATAGTTGAGGAAGACGCCTACCAAGCCCACCATGGCCGCCATGACGATGCCTCCGTAGGGCACGCCAGACTTTGACATGCGAGCGCCAAACTTCGGGCCGGAGCCGGAAGTGGACATGTTGTACATAATGCGGCCGGTGGAATACAGGCCGGCGTTGAGCGAGGAAATCGCAGCGGTGATAACGACAAGCTGGAAAATCGGGGCCGCCGCACCTACACCGAGGGACTCAAAGAAGGTCACAAATGGCGATACGTCAGCGACGTAATTGGTGTACGGCAGCACGAGCGTAAGCAGCAGCACGGAACCGAAGTAGAAAATCAGGATGCGCAGCAGCACGTTGTTGACTGCACGCGGAATGTGCTTTTCTACATTCTTGGTCTCGCCGGAGGTGGTGCCGACAAGCTCAATGCCGGCATAGGCGAAGACGACGCCCTGGATGACGATCACGGCAGGCATCAAGCCATTAGGCAGCCAGCCGCCGGTATCAGAAATGAGGCTAAAGCCGGTCGGGTCGCCACTCGGGTGGCCAAAGATGAGGACGCCGATGGCCACAAACATGAAGATGAGCAGCGCGACGATCTTAATCAAGGAGAACCAGTACTCCAGCTCGCCGAAGATCTTCACCGAGAGCATATTGAACAGGAGGATGCCGCAGATGACCACGAGCGCAAGTGTCCACTGCGGGACGGAGTCGAGCCACGACGTGTACTGACTAAACCACTTTATGTAGATGGCGACGGCTGTGCCATCCGCCACAAGGGTCATGGCCCAGTTTCCCCAGTACAACCAGCCGGTGACGAAAGCGGTCTTCTCGCCATAAAACTCGCGAGCATAAGACACGAATGAGCCGGAGCTGGGGCGATAGACGATGAGCTCGCCAAGTGAACGCAAGATGATGTAGCCAAAGAAGCCACATACGAGGTACAGCACGGCGAGGAAGGGGCCCGCGTCTTGCAGGCGGCTGCCGGTGCCCAGGAGAAGGCCAGTACCGATTGCGGAACCGATGGCGATCATCTGTAACTGGCGATTGCCCATTCCCTTTTGCAGGCCGTGGTCTTCCGAGGCGTAGACCGCCTTTTCATTCTCGTGTGGCCCATCTGGGGACGGCGGAGAATTTACTGTCATAGGAGAGATCGTCCTTTCATTACGGTGAACGAGTCTGTTAGGTCACATTCCCTGCAAGAATACTAACGCACCACACTGTTACCCATGTCACCGGTACCCCCATTGTGTTCAACAACGCAGTTGAAGGGTTGGGAATGGGGGTCAATCTCCCACCCCCGCAGCGAGACAAAAAAGAACCGCATGGCCAAAGACCATGCGGTTTTTAAAGCGCACTGAGAATTAGCGCAGCGGCTTCTGCGCCCACGCGCGAGCAGCCGCGGCACGCTCACGGACAGTCTCGCGCTGCTCAGCCACGCGGACACCAGCGGTGCCGCCCTTGGTGGCACGAGAGGCCACTGCCCCGTCGATAGTGAGTACTTCACGGACGCTAGGCTTCAGCCGCTTGTCGACGTCCGCCAATTCCTCATCGGTGAGCTCCACCAGGTCAACTCCCCGCTCCTCAGCGAGGCGCACGCAGGCGCCGGACGCTTCGTGCGCCTCGCGGAAAGGAACGCCTTGGCGGACCATCCATTCGGCCAAGTCGGTAGCCAGCGTGAACCCGCGCGGGGCAAGTTCGCGCATGCGGTCCTCGTGGAAAGTCAGCGTGGACACCAGCCCCGTCATTGCCGGCAGCAGCAGGTTAAGCTGCGCCACCGAATCAACGATGGGTTCCTTATCTTCCTGCAGGTCGCGGTTATAGGCCAGCGGCTGTGCCTTTAGCGTGGACAGGAGACCGGTGAGGTTACCAATAAGGCGGCCGGTCTTGCCGCGGGTAAGCTCCGGCACGTCCGGATTCTTCTTTTGCGGCATGATGGACGAGCCGGTCGACCATGCATCATCCAGGGTGACGTAGCCGTATTCCGGCGTACACCAGTAGATAATTTCTTCCGAAAGTCGGGACATATCGACGGCAATCTGCGCCAAGACGAATGCCGTCTCGGAGGCGAAGTCACGAGCCGCAGTGCCATCCAAGGAGTTCTCCGCGGCGGTATCAAAGCCGAGTTCCTCTGCAATGGCTTCCGGATCTAGCTGCAAGGAGGAACCGGCTAGAGCGCCAGAACCATAGGGCGATACAGCCAAGCGCTTATCCAGGTCCTGCAGACGCTCAATATCGCGCAGAAGTGGCTGCGCATGGCCCAGTAGCTCATGCGCCAAAAGAACTGGCTGTGCCGCCTGCGAGTGAGTTTTGCCCGGCATAATGGCGTCCGGATGTGCTGCTGCCTGATCAGCCAAGGCATCCACCAAGTCGCTCACCTGAGCCGCGGTATCGCGAATGGCATCGCGCACCCACATGCGAAACAGCGTCGCGACCTGGTCATTACGGGAACGGCCGGCACGCAGGCGACCGCCTACCTCTGGACCCACAATCTCGATGAGCCCGCGCTCCATCGCACCGTGGACGTCCTCGTCCGTGGGCGCTGGGCGGAACTCACCGGAGGCCACTTTCTCCCCTAGCTCGGTGAGACCGGAGAGCATGGTGTCCAAGTCGACGTCGGAAAGCAAGCCAGCTTTGTGCAGCACCTTGGCATGCGCCTTGGAGGCTAGTACGTCATATGGTGCCAGCACCCAGTCAAAGTGAGTAGATACAGAGAGGGCAAACATCGCCTCAGATGGACCACCCGAGAAGCGGCCGCCCCATAGGGCACCCTCATTAGTCTTATGCGGTTCCATGTGCTCCTACTTCTGCGCGCTCGTAGGGAAACCGCCGTCGCGGTCGCGCTGGTTGGAGATCTGGGTGGACAGGCCGTGTAGCTGCACAAAGCCCTTAGCAGCGGTCTGATCGAAGGTATCGCCAGTGTCATAAGTAGCCAAGTCAAAGGAGTACAGCGACTGGCCGGAACGGCGGCCGGTGACTGTGGCGGTACCGGCATGCATGCTCAGGCGAATATCACCGGTGACGTTTTCCTGGGACTCCTCAACGAAGGCATCCAGAGAACGCTTCAGCGGCGAGTGCCAGAGACCATCATAGACCTCCTCGGACCAGCGGGCATCGGTCAAGCGCTTGTAGCGAGCCAACTCGCGCTCCACGGTGACATCCTCCAGCGCCTCGTGGGCCTGGATGAGGACCATAGCGCCTGGAGCCTCATAGACCTCACGGGACTTAATGCCTACCAAGCGGTCCTCCACCATATCCAGACGGCCAATGCCCTGCGCACCAGCGCGGCGGTTGACCTCTTCAATAATCTGCAGCGGGGACATCTTCTGGCCATCGACCGCCGCCGGGATGCCCTTCTCAAAGGAGATGATGATTTCATCCGGGGCATTACCCAGGCCCGGGTCCTCGGTATAGGCGTAGAGATCCTTTGTTGGCGGGTTCCACAGATCCTCAAGAAAACCGGTCTCTACCGCGCGGCCCCACAGGTTCTGATCGATGGAAAATGGCGAGGAAGCGGACTGCTCAATCGGCAGGTTAATCTCTTCCGCGAAGGCAATGGCCTTATCGCGGGTCCAGGCATAATCGCGTGCAGGGGCGATGATTTCGAGGGAAGGATCCTGGGCACGGAAGGAAACCTCGAAGCGTACCTGGTCATTACCCTTGCCGGTGCAGCCGTGGGAGACGTGGGTTCCGCCGAATTCCTGGGCCGCTTTCACCAAGTGCTTGGTAATGAGGGGGCGGGAAATAGCCGATACCAGCGGGTACTGCTTCATGTACATGCCGTTTGCCTTGATGGTGGGAACGCAGTATTCCTCTGCAAACTCATCCTTGGCGTCGATAACGATGGACTCTACGGCACCGCAGTCAAGTGCACGCTGGCGAACCGATTCCATATCTTCGCCGCCCTGGCCCAAGTCCAGGGAAACGGCGACTACGTCACCGCCGGTCATTTTTGCCAGGTATGGGATGGCAACGGAAGTATCAAGGCCACCAGAGTAAGCCAAGACTACGCGTGCGGACATGGTTAATCTCCTTGTTCTATTGGAAACAATTCATCTAAGTACATAATATACGATGGTGGTCTGGATTGCCACCACCGCCGTCTAAATATTCCGCGTGGTAAGTGTCACTGCCAGATCTGCTCCCGTGACGCCCTCGCGCGCCAAGACGAAGATGGTGTCATCGCCGGCGATGCAACCGATGACATCGTGCAGCCCCACCCTGTCAATAAAGCTGGCAAGGTACTGGGCCGCACCGGCTGGGGTGCGCAGCATGGCTATATTGCCGGAAGAATCATGGGAAACCACGAGCTCATCGAGCATGCGGCGCAGCTTTTCACGGGGGCCGCCCACCTGGTCTTCAAATTGCTCCAGCTCACCGCCGACCACGTAGTAGGAACGGCCACCATCGCGCTTTACCTTCTTCGCTCCCAACTCATCCAAGTCACGGGACAAAGTGGCTTGCGTGATGTCGATGCCGTCTGCGAGAAGAAGCTCGGATAGTTGCACCTGGCTGGTGACGCGATTGCGATCCAAAATCTCCAAGATCTTGGCCTGCCGAGCATTGCGGGTGGTCGGGGTGTTCATTACTTAGTTGGTCTCCTTATTTATTTCGAGCAACCAGACAAGAAGCGCTTTCTGTGCATGCAGGCGGTTTTCCGCTTCATCAAAGACGCGCGACTGTGGTCCATCAATTACCTCAGCCGTGACCTCATTTCCACGGTACGCCGGCAAACAATGTAAGAATATTGCATCCTTATGCGCCTTGCTCATTATGGTCGAATCAACCTGATATGGCAGAAACGGCGTACGCCTATCGCGGCCATCGTTTTCCTGCCCCATAGAGATCCAAGTATCTGTGATGACTACATCTGCGCCTGCAACTTCATCTACGTCATCAGTAATGGTGATGTTGCCCCGCTTGCGCGCACGGTCGACGAATTCCTGGCGCGGCTGGAATCCTTCGGGCGCGATAATAGAGACGTCCATGCCGGCCGTGGCAAAACCAATCATGTAGGAGTTAGCCATATTATTATCGCCATCGCCCAGGTAGACGGCCTTTTTGCCTTTGAGGTCACCCAGATTCTCTCGACAGGTCAGCAGGTCAGCCAAAATCTGGCAGGGATGGAGGTCGTCGGAAAGCGCATTGACCAGAGGAACGGTAGCAGTCTCCGCCATCTGGAGGAGGTTGTCATGGTCAAAGGTGCGCCACACGATTGCCTCCACGTACCGCGAAAGCACCGCGGCCGTGTCTTGGTAGGACTCCCCCTTGCCCATCTGAGTCGTAGAAGTATCGACGGTAATGCCCTTGCCGCCCATATTCGCTACTGCGGTTTCAAAGGAAAAGCGGGTACGGGTAGACGTTTTATCAAAGAGCACCGCCACGGTCTTAGGCCCCTCTAGTGGGCGCTCCGCAAAGGGGTCCTTCTTGAGCTTTTCAGCTAGATCCAAAACGGTTGCTTGTTCTTGTGGGCTGAGATCGTCGTCAGCCAGAAAGTGTCGCAGGCTCATGCCAGTTCCTCCATTATCGTCCGAAGTGTTGTCAGTGCTGTGTCTAGTTCATCGTGGGAAATAACCAAGGGTGGGGTGAGGCGGAGTACATTCTCACTGGGCGCGTTGAGGATGAGCCCCTGTGCAAACCCATCGCGCACGACCTGCTTAGCCACCGGTTTTGCTAATACAATGCCGAGCATCAAGCCGCGGCCGCGCACGCGTTCTACAAGCGACAATTTTTCAATCTCTTGCCGCAGATAGTCACCCTTACGGGTAACTTCCGCAAGAAAGTCCGCATCCACGGTGTCAAGTACTATGTTTGCTGCAGCACAGGCCACGGGGTTTCCGCCAAAGGTGGTGCCATGGGAGCCAGGTTTAAACAAATCCTTGGCGCGACCTCGGGCAATGGTCGCACCGATGGGTACTCCGGCGCCCAAACCCTTTGCCATGGTGATGACATCCGGTTGAACGCCTTCTACCTCGTGGGCGAAAAAGGTACCCGTACGGCCCACGCCCGTCTGCACTTCATCCACGATGAGCAAGATGCCGTATTCATCGCACAGCTCGCTTACCTTCTGCATGAATTCCGCAGGGGCCGGAATGACGCCGGTCTCTCCCTGAATGGGCTCAAGGATGATCGCCGCGGTATCGGTGGGATCTTGCTCTACCACCTGACGCAGGTAGTTCGCGTCCCCGAACGGGTAGAATTCGACCCCGCCCGGTAGTGGGTGGAAGGCGCGCTGCTTATCGGGCTGGCCGGTCAGGGCAAGCGCACCCATGGTGCGGCCATGGAAGCCGTGCTCCGCCGCGAGGATTCGGCGCCTGCCAGTCAAGCGGGCAAGCTTAAATGCGGCCTCGTTCGCTTCGGCGCCAGAGTTGCAGAAGAAGACGCGGGCACCGCTATCCCCTACCCGCCTAATCAACTTCTCCCCGGCGTCGAGCACCGGCTGCGTGGCAAAGAGGTTCGAGGTATGCACCAAGGTGCGGGCCTGGTGCGAAACTGCCTGCGCCACCTGCTCATTGCCATAGCCCAAAGAGTTGACAGCAATCCCAGCGAGAAGGTCGATATAGCTCTTCCCCTCCTCATCGGTAAGCGTTGCTCCTTGGCCGGAGACGAGGCCTATCGGTGGCGTGCCGTAGGTATCTACAATCGTCTCCGACCACCGTGTGGTCAAGCTGGGTGGCTTGTTCATGCTGCATCGTCCTTCCTGAAGATGGTCCCTTCGGGGTAGTCGTGTTTGTCATAGTCATCTGGCAGCACCATGGTTCCGACGCCGCCAGGGGTAAATAGTTCTAAAAGCACCGAGTGACCAATCCGGCCATCAATAACGTGGGCGGCCGATACCCCAGCTTTTACCGCCTTAAGGCAGGACTCCATTTTGGGAATCATGCCGGAGTCCAAGTGCGGCAATAGATGGGATAGCCGGCCACATTCAATCTTTGATACCAAGGACTCACGGTTCGGCCAGTCCGTATATAGCCCTTCTACGTTGGTAAGGATGATTAATCGCTCAGCCCCAATCGCGCTGGCCAAGGCGCCAGCCGCACTATCGGCGTTGATGTTATAAATAGCGCCATCCTCTCCCGGTGCAATAGTCGAGACCACAGGGATGCGTCCGGCCTGGATAATATCCATGACGGCTGCAGGGTTGACCTCTACGATGTCGCCGACCATGCCAATATCGGTAGGTTCGCCATCGATCTCCACCAGCCGTTTCGTAGCCCGAAATAGTCCTGCATCTTCTCCCGAAGTCCCCACTGCATAAGGACCATGGGAATTGATGAGGTTGACCAATCCGCGGCCCACCTGCCCAAACAGCACCATGCGCACAACGTCCATGACTTCCGGCGAGGTCACGCGGAATCCGCCCCGAAACTGCCCTTCAATGCCGAGCTTCTGCAGCATAGAGTTGATCTGTGGCCCGCCACCGTGGACCACCACGGGATGGACACCGACGGTGCGCAAAAAGACCATATCCGCCGCAAAGGCCGCCTTGAGCTCCTCATCCACCATGGCATTTCCGCCATATTTCACCACCACTATGGTGTCCCGATAGTGCTGGAGCCACGGCAGTGCATCTGCCAAGACAGTGGCCCGCTCGTGGTCCCTAAGTCCGCTAATCATTCTCATCTCCTCCCTAGGAGCTATACGCCGAATTGATTTCCACGTAGGCATGGGAGAGATCCGTCGTGCGCACGAATGCCGACCCCGCGCCTCCCGTGCCCAGATCCACGCGAACATCAATATCGGCGCCGCTCAGGTCCACCTCGCGTGCCCCCGGCGTGCCCGTTGATGCTAGACAGACCGGCTGGTCATTGAAATAGACGGAGATGTTGTCCGGATCCATTTCTGCATCTGCCATTCCCACAGCGGCGAGGACACGTCCCCAATTAGGATCGGAACCAAACATGGCACACTTAAATAGGTTGTCGCGGCCCAAGGTGCGCGCGGCATTGAGGGCCTGGTTATCCGTAGCCGTGCCCTCTACCGTGATTTTGACGCGCTTAGTCACGCCTTCCGCATCCGCTTGCAATTGGTCCGCAATGTCCGCGCACACCGCGAGCACCGCCGCATCAAGGTCTTCTTGGCTGGGTGTAATCCCCGATGCCCCAGAAGACATGAGGATTACCGTGTCATTGGTGGAGGTAGACCCATCTACGTCGAGGGTGTTAAAAGTCTTGGCTGCGGCCTTGTCTAGGGCGCTGTGGAGTGCGGGAGCACTCGCGGCGGCGTCGGTAGTAAGGCATACCAACATTGTTGCGAGAGAAGGAGCCATCATGCCTACTCCCTTGCCCATGGCCCCCACCGACCAGCCGTCCGTAGTATAGGTGGCTTCTTTGGTCACGGTATCGGTGGTCATAATGGCTGCGGCTGCCGCGTGTGCGTGTTCCGCACTCGTGCCAAGGCCCTTCACTACGTCGGCCGCACCAGCCAACACCTTGTGCATTGGCATGGGCTCACCGATAAGTCCCGTCGAACAGGCGGCAATGTCTCCCTCGGGAAGGCGCAGGGAGTGAGCGACCTCGGCTACCAGCGCAGCGGCGTCCTTGTCGCCCTGCGCACCATTGCACGCATTGGCGTTTCCAGAATTGAAGATGACCGCAGCCAATTGACCATCGCTGATCGCCTTGCGGGAGAGTTTCACCGGCGAGGCCACCACGCGGTTACGGGTAAAGACTGCCGCCGCGTCGAAGCGAGGTCCGTTATTGACCACCAAAGCCATATCGGGCGTGCCGGAGGGCTTAATCCCCGCTGTAGCTGCGCCGGTGCTAAAGCCGGCGGGGCCGGTGATCCCAGCTGTACTCATTGTATTCTCCTAGTGTTATGGGGCTACGGCCGCTTGCGGCAGGCCCGAGGTTTCATCCCAGCCAAGTGCCAGGTTCATGCATTGCAACGCGGCGCCAGCCGTTCCCTTGCACAGGTTGTCTAGCGCTGATGTGACAACGAGCCGTCGGGCGCGTTCGTCCACGTGAGCTTGGATATGGACCATGTTGGTGCCCACGACGTTCTGGGTTTCGGGTTGCTGCCCGGTGGGAAGGACGTGGCAAAAGGGCTCTTGGGCATAAAAGTCGCGGAATGCTGTCTCCACGTCACGCTTGCCGACGCCCCCTTTAAGCCCCGCCGTAGTCGTCGCCAAAATCCCACGGGG
This sequence comes from Corynebacterium sp. MSK158, assembly GCF_030229085.1. Taxonomy (NCBI): domain Bacteria; kingdom Bacillati; phylum Actinomycetota; class Actinomycetes; order Mycobacteriales; family Corynebacteriaceae; genus Corynebacterium; species Corynebacterium sp. MSK158. Next base: position 12,595 of record NZ_JASPHJ010000001.1, read on the forward strand.
CAAGGGCGCGAGAACCGGTGTAAAGCTAACGGAGAGCTTCTCCTTGGCAAAAGGCTGCAGGTTTTGCAGGATCTCTGGGGTGTGTCGGTGCGTCCCGCCAGGCTTATATGCTTTGAGGTTTCCCATGGTCTCCGCGCCAAGCTGCGCTACAGAAGCTTTCTTCCCGGCACCAGAGACTCCGGTGATAGCAATGACCGAAAGGTTCGGCTCAACGAGCTTGTGCGCCACGGCCGGCAGAACCCCAAGCGTGACCGCCGTAGGAAAACATCCCGGTACTGCTATTCGGTGAGCACGCCGCAGCGCTTCTCTATTGCCGGGCACCTCCGGAATTCCATAGGGCCAGCTTCCGGCATAGTCGCCGCCGTAGAAAGCATCCCAGTCGGACTTGCTACGAAGGCGAAAATCGGCGGCACAATCGATCACGGTGGTCTGCTGGCCTAGTTGTTGGGCGATGTCAGCAGAGTACCCGTGCGGTAGGCCGAAAAAGACAACATCATGCCCACGGAGATTTTCAACGGTCGTCTCTTCAATAACGCGACCCGCCAACTGAGGCAAGTGCGGCATGAGCTCACCTACCGTCTTCCCAGCGGTGGAATGCGCTGTGAGTGCACCAATGCGCAGGCGGCCGCAAAGATAGGCCGGGTGAGATAACAGCAGGCGCAGAATCTCGCTTCCTGCGTATCCGGTGGCGCCTGCTATTGCTACTGAAATCGTCATAGGAGCGACTATAGCAATAAATACACTCCCCCGTATGTTATTCACGCAAAGCGGGAAAACTCCCTGGTAATTGCATCGCCAGGAATGAAAAAATGTATGAAAAAAGGGGCGGTGAGCTAAATCTCACCGCCCCTCCGTGGGGAAAGCTATGCGCGCATCACTGCGCCCAAGCGCTGCTTAGCCAGCTCCGCTGCCGCTGTGCGGTGCTCGTTGACTTCCTCATCGGTCAACGTGCGATCCGCTGCACGGAACAGAAGCTGGAAGGCCAAAGACTTCTTGCCCTCCCCCAACTGCTCGCCACGGAAAATGTCGAAGAGCTCAACGGACTCGATGAGTTCGCCCGCCCCCTCTTCCACGGTGGCGCGCACGCGCTCTGCTGGGACGTCTTCATCCACCACGAGCGCGATGTCCTGGTGCAACGCTGGGAAGGAGGACAGTACCGGCGCCGGGAACTTTTCCTCCAATGGCATAGCGGTAACGTCCAGCTCCATAGCGCAAGTACGCGCCGGCAGGTTCAGCGCCTCCAAAACCTGCGGGTGAAGCTCACCGGCATGGCCCAGAACGATGTCAGTGCCAGCCACCTTCACGGCAGCACAACGGCCTGGATGCCAGGGAAGAGCCTGCGCTGCCTCCAACTCGATATCCACACCGGCGGCGCGGGCGACCTGGCGGGCGGATTCGATAGCGTCGGCATAGCTATATGCGCGACCCTCGCCCCACGGTCCCTCATGCTCAATATTGCCGGTGGCCACCGTTGCAACGTGCAGCGGTTGCTCAGGAAGGGTATCCAGAAGTTCGGAAACAACCTGCTCAGAAGGTCGTTGCTCTACGGAAGGCATGGGCGATGCCTCAGCGCGCTTAAACGCCACCTGCTGCAGCCCGTACAGAGCAAGGTCGTTGCGGCCGCGAGCAACATTGCGCCCGATGGCCTCCAGCATGTTCGGGAGCAGAGTCGTGGACAAGATGGCCTTATCTGCCTCAAGCGGATTCTGCACCTCTACGGTGCGGCGGCGAGGATCATCCTTGTCCAAGCCCCACACATCAAAGGTGTCGTTCGCCACGAACGGGGCCGGCAATACCTCTGCATAACCGGCATAGGCCAAGCCGTGACCAATAGCGCGGCGACGCTTCTGCGCTGGGGTGAGACCGCGACCGCCGGCCGGAGTAGGCAGGACGGTAGGAATGTCCTCCAAGCCCTCAAGACGTAGGACTTCCTCAATGAGGTCAACATCCATAGAGATATCGGTGCGCCACGATGCAGGCGTTACCTGCAGCATGTCGCCCTCATCGGCGACAGTGCAGCCGACTTCCTCAAGGCGGGAAATAACGGTCTCACGGGAGTAGTCAACGCCGGAATACTCGCTGGCCTTTGCGGTGCGCAGGGCAATAGGCTCGCGCTTGGCGACGTCCCCGATTAGCGTCCGGCCTTCCTCAATGGTGCCGCCCGCCAGCTGCTGCAAGAGCGCACATGCGGTGTCTAGAGCGACCTCGACAATCGCAGGGTCCACGCCGCGCTCGAAGCGGCGGGAGGACTCGGACGACAACTTATGGCGGCGGGAGGTGCGCGCCACGGTGATCGGATCCCAGATAGCGGATTCGAAGACCACATCAGTGGTCTCCGCGGAGATTTCGGAGGTGGTACCGCCCATGACACCGGCCAGCGACTGGATGCCGTTGTCATCGCAGATGACCACATCTTCTGCAGAAAGCTCACGCTTTACGTGATCCAAGGTCTCAAACTTCTCGCCTTCGTCCGCATTACGGACAACGAGATTTCCTTGGATAACGTTGGCGTCAAATGCATGCATCGGGGCACCCAAAAGCAACATCACATAGTTAGTAATGTCCGTGGGCAGGTTCACGCTGCGCTGGCCGCAGAGCATGAGCTCGCGCTCCAGCCAGAACGGGGTGCGCGCCTGCGGGTCGATGCCAGAGACCTTGCGCAGGCCGAAACGCTGCGCCTTGGTCGCGGGGTCTAGAGTGACGTCGATAAGCGAGCCCTGCGCCTCCGGAACAGCAGAGGTATCAATGCCAGCAACCGACGGCTCCTCGGCAATATCGGCAAATTCCAGATCGAAAGCCGAGGCAATCTCACGACTCAAACCGCGCGCGGACAGGGCGTAGCCGCGATCCGGGGTGATGTTGACGTCAAAGTCGGTATCGTGCAGCCCAATAATCGGGCGAGCGTCCTCGCCCACCTTATCGGCGACGTCATCGCCCAAGACGATGATGCCGTTCGCTTGTGCACCTAGACCGAGCTCAGCGCCGGAGCATAGCATGCCATTGGAGATGTGGTCGTAGGTCTCGCGAGCCGCAATTTTGAAGCCACCTGGCAGTTCCGATCCAGGAAGAGCTACGACGACATAGTCATTCAGGCGGAAGTTGCGGGCACCGCAAATGATTCCCTGCAGCTCGCCCGTACCATTAGCCTGGCCCACGTTGACCTGGCAGTAGCGGATGGGCTTTTTGAACTGCGTAAGTTCCTCGATCTCTACCACCTGGCCGATGACCAGCGGACCGGTGCTCTCCGGAACGGCAGCATAACCTTCGGTTTCAAAACCGACGCGCACGAATCCGGAGTCCATATCGGCAGCGGAAACATTCCAACCAGGATTCTTAGCGCCCAGGATGCGGGTGACCCAGTCTTGGGAAATAAGCATTAGTGTGTCTATCCTTTCTGGGTTTTAAGCCTGCACGCCAAACGGCAGGGTGAAGCGGACATCGCCTTCGACCATGTCGCGCATATCGGTCAAGCCATTGCGGAACTGCAGCGTGCGCTCGAGGCCCATACCGAAGGCAAAGCCCGTGTATTCCTCTGGGTCAACGCCTACGGCGCGCAGCACATTGGGATTCACCATGCCGCAGCCGCCCCACTCGATCCAGCCGGCCCCGCCCTTCTTATTAGGGAACCACACATCAACCTCGGCAGAGGGCTCAGTGAACGGGAAGTAATTCACGCGCATGCGCGTCGTGGTCTCCGGGCCGAACAGCACCTTGGCCAAGTGCTCAAGGGTGCCGCGCAGGTGAGCCATGGTCAGGCCCTTATCCACCGCCAAACCCTCTACCTGGTGGAAAACCGGGGTATGGGTGGCATCCAGTTCATCGGTGCGGAATACGCGACCTGGGCAAGCGATATACAGCGGCACATCGCGCTCCAGCATCGTGCGCACCTGTACCGGAGAGGTGTGCGTGCGTAGCACCTGCTTAGAGCCCTCGCCGGAGACGTGGAACGTATCCTGCAGGGTACGTGCTGGGTGATCGGGCTTAAAGTTCAGGGCGTCGAAGTTAAAGTACTCCGCCTCAACCTCGGGGCCATCCGCGATTTCCCAGCCCATGCCGACGAAAATATCCGCAATGCGTTCCGACAATGCGGTAATCGGGTGAAGGGCACCATTCTGAGTGCGGGTGGTAGGGATCGTGACATCTACGGTCTCTGCTCGCAATTGCTCTTCGCGAGCCTTCTGCTCCAAGACGTCCTTAACCTGGGCAAAGCGCTTTTCCATCTTCCCGCGGGCCATGTTGACAGCCTTGCCAGCGCTCTTGCGCTGATCCTTGGGCAACTGCCCCAAAGACTGGCGCGCCTGCGGAATATAGCCGCCATCTCCTAGGTGCTCGCGGCGGGCTGCAGCAAGCTCATCGAGCGTTTCGGCTGCGTCGAAGGCTGCGATAGCCTTATCGGCCGCGGCCCCGAGAGCCTCTTCGGTCAATTCGATCTGCGGTGTATCGGACACGTACTTCGTACCTTCTTCTCGCGCGAAAACTAACGCGTGCAATCTTACTCTGTCCCGGCTAGTCCAACCGCCCCAGGGACCCCCTTTTCATTCGGGGTTCTGCTTAGCTGTGCTCTTGGGCCTTTGCTGACTCATAGAGACAGATACTTGCGGCGGTCGCTAGGTTGAGTGACTCTGCGCGCCCGCGTAGCGGAATACGCACCCGCATGTCGGCTTCTTCCAATAGCTCCCCCAACCCATGGGCCTCGTTGCCAAAAAGCCACGCCGTTGGCTGTGATAGATCTGCCTCTGCGAGGTCTACTTCCCCATCGGCGGCCGTCGCCACAATCTGCATGCCCGATTTACGCAGCTGCCCCAAAACGTCTTTGATATTGGGATCCCGCGCTACCGGGACATGAAAGAGCGAACCGGCTGAAGCGCGCGCTACCTTGCAGCTGAGCGGATCGACCGTCTCGCCCGCAAAAATTACTCCATCCGCGCCCATGGCGTCGGAAGTTCTAATCAACGTGCCTGCATTGCCCGGCTCCGAGGTGAGCACGGGAACAGAAACCAAACTTGGCTTGCCGTTAAGGATTTTACCCGCGGACCACAGCACTGGCTTGCATAGCGCGAAAAGCCCCGTGGTGGTGGCGGTATCAGATAAATGCTTAGCCGCCCTATCGGTGATGGGATGTACGTAGACCCCCATGTATCCACACGCGGTAATAATGTCACCGAAGCGCTCTGCTGCCTTTTCAGTGACGAAAACATCGACAGCAGCGCCAGTAGACACTGCGGCATCTACGGCATTTTCTCCCTCAATCAGGAATTGCTTCGCCTTTTTCCGGTTAGCCGCGCGGTGCAGCTTGGCTGCGTTAACAATGCGCGGAGTGCGTTCAGTAAAGGCAGAGTCAAAATCCAAATTCATGGCTCCTACCCTACCTACTAGTTGCCTCGCCCCAGACTCAGCCCCAGCTGCGTAGGCAAAACAAAAAATCCTGTTGCCGGTAGGGCAACAGGATCACAATGTTCGGTGCTACTTAGCTAGTGGCACGCCGCGGGCGTCCTTATCGTAATCACCGGCGCCGGCAATGATCATGATGAACTCAATGAAGACCCAGATTCCGACGATGGCCCAAAACGCGAATCCGAGCAAAAACCAGAAAGTAGCCCAGCCCAGGATATTAAGCACCAGCTGCGCTACGCCGAAGGTCGTGCGGCCGGTATAGAAGTTATGCGCGCCAAAGGAGCCCAAGAAGAAGCACAGAAGCAAAGTAGCGATCCAAGACTTTTGCTGTCCCTGCGCCACATACTGCTGCTGCACCGGATAGGAACCCATATTCGGTTGTGGTGCATAGCCTTGGTTGTATTGCGGCTGGTAACCGGCCTGCTGGTTATAGGGGTTGTACTGCTGGCCCTGGTTGTTGTCATAGGACTGGCCAGAATACTCGCCGTTTTCTGGCTGGTAGCCGCCATTCGGGTTTGTCACAGGAAATCTGCTCCTCAGTCTCGGGGTCACTCGGGGTCTGGACTCAATGTAACATGCGAGTCCGAGCTCACTGGACAGATAGATGCAAAACGAACAAAGCCCGCTTCGCCCGGCACATAAGCCGGAGAAACGGGCGTTGTATTCCTAGTAACTAGGCAGCCTTAGGAGCGTTAACGTCCTCAGGCAGGGCAGCCTTAGCAGCCTCGCACAGTGCGGAGAATGCCTCGAAGTCATTGACAGCAAGCTCAGCCAGGATCTTGCGGTCCACCTCGATCTCAGCCAGGCGCAGGCCGTGGATGAGACGGTTGTAAGTGATGTCGTTCATGCGGGCAGCAGCGTTGATGCGCTGGATCCACAGCTTACGGAACTCAGACTTACGAGCGCGACGATCGCGGTAAGCGTAAGTCATGGAGTGCAGCCACTGCTCCTTCGCCTTACGGTACAGGCGGGAACGCTGGCCGCGGTAGCCCTTAGCGGACTTCAGAATCGCGCGACGCTTCTTCTTTGCGTTAACTGAGCGCTTTACTCGTGCCACAGTGATACTTCCTTAATTCAGATTGTGATGGCGGATGTGGGTTGATTCGGCGCTATTATGCGCGGCCGAGCAGGCGCTTGACGCGCTTGGTGTCAGGCTGTGCGACTGCCTCGGTGCCCTTCAGGCGACGGGTACGCTTGGACGGCTTGCCCTCCAGCAGGTGGCGGCGGCCAGCCTGCTCACGGCGCAGCTTGCCGGAACCGGTCACCTTGATACGCTTTGCGGTGCCCTTGTGGGTCTTCTGCTTCATGAGTATTAAGTCCTTAAATCCTACGTGGAATCTGGTCTACTTCTTGCCCTTGCGAACCGGACCCAAAACCATGGTCATATTGCGACCATCCTGCTTGGGGCGGGACTCAACAACGCCAACTTCAGCGACGTCATCGGCCAAACGCTCCAAGAGGCGGAAACCCAGCTCCGGACGCGATTGCTCACGACCACGGAACATGATGGTCACCTTGACCTTGGATCCCTTCTCGAGGAAGCGAACTACGTTACCCTTCTTGGTCTCATAATCGTGATCATCAATCTTCGGGCGGAACTTCTGTTCCTTAACCACGGTCTGCTGCTGGTTCTTACGGGCTTCGCGAGCCTTCTGAGCCTGCTCGTACTTGAACTTGCCGTAGTCCATGATCTTGGCCACTGGGGGCTTTGCCTTCGGGGCTACCTCAACCAAGTCAAGGTCAGCCTCGTACGCAAGCTTGCGAGCATCATCGGTACGGACGATGCCCACCTGTTCACCACCGGGGCCTACCAAACGGACCTCGGGTACTCGGATACGCTCATTGATGCGAGCTTCAGCGCTGATTGTGGTTCTCCTCGATTAGGGGGTGTATGAGTAAGTAGTTCACCTACCGGGACCACAAACGAATCAAACCCGGTCTGCCAAAGACAGCCGGGAGTTCTCACAGTGCCAAGCACAAGTGCTTGGTTACCTTTACCTTTATCCTACGAAACATGTTCGCGGCATCGGGTGGGAGAGACTCCGCTTGTGACCCACGAACCTTGAAAAGGCGTCATGGGCGGTAGTGGCTTTGAGGATAGCAGTTTCTACCCTTTCCACCAAATCGCAACTCGCCTAGCGATCCTTGCATTGGGCTGCTGGCTCAATGTTTCCCTTCTCTACCTCAGCATCAACAATGTCGACCAGCTGATGTGCAAGGTCCTTTACTGCAGGTTCGGCTTTGGGATAGTCCTCGCCATCGGTAACCACAGATAACGCGACACCGATGCGCTTGCCGGCCACCTCGTGGACGCCAAATTGGCGGTAGGTGTACTCATTGTCGTCCTCATCCAAGCCCCAGCCGCTCTTGGCGCGGGTTCGCTTCTCTTTCGACAGACCAATTTTCTGCCAAGCCACAATGTCTTTGAGCACCTTGTGGACGTAGTCCGCCTCCTCAATGCAGGGCAATTCAGCACCGAAGACTGCTTGGTCTTTCAATGACCACGTGGAGTAGCCGAAGGCGGTGTCATGGATATCCGCGTGCGATCCATAGTCTTCGAGCAATTCCTCTACTGCCTTATCAGCGGAGCCTTCATGCCATTGCACTTGGGACCACAAGGAATAGGCGGCATCGTTATCTGATTCCTTGATTGCCAAGTCAACCAGGCTTTTGTCCGCGCCGTCTTTCAGCGCCGCGATGGCGATTGGCACCTTGATGGTTGACCAGACAGGGCCCTTGCCCTTATCGCCCACAGCAATGGTGTCATCGCCGGCCGAAATAGCAACCCCAACCTTGGCGTGGTACTTCCTTGCGGTCTTGTCTACTGCACGGTCAAGCTGAGTGCGCACTGAGTCTGGGTCGGGCAGCGGAGAGCTCGTCGACGGCGCTGGGACGTTCTCAGTTTCAGGATCGCCGGAGCAGGCGCTCACCGTAAACAGGGTGAGCGCTGCCAACAGGCTGGCGCCGAGGCGGTAACTATTCACAGTGTCCCTACTTCAACATGTCCTTTAGGTACCTTCCGGTATAGGAGCCTTCCACCTGCGCAACATCTTCCGGGGTGCCCTGCGCGACGACGGTGCCGCCGCCGGCGCCGCCTTCCGGCCCCATATCTACAATCCAGTCCGCAGCCTTAATGACATCGAGGTTGTGCTCAATGATGAGCACCGAATTGCCCTTGTCAACGAGGCCTTGGATAACCAACATCAGCTTGCGGATGTCTTCAAAGTGCAGACCAGTGGTCGGCTCGTCCAAGATGTAGATGGTCCTACCGTTGGTGCGCTTTTGCAGTTCCGAGGCGAGCTTAACGCGTTGCGCCTCACCGCCCGAAAGCGTGGTAGCGGCTTGGCCGAGGCGAACGTAGCCCAAGCCGACGTCGACAAGCGTGGCAAGGTAGCGGTGAATCGAGTTGATGGGCTCGAAGAAGTCCGCTGCCTCAGAAATTGGCATGTCAAGAACCTCGGCGATGTTCTTTCCCTTGTAGTGCACTTCCAGGGTCTCGCGGTTATAGCGAGCGCCCTCACACACCTCACATGGGACATACACGTCCGGCAGGAAGTTCATTTCGATCTTGATGGTGCCATCGCCTTGACATGCCTCGCAGCGTCCACCCTTGACGTTGAAGGAGAAGCGGCCGGCCTTGTAGCCGCGAACCTTGGCCTCCTGGGTTTCGGCAAAAAGGTTACGGATCTTGTCAAAGACGCCCGTATAGGTAGCCGGGTTGGAACGCGGGGTACGCCCAATCGGGCTCTGGTCTACCTGGACCAGCTTATCAAGGTGCTCCACGCCCTCGACTCGCTTGGCACGGCCGGGGACCTGGCGGGCACGGTTGAGCTTATTGGCCAAGGTCTTGGCCAAAATCTCATTGACCACGGTGGATTTACCCGAGCCGGAAACGCCGGTAATGCACGCCAGCACTCCCAGCGGGATTTCGACGTTTATGCCCTTGAGGTTATTCTCGCGTGCACCCACGACTTTCAGGGTACGGTCCTTGTCGATTTCGCGGCGATGATCCGGTACGGCAAGCACCTTTTTGCCAGAAAGATACTGGCCAGTAAGTGATTGCTCTACCTTTTCAATTCCCGCCGGCTCGCCTTGGTAGACCACCTCGCCACCGTATTCACCGGCACGCGGGCCCACATCGACGAGCCAATCGGACTCCCGGATTGTGTCTTCATCATGTTCAACCACGATGAGGGTGTTGCCAATATCTCGCAGACGCTGCAGCGTCTTAATAAGGCGCTGGTTATCGCGTTGGTGCAAACCAATGGAAGGCTCATCGAGCACATAAAGTACGCCGGCCAAACCGGAACCAATCTGCGTGGCTAGGCGAATACGCTGTGCCTCGCCGCCCGAAAGCGTGGACGCGCCGCGATCCAGGGTCAGGTAATTCAGACCGACGTCCAGAAGGAAGCGCAGCCGGGCCTGGGTTTCCTTGAGTACCGCACCGGCAATGATTTCCTCGCGGTGCCCCAGCACCAAGGAGTCCAAGAATTCGGAGGCGTCTTCAATCGAAAGCGCACATAGACCCGCAATGGACTGCTCACCGTGAGTAGTAGAAGCCAGGCGGACGGCCAAGATCTCCGGCTTCAGGCGGGTGCCCTTACAGGTGCTACATGGCACGCGGCGGGTGTATTGCAGCAGGCGATCCTTTTGGGACTGCGAATCGGTCGTTTCCAACTTGCGGTGAATGAAACCGGTCGCACCCTCAAACGGCGCGGTCCAATTGCGCTGCCGCCCGTAGCGGTTCTTGTATCGAACCTGCACCTCCTCATCCGTGCCATAGACGAGTGCATGGCGCTGTTCCTTGGTCAATTCACTCACTGGGGTCTTAGGGTCAAAGCCCATTGCCTTACCCAGACCCTCCACTAGCTTGACAAAGTAGCGGGAGTTGGGAGAGGAGTGCCACGGCTGAATCGCATCAACCGCCGGCGCATCCGGATCCGGGATAAGCAGGTCAACATCGACTTCCAGCTTGGTACCCAAACCATCACACACCGGGCAAGAACCAAACGGGGCATTGAAGGAAAAGGCACGGGGTTCATACTCTTCAATGGTCAACGTGTGGCCATTAGGGCAGGCGGCCTTCTCCGAGTACGTGTGGGTGAGCTCTTCCCTATCCACAAACTCGATGGTGACCAGGCCATCCGCTAGGCGCAGAGCCGTTTCCACCGAATCCGTTAAGCGTTGCTTCTGCGAGGCTTTGACCTGCAGGCGGTCAACCACTACTTCAATATTGTGCTTGATCTGCTTCTTGAGCTTGGGAGGATCGCTGAGCTGATGGGTCTCTCCATCCACTCGCACGCGGGAATAACCCTGAGCCGACAGATCTTGAAATAGATCCACAAACTCGCCCTTGCGCTTTCGCACTACCGGTGCAAGGACCTGGAATTTCAGCTTTTCTTCTAGTTCCAGCACCGCATCCACAATCTGCTGCGGCGTTTGGCGCTCAATCACCGCATCGCACTTTGGGCAGTGCGGCGTACCAGCACGGGAAAAGAGCAAGCGCAGGTAGTCGTAGATCTCCGTGATCGTGCCCACCGTAGAACGTGGATTATGGTTGGTGGATTTTTGATCAATGGACACCGCGGGTGACAGGCCATCAATAAATTCCACGTTGGGCTTATCCATCTGCCCTAAGAACATGCGGGCATAAGAGCTCAAGGATTCCACGTAGCGGCGCTGGCCTTCAGCGAAGATGGTGTCAAAGGCCAGTGAAGATTTACCGGAGCCGGATAGGCCGGTAAAAACTACCATTTTATCGCGGGGGATATCGATATCCACGCCCTTGAGGTTGTGCTCGCGGGCACCGCGCACCACCAAACGATCAGCCACTGTGCTCAGACCTCCAGTACTAGGGATTGCAATCTTCCCTCGAATGTACCCGTAGGCTAGGACACATGACTAACGAGCTTCAGCTACATCAGATTTCCGTGTCTGAAATGGACAACAACTGCTACCTCCTCCAGGTGGGCGAAGAGGGCTTGCTTGTCGACGCCGCCGATGACGCTCCCGCAATCCTCGACATGGCCCGCAAAGCCGGCGTGAAAATCACCGCGGTGCTTACTACCCACCGCCACTGGGACCACGTGCGCGCACTCGAGGAGATTTTGTCCGAAACTGGTGCTACACACTACGCCTCTTTCCTCGATTCCCCCGCCATCCCAGCAGAGGTGGACGTAGAGCTGCGCGAGGGCGATTCCATCGAGTTCGCGGGCCTTCAGCTGCCCATCATTATCTTGCGCGGCCACACCCCCGGCGGGGCGGCGTTGGTTGCAAGCATCGATGGCGTCACCAACCTCTTCGTAGGCGATTCCCTCTTCCCCGGTGGCCTGGGCAAGACCACCTCTGAGGGTGACTTCGTCCGCCTATATAAGGATGTCACCGCGCGCATTTTTGATGAGTTCCCCGACAATACGATCGTGCGCCCGGGACACGGCAAGTCCACGACCTTGGGCGAGGAGCGCCCCAAGCTTGATGACTGGTGGGAACGCCGCTGGTGATCCAAAGGCGGTTTTCCGCGTACAATGGTCTAGCACAGGATAGGTCTAGAACAACGAGCTTAAGGAGCTTTAAGGACTATGATTCGCAAGCTTGCCCGCCCCATGCTGGCATCCGTTTTTGTATGGGAAGGCGTAGACAACCTGCGCAACGCGTCCGAGCACGTGACAGAAACCGAAGGTTTCCTCAAGACCGTGCGCAAGGCCGTTCCTTCTGAGTACCAGGGCTACATCCCAAATGACCCAGAACTAGTTACCCGCGCCATTGGCGGCGCAAAGGTAGGCGCCGGCTCCACCTTGGCTCTGGGCAAGGCACCGCGCACTTCCGCTGCAGTTCTGGCCGCCGCTACCCTGCCCAACTTGATTGGCAAGAACAACTTCTGGGCTGCGGACAATAAGGAAGACAAGGAATCCCGCCGCAACGGATTCGTTACCAATACCGCTTTGCTCGGCGCCCTGTTTATCGCTACCCAGGACACCGAGGGCAAGCCTTCCCTGCGTTGGCGTGCACAGAAGGCCGGCAAGCGCACGAACAAGAAGATTCAGCAGGCACTGCCTACCAAGTCTGAGTCCGAGCAGAAGCGCGAAGAGCTCTCTGCCCGCGCTAACGAACTGTCTTCCAAGGCCGGCGACTGGATCAACGAGACCTCTGCCAAGGCACAGGCTTATGTAGACGACAACAAGGATGACTGGCAGTCCACCGGCCGTGGTCTGCTAGACACCGCAAAGTCCTATGTTGACGATGCCAAGACCTACGTAGAGGACAACAAGGACGGTTGGCAGGAGTCTGGCCGCGGCTTGCTGGGCAACGCCAAGTCTTTCATTGAGGACTCGGTCGACAACGCCAAGACTTACGTTGAAGACAATAAGGGTGACTGGCTCGAAACCGCACAGGCAAATCGCGAGATCGCCCGTACCCGTGCTGTAAAGGCAGCTACCAAGGCTCAGGCACGCGCCGACAAGGCCGTCGCCAAGCTGGACACCGCCCAGTCCAAGCGCGCCAACAAGAAGGCATCCAAGCACGCTGACAAGCTGCAGCAGGAGGCAAATAAGAAGATTGAGGCAGCTATCAAGAAGCTGGAAAAGCGCTCGAAGTAGCCACGACTTCTTCGGCCGAATAACTCGGCGGTGACACACGGCCCAGCCTTATGCTGGGCCGTTGTTCTTTGTCACGGCAGGGTCTAAACTCATCTTCCCCCCTCGCCGGACAGCGTGCCCGGCAGATTCCTCCCCATCAACGTCCAATCACCAAGGAGTCACGTGAACTCAGCATCCCATAAGCACGCGACGGCTGCAGGTTCCTCGGAGCGCGAAGCCATCGCTACGGAGCAAGATTATGTGGACGGCCTTTTCGCCCGCCTCGACGATGAGGTGGCTGCAGCAAATGAACGGCTCAATGAGGTGCAGGCGGACGTTGATCCCTCCACCCCGGACGCGGATGCTTTGGTGCGCCGCGAAACGGAATACCACGGGCTCCAAGCCAAGCTGGATCGTCTCAATGTGGCCCAGATGGGATTGGTCTTTGGCCGCATCGACATCGACGCCCCAGGTGACAATCCCACTCCGGAAGGCCTAGATCGCCGCTACATCGGCCGCATGGGACTCGATGCGCGTGAAGATGACTATCGCACGCTACTGCTTGACTGGCGTGCCCCAATGGCACGGCCCTTCTACCTCGCTACTACCGCCCAGCCAGAAGGCGTGCACACCCGCCGCCAAATCCGCACCAAGGGGCGCACCGTCACTGGCATTCATGATGAAGTCCTTGCTGGCCCCGGAGTGCGTGAAGAAGAGGCCGGCGTAGCGAGCGAATCTGCGCTCTATCACGCCATGCAACGGGCCCGTACCGGTCACATGGCCTCAATTGTGGAGACCATTCAGCGGGAGCAGGACGAGATTATCCGCGATAACACCCGCGGCGTGATGGTGGTAGAAGGCGGCCCCGGCACCGGTAAGACCGCAGTGGCGCTACACCGCGTTGCCTATCTGCTCTATACCCACCGCGAGCTGCTTTCTGCCACCGGCGTACTTATCGTGGGCCCCAATAGCAGCTTCTTGGACTATATTTCGCGCGTGCTCCCAGAACTGGGCGAGACCGGCGTAGTGCTCTCCACCATTGGTGGGCTCTTCCCTGGAATTGAACCAAGCCACGAAGAAAACCTCGTGGCTCGGGAAATCAAGGGTAGCGACGCCATGGTGGAGATCCTCTCCACTGCGGTCAAGGACTACCAGCTGCTTCCCGACGACCCGCGTGAACTGGTAGTCGACGGCCTAGCCTTAGAGGTGACACCCAGCATGGTGAAAAGCGCCCGTACACGGGCGCGTCGCTCGCGCAAACCACACAATGAGGCGCGTGGTGCCTTCATTGAGCACCTCGTAGAGGACCTAGCCCAGCAAATGGCAGAAAAGGTTGGTGCCGATCCGCTTGGCGGGAAGAATCTCCTTTCGCGCGCCGATATCGATCAGTTCCACGATGACCTTGCTGAGGACGCGGCCGTTACTGCCTTGATCGATGAGTTTTGGCCCGAACTACACCCCACCGATGTACTTGCTGCTCTAGTCTCCTCGCGCAAGCTCATCGCTTCTGCCGCGCACGGGTATGACGAAGAAACCCAAGAAGCGCTCTACCGCGCAGAGGGACGAGCATGGACGGATTCGGATGCGGCCTTGCTAGACGAGCTTGCCGTCCTCATCGGCCTGCCCAATCCTGAAGAAAAGAAGGCAGCCGATGATGCCGCGTGGCGCGAGCAGGTGGCGGATGCGGAAGACGCATTGGATATCTTGTCCTCCTCCGAGTCCACAGATAATGACGATGACATGTTTGAAGCAGAAATCCTCTCTGCCCACGATGTCATTGACGCCGAGACCCTGGCGCACCGCCAGGAGGTACGCGATAAACGCACCACTGCCCAACGCGCCCGCGAAGACCATACATGGGCTTATGGTCACATCATCGTGGACGAAGCCCAGGAATTAACTCCTATGGAGTGGCGAATGCTCTTCCGCCGCTGTCCATCACGGTGGATGACTTTGGTGGGTGATACCTCCCAGACCGGCTCCCCGGCAGGTGTTGATGACTGGGGCGAGGCCCTCGAGCCTTTCGTGGCTCAACGATTCCGTCACCACTTCTTAACCGTCAACTATCGCACCCCGCAGCCCATTACGGAATTGGCCAATGGACTTTTGGAAATGATTAACCCTGATGCCATCCCGGCGACAGCCATCCGTGATGGAGTGCAGGTGCGCCGGCTCGAGAAGGGTACCTACACCCCTGGAGTGCACAGCGAAGAGGACGGCAGGCTCACAGCGGTTATTGACGCCGCCACGGCGGAGCGCTATAAGGGCCTGGAGTTTGATCACGTGGTTGTGCTCGATCCGCAGCGCATCGTGGATGCCTCCCCACAGGGATTGCAGAACCTCTATGTCTGCATCACTCGTGCCACCCAATCGCTCACGCTCGTCGGTGACTGCGGCGAAGTTCTTTAGGCTCCCGTAAGCTTTGTGCCATGGCCTTATCTGACATCATGCGCAAAGCTGAAAGCTCACTAAACTCCTTTACTTTGAAGCGCTCTCAACGGCGCGGATGGCAGCCCCTGATCGTGGGATATACCGGTTATGGCACCACCGATCAGGTGAGAATCTTCGGCCGCGTACTCATGCATGATCCTGATGAAGGCAAGAGGGATACGTGGGGTGAGCGCGGCTACCAGCAGTTTCTTACCATTCAAGTAGGACACCACGACGTTTCGGTAACTATTGGGGAACAGACTGTCACCGGTACCACCGATCGAAACGGATACATTGACTTACTAGTCCATGACCACGAATTAGAGCCTGGATGGCATACGGCAACAATCGAGGCCGCAAACGCGAATGCCGTGGAAGTCCAACTACTTATCGTTGATCCGGCGGCCAAGATCGGCATCGTTAGCGATATCGATGACACGGTGCTTGTCACGTGGCTGCCCCGCGCGCTAACGGCGGCGTGGAATTCCTGGGCCAAGCGCCCTAGTAAGCGACAGGCCGTTCCCGGAATGGCCGAATTCTATGCTCAGCTGCAGCAGCGCTTCCCCCAAGCCCCAGTGTTTTATCTTTCTACAGGCGCTTGGAATACCTTTGGCTCGCTCAAGAAATTCCTGTCCCACCATGGTTTCCCCGCGGGTCCCATGCTGCTGACGGACTGGGGCCCTACGGAAACGGGGCTTTTCCGCAGTGGTCAGGAGCACAAGCGTGTTCAGCTGCGCAATCTACTCATCGCCTACCCGGATATGCAATGGATTCTCATTGGCGATGACGGACAACATGATCCATTGACCTACGGCGATGTGGCTAATGAGCATCCGGACCGGATTCACTCTGTGCTTATCCGCAATCTGAGCCCGCAGGAGCAGTTGCTCTCCCACGGCTCCCTTAGCCCTTTGGCCGATGCCAATGAGGAGGGCCACTTCTCTATCCCCTTGATTCAGGGCGCAAACGGCAACGCCATTGCCGCCGCATTCAACGCTGCACACCCTACGGAGTAAGCTGCGCTTAACGACGAAACCCGCCTTGGTCTTTTCAAAGCAAGACCAAGGCGGGTTTTAATTGCCGTTCTTAGCTGACGGTGTGAACAATCATTACGTCGCAATCGGACTGGCGAGCAACGTCTGCCGGCACGGAGCCCAGCAGGCGGCCGGTGAGAGAGTTGATGCCGCGGTTGCCCACGATGAGCAGGTCAGCATCGTTGTCGTTGACGATGGACATCAGGGCCTGTACCGGGGTGCCCGGGCGAACAGCGGTTTCGACCTTGGAAGCACCGAACTTCTCAGCGTGTGCCTTAGCGTCCTTGAGGTTTGCCTCGGCCTTCTCATCGCCCAAGATGGTTACGGAATCCTGGCGCAGGGTCTTGGAAGCCTGCTCCTGGTTCTCGTAGTAAGCACAACCGATAATCAGAGTGGAATCGAATGCGGCGGCGATCTTAGCTGCTCGCTCTACAGCGAGGAGAGAAGACTTAGAACCGTCAGTACCGACAACGATCGTGTTGTAGTCGCTCATGATGACCTTTCTTTGTGGGTGTGTACCCAGAGTGTTTATTTAGCCTACAAAGGCTTTACTGCCAGTGTAACAACGAAAAATGTTTAACGTTTCTCGCTGGTATTAACTACGACGACGTCTACCTTTGACTTGTGGGTTAGTTCTGTTGGCACAGAACCGAAGACTCGACCACGAACGGAGTTCACGCCGCGGTTGCCCACCACGAACAGGTCCACATCATAGTCCTGGCCTACCTCCAACAAGGATTTTACTGGGTCTCCAGATTTGCCTACGATTTCAATGTGTTCCGCACCCTCCGACTCGGCGATACGGGTGGCATTGGTCAGGTAGGTACCGGCCATGTCCTCACTTACAACGGGCAGACCGGCTTCGTCGCCCCGCGGAGCACCAAGCATGGATCCAGCGTGGTTATAAAAGGCTGAAATGATAATCAGCTTGGCGTCGTACGCCCGTGCCATGGACGCCGCAGCGCGGACCGCGCGCAGGGAGGTTTCAGAGCCATCGGTGCCGACGGCAATGTTTTTATAAGTAAGCATTATTCTCCTTGCAGTTGAACTATTCCACAGTGACAACTAAACGGCGCTTCTGGCACTTATCCAGTATAACTAGCGCAGCTCTTGAGAGAAGCACCCGCGGAGCCATTCATCACTTTCAGGGGGAGAAAACTAAATTCCCGCTTCCTTCAATCCACGCAATTCCTTCTTTAGATCAGCGATTTCATCACGTAGTCGACCAGCCAACTCGAATTTGAGCTCGCGCGCGGCAGCCCCCATTTGGGCCGAGAGGTCGTCGATAAGCGCCTGCACCTCATCGGTAGCCATGCTGGAAATATCCCGCTTCTCCACCACTGCAGCGGGATCGGAGTTGGACTCCTCTTCCCCGCCGTCTTCATAGACCTGGTCAAGAATATCGGCAATTTTCTTCCGCAAAGGCTGCGGGTCAATGCCGTGCTCCTTGTTATAGGCAATCTGCTTTTCGCGGCGTCGCTCCGTCTCCTCGATTGCCTCTTGCATCGAATCGGTGATTTTATCGGCATACATAATCACCTCGCCAGAGACGTTACGGGCAGCACGACCGATGGTCTGGATGAGCGACGTGGTAGAGCGCAAGAAACCTTCCTTGTCCGCATCCAAGATGGCAACGAGCGATACTTCGGGAAGGTCGAGGCCCTCACGCAGGAGGTTAATGCCCACCAGCACATCAAACTCACCCAAGCGCAATTGCCGCAAAAGCTCGACGCGCTGCAAGGTATCGATATCCGAGTGCAGGTAGCGCACCTTAATGCCTTGCTCCAGGAGGTAATCGGTGAGGTCTTCTGCCATGCGCTTGGTCAGCGTGGTCACCAGTACGCGCTCTTGCTGCGAAATGCGGGTGCGTACCTCATCGATAAGATCATCAATCTGGCCCTTAGTGGGTTTGACGGTAACCTTCGGATCCACCAGACCAGTTGGGCGAATAACCTGCTCCACGTACTCACCGTCCGAGGACGTAAGTTCGAAGTCACCCGGAGTGGCGGACATGTAGACAGTTTGTCCCACGCGTTGTTCAAACTCATCAAAGGTCAGCGGGCGGTTATCCACTGCGGAGGGCAGCCGGAAACCGAATTCCACCAGGTTGCGCTTGCGGGACATATCGCCCTCGAACATGCCGCCAATCTGTGGGACAGTGACGTGAGACTCGTCAATAATGGTGAGAAAATCCTCTGGGAAGTAATCCAGCAGCGTTGCCGGCGCGGAACCGGCTGGGCGGCCATCGACGTGGCGGGAGTAGTTCTCGATGCCGGAGCAAAAACCTACCTGCTCGATCATTTCTAGATCGTATTCGGTGCGCATGCGAAGCCGTTGTGCCTCCAGCAGTTTGCCGCGGTTTTCCAGATCCTCCAGGCGCTCGGCCAATTCCTCTTTGATGGCAGCCACAGCTTTTTCCATGCGTTCGGGCCCTGCCACGTAGTGGGTCGCGGGGAAGATGCGCACCTCGTCTACTTCCTCGATGACATCACCAGTGACGGGGTGAATGTAGTAAAGGGAATCGATATCATCGCCGAAGAATTCAATGCGCACCGCGCGCTCCTCATAAGCCGGAATGATATCGACCGTGTCACCCTTGGCGCGGAAGGTACCGCGGGTAAATCCCACGTCATTGCGTTCGTATTGGATATCCACCAGCAAACGGAGGAAGCGGTCCCGGTCCAGCTCCTCATCCACGGAAATAATGACCGAACGATCCAAATAGGACTGCGGAGTACCCAAGCCATAAATGCAGGACACGGAGGACACAACCACCACGTCTCGGCGAGACAGCAGCGCCGAGGTGGCCGAGTGGCGCAGACGCTCTACGTCCTCGTTGATGGACGAGTCCTTTTCAATATAGGTATCCGTCTGCGCAATATAAGCCTCTGGCTGGTAGTAGTCATAATAAGACACGAAGTACTCCACCGCGTTATGCGGCAGGAGCTGGCGCAGCTCGTTCGCTAGCTGCGCTGCCAGGGTCTTATTTGGTGCCATCACCAGCGTGGGGCGCTGCTGCTTTTCAATCAACCACGCGGCAGTAGCGGATTTACCAGTACCGGTAGCACCCATGAGTACTACATCGCGCTCATCGCGATTGAGGCGTTCGTTGAGCTCTGCAATAGCAGCGGGCTGGTCGCCGGCCGGTTCGTATTCAGAGACAACCTGAAACTCACCTGGGGTGCGCTCGACCTCGCTGACGACGCGGTGCTCGGAATTTGGAATAAGAGGATGTTCAGCAGCAAAAGCCATGCCCACTACTCTACTGCTTATAAGGCGCGGCTAGCTATGTTCACGGCAAGGAGTCCTGCGCGGTGCGCAGCCACTCTTCCAGCTCGCCGGTAGTCTCCCACAGCGCATAAACAGAAGACGTATCTGGGCGCATTGCACTATTGATGCGACGGCGCAGCCATGCTTTAGACTGCGGCGTATACAGGGGAGCAAGATCCTCGCGGTGAATTCCTTCCGGCAGTGCATCAGCCTTCAGCTTTAACAAAGCGCCCAGCGCGATCATGGTTTCCGCGTCATCGGAGTCCATAGGCTCCCCCGAGCATGACTGTTGAAAGGCTTTGAGATCGAAGGAGCCATCACGCAAGCTAGCAAGCAGTTCTCGCGCTGCGTGATTATCAAAAGGCCCTGTATCCCATGTTCCCACGGCGGGTAGCTTAAGTCGCGAAAGTTAACGCAACTTCGAAACTGCGTAAACTCTAACCGCCCAACGGTTAAAGTTTGGGTGACTCCGCTTCTAAGACTCCGCCTCTATGAGGTCCATAACCTCGGCCGCTCGCGCGCGCAGCTGCTCCAGCGTGCCGTTGTTGTCGATCACGTGCGTGGCCGCGGCCAATCGCACCTCATCAGGTACTTGCGCTGCAATGCGACGGCGCGCATCGTCCTCATCCAGCCCGCGTGAAGCTACGAGGCGACGGACGCGCTCTTCTACGGCCACGTCGACCACGATGACGTAGTCCATGTCTTTGTCTAAGCCATTATCCACCAAAAGCGGCATATCGAAAACGGCGAAGTCATAGCCGTCTTCACGTGCCGCCGCGAACTGGCGCTGCGTTTCCTCTTGGATGCGTGGATGGGTAATGGAATTCAACAACTCGGTGTGTTCTTTGTCTGCAAAGGCTCGCTTCGCTAATTCTTTGCGGTTGAGACTGCCGTCCGCCAGCAGGATATCTTCTCCGAATGCTGCCGCCAGCTCCGCTAACGCAGGCCGCCCGGGCTTGACGACGTCGCGCGCAATGCCATCGGCATCGACCACTTCCCATCCACGCTCGCGGCAGAGCGTTGCGACTGTTGACTTGCCACTGCCAATACCGCCTGTAAGGCCAATGAGTTTCATGGCAGCCACCCTACGCGAAAAGGAACCCCGCCATACACGTTGATGCGGGGTTCCTCTGTCGCTATAGGTGTCAGCGTTTCTTTATTCCGCTGCTTCCTCCGGCTTCGGCGGAATGCGGAGCAAATCATCACTCGGGGTAACCTGGCCGGCTTCACCGGAGACCGCGCCGAACTTGGTGGCGTTAGTGACCACAACCGGAGTAATCAGGTTATAGCCCTTGGAACGGATGAATTCCGGGTCAAAGCTAATCAACTTATCGCCCGCGGAAATGCGTTGCTTCTTTTCCACGTGCACGTCGAAGCCTTCGCCGCCCAGTTCCACGGTATCGAGGCCTACGTGGATGAGCAGTTGCACGCCATTGTCGAGGCTTAGGCCTACCGCATGGCCGGACTTTTGAACGGTGAGCACTTTGCCGTCGGCAGGCGCATAGACGGTAGTGCCAGTTGGCTGGACTGCCATGCCAGGCCCTAGCTTTGCGCCTGCGAAGATAGGATCCGGAACCTCTGAAAGGTCTACTGCCTCGCCCTCCAGAGGGGAATCCAACACGATGTCGTCCTTGCCAACCTGCTTGGCGGCAACACCAGTAGCAACAGCGCCCGCAGCGCTGGCAGCAACGGCGCCACCCGCATTCGAGGACTCTTTCTTGTCGGCCTGGGTGGACTTAAACTCCGAACGAGCAGCTACGTCATCCACAGATTCGCCCTGTTCGCGGGCGATGCGCTCCAAGTCTGCCTGCTTTTCTTCTGCTGTGCGGTAGCCGAAGAACAGGGTCAGGAAGAAAGAGGTAAGGAATGCAGCCGTGATACCAAGGACGTAGCCCAGCTGCGGCGTCATAGCGCCAGTGGTCAACGCAGAGGTAAAGACGAAGGCCTCAGCGCGGACATCAAAGATGCCAATAATTGCGCCACCTACCGCACAACCTGGCAGCAACCGGTAGTAGCTGCGGCGGAAGCGCAACAAAATGCCGTAGAGGGAAGGCTCCGACACGCCACCGAGGATGCCCGCTGCGAAGGCACCAATAGAGACCTGGCGCATGGCATTGTTCTTCTCCCTGAAAGAGATAACCATGACCGCGCCCACGACGCCGAAGCAGGCGAAATTCCATGCGCCCATCGGACCCTGGATGAAGTCGTAGCCGTAGGTTGCGATGTTCTGAATCATGATGACATTCAGCGGCCAGTGCAGGCCCATCGGAACGAGGAACGGGTACAGCAGCGGAATGACGATAGCCAGGATGAACGGCGAGAAATCATTGATTTGGTAAAGGACCCAGGAAATGCCATTGCCTACGCCAATGCCGAACGGGCCGAGCAGGAAGGCCGTTGCCGGAATCATGATAAGCAAGGAGAAGAACGGCACGAAGACCATATGAACTGCGCTCGGGATGATCTTCTTTAGGCCCTTTTCCACCCAGTACAGGCCGATTGCGGCCAAAATGGGCGGGAAGACCTGGGAGCCATAGGAGTTGATGACCAACGGCAGGCCAAATACGTTGACGGTATCGCCTTGCTCACCCAGCGACATAAATTCGGGGGTCAAAAGCGCTGCGGGAATAGCCGCGGAGACCCACATATTCGCACCCAGCTTCTGGGCCGCGGTCGCACCGACCATTACCGGCAAAAAGTAAAAGACCGACTGGAACATTGCGTGAGCCAGCCGGAAGCCTTCTGGTTGCTCCTCCAGCGGTGCGCGGAAATCCTGGATGTGCGCCGTGTCTGCCAGGATGAGCAGCATGATAATGAGTGAGGCACCCAGCAATGCCCACAGGACTGGGCGGAAGGTATCAGAAAGGAACTCGAAGCAGTAATCTACCCAGTCATACTTACCGCGAACACCGTCATACTCCTTCTTGGAGGACGCTTCTTTATCACCGGAAGCATGCACACCGGGCTGCTTAATGATCTCGTTGTAGTAGTCAGCGACGCCGCCGCCCATGACTACCTGGTAGCCGTGAGCGCCCTGGGGCACGGTTCCAAGCACCGCTGGGTCGCTATCGAGCTTTTCTTGGTCAACTTTCCCCGCATCGGCAAGTTGGAAGCGCAGGCGCGTCGCGCAGTGCGTGAGCGACGTGATGTTGTCGGCGCCGCCGATACTTTCAATGATGTGGGTGGAAGTGTCCTTGATAGATGCCACTTCTTACTCCTCAGTTCAAATATCACTTATAACCAGTACTGCACTGGCTATAACGTCAGGTTTGAGTATAAGAGGATTCCCACATGAACAAAAGCCCGTTTTGTGGACTTGCCAGGGAGTTTTTCCACTTGTCACTGCTTGTCCGCTGGTCAACCACCTAAAGGCAACGAACATCCCGGCAAACGATTGCACAAACTGTCTAAAAGATCACAAAAGCCGCGCCCACCCCATCTAGGTGATGAAGTGGGCGCGGCCGTGAGCCAAGCCTTGAGGCTTAGCGGAAACTAAGCGGAAGCTTTAGTTGCCAGCGAGCTTGTCGCGCAGTGCAGCGAGCTGCTCGTCGGAAGCCAGGGAGCCGCCAACTTCTGCTTGAGTCTCGGATGCCGGAGCTGCATCAGAGGAATCAGAGGAGTAGTTGGAGGACTCTGCAGACTCAGCAGCCTCAGCGGCTGCGGCGCGGTTGCGCTCGATCTGAGCGGTGTGCAGGTTGAAGCGACGCTCGGACTCTGCGTAGCGTGCCTCCCATGCCTGACGCTGCTCGTCGAAGCCTTCCTTCCACTCGTTGGTCTCAGGGTCGAAGCCCTCAGGGAAGACATAGTTGCCCTGCTCGTCGTAGGAGTCAGCCATGCCGTACTTGGACGGATCGAACTCTTCGGTGTAGTCCTCGTCTGCCTGCTTAACGGACAGGGAGATACGACGACGCTCGAGATCGATGTCGATGACCTTGACCATAACTTCCTGGCCAACGGTGACAACCTGGTCCGGAACCTCGACGTGGCGCTGAGCCAGCTCGGAGATGTGAACCAGGCCCTCGATGCCCTCTTCGACGCGAACGAAGGCGCCGAACGGGACGAGCTTGGTGACCTTGCCCGGAACGATCTGGCCCACAGCGTGGGTGCGGGCGAATACGCGCCACGGATCTTCCTGGGTAGCCTTCAGGGACAGGGAAACGCGCTCGCGGTCCAGATCGACGTCCAGAACCTCAACGGTTACCTCGTCACCAACGGTGACAACCTCGGATGGGTGGTCGATGTGCTTCCAGGACAGCTCGGAAACGTGAACCAGGCCGTCGACACCGCCGAGATCGACGAAGGCGCCGAAGTTGACGATGGAGGAAACAACGCCCTTGCGGACCTGACCCTTCTGCAGCTGGTGCAGGAACTCGGAGCGAACCTCGGACTGGGTCTGCTCCAGGTATGCACGGCGGGACAGGACAACGTTGTTGCGCTGCTTGTCCAGCTCGATGATCTTTGCTTCCAGCTCCTGGCCGATGTACGGCTCCAGGTCACGGACGCGACGCATCTCAACGAGGGATGCAGGCAGGAAGCCACGCAGGCCGATATCCAGGATGAGGCCGCCCTTGACAACCTCGATAACGGTACCGGTAACAGGCTCTTCCTTGGCCTGCAGCTCCTCGATGGCGCCCCATGCGCGCTCGTACTGTGCACGCTTCTTGGACAGGATCAGACGACCTTCCTTGTCCTCCTTGGTGAGAACAAGTGCGTCAACCTCATCGCCGACCTCAACAACCTCGTCCGGGTTGACGTCGTGCTTGATGGACAGCTCGCGGGAAGGGATAACGCCTTCGGTCTTGTATCCGATGTCCAGCAGTACCTCGTCGTGGTCAACCTTGACGACGGTACCCTCGACAATGTCACCATCGTTGAAGTACTTGATGGTGGCGTCTACAGCTGCGAGGAAGTCCTCTGCGGTTCCGATATCGTTAATCGCAACCTGCGGGGTGTTAGAAGATGGCATATTGAAAAAATGCTCCGAATAAATGTAGGAAATCGAAATTGGACAACTGCGCGTCTCTCGAAAAAAGCTTGCTAAGCTGCGCAAATGCAGCTAAAAAGAGAAATATTCGATCCCGCCTCGTGATTGCTTAAAGCCTTCCTACAGGGACTTAGAACAACCCGTGGCATAGACACGCCCGTCCAACACTACATCTGTCCAGCTTAAAGGGCAAATACACGGACCAACTATTTTGCAAAGGATTTTCTCCCACCGTGACTTCCCCCTCGCACGCGAACCAGGCCTACTGGGATAGCGACGCCACCAACTACCACGCCGAGCACCCCGACTACCTTTCCTCCTTTTATTGGTGCCCAGAAATGCTCCACGAGGACCAAGCACACTTGCTAGGCGACGTCTCGGCTTCTTCCGTCCTCGAAATTGGCTGCGGCTCCGCCCCGTGTACCCAATGGCTCCAGACACGCGCGCACTTCGCCACCGGCTTCGATATCTCCCGCGGCATGCTCAACCACGCTGCACTCGGACTCCCCTTAACCCAAGCCGATGCGCTTTCACTCCCCTACGCCACCGACTCCTTCGACGCCGCATTCTCGGCTTTCGGCGCCTTTCCCTTCCTTGCCAACCTTGACTTAGCCCTAAGCGAAGTTTCCCGCGTTCTTAAACCAACCGGTCGCTTTGTCCTTTCGGCCAACCACCCGATGCGCTGGATATTCCCTGATGACCCCGCCGATCTGACGGCCGATATCAGCTATTTCGATCGTGCTTATCTGGAGCAAGACCGCGGTGGCAACCTGACCTATGCGGAATTTCATCGCACTATCGCCGATTGGTTTCAGGCTTTACAGGGCGAAGGCCCTTTCCTAATCGAGGACATTATCGAGCCCGAATGGCCTAAGGATCTCACCACCACTTGGGGCCAATGGTCGCCAGAGCGAGGCGAAATCTTCCCCGGCACGATTATTTTCGTCTGCCGGAATTGCCGCTAACCTATGGGCATGTTTCTGGATCGACTTGGCCTACTTTTGCGCCGTGGCCTCGCATGGTGGATCGACGCTTTCCTGGCAGCGGCCGTGATCGTTGTGGCGCGCTGGGCAATCAATGCACTTGCCGACGCCCCCTTAACCGGCCACACCCTCGAGATTTACAACGCTGTGGTCCTCGCCCTAGTCTTCTACGCCTACCGCGTATGGGCCGAGGCCACGAAGACAACCTCGCTGGGAAAATGGTCACTCAAGCTGGAGATCCTCGCTACCCACCCCGGATGGCGCGCAGCCTGCCTCCGCAATTCCTGGCTGTTACTTTCTATGCTCACGCTGACGGGAGTGCCGTTTATCGTGCCGTTGCTACTCGGCGTCCTAAGCGTGAGTGTCCTCGCCTTCGGCCAAACCCCTTTTGACATGCTGGCCAATTGCCTAGTCGAGCGCCGACCTCAGATGGACACGCCTTCTTTTCGCGGCACCAAATAATACAAGAGCGCAAGGACTACCAGGACAGCGAACATCCAGGAAGATGGGAAAAGGAATGCTAGTGCCGTAGCTACCACCATCACCGCGGCGGCCGTTAGTCTTCTGACCTTCGGGTTGGCTGCCACGCGGGCGATGGTCATGGCGGCCACAACATAAGACACCGCAACAATTCCGTACCCGATGGCATAGGCCTTATGTTCTGCAAGAAACCGTTCAAGCCCGAGGCCAGCAATATCGATGGCTAGAAAGTTTACTTGAATGGCCCAAAGGCTTTCAAAGACGCGGAGGATCCACTTATTCGTCTTCTCTTCTAACGTCACTGCTCGGCAATTCCCTTCTTGGCTTTTCGACTTACACTCATAACTTTTTCCGCACAGAAAAGGCTACCTAAAAACTTAGTGCGCATCGCGCCACAACTTTTGAACTTTCCGTATTGCATAGCCGGGCATGCCCAAGTCCTCAATGGCTTGCTTATTCCACGTCCCACGAACCTGTCCATCCACCACGATGGCGCGGCGAAATACTCCACGATTTCCCGGTACCAGTACTTCATGGACCTCGTTTGTCATCGCAAATAGACGGTCTTGATAACCCAAGATGTACTCGTCAAATGCTCCCAGCAGCAATACTGATTGCTTCTTTCGTGCTTCGGCCATTTCCACTATCTCAGCCGACACAAGGTCCCGGGAATCTTCGCCGCAGCGCACGATGTCCGGCGCGAGGCATTCGGCTGCGGGCCGTATCAGTTTTTGTGGGAGCTTTGCCCACCAGGCAAAGTCCCGCAACGTTGCGGGACCGTGAGTGCGGAAGTACCGAGTCATCAGCTCCGCGGTCGCCGCAACTTTATCGCCGTTGAAGGTCTCCTCTATCCCCGGCAGATCCACCGGTGTGATGAGCTGATCGGCTCCAGAATAAACGGCGTGACCGCTTTCCATTGCTACACGCACAACATGCCAAAAGGGTACGTCGGGCAACGCTGTTGCAGCCCGTTCTTTGAGCTCGGCACGCGAAAGCGGACGGTCAATGAGCTTTGTTACCTCTGCTCGCAGCTCAACATCACCCTTGCGCCCTTTGGCGCAGAGTTCGGTTATCCAGCCTATGTCCTTGATAGAAGCCGCGAAAAGCGTATTGCGCATGGGATACCCACGCACAATGTTTCCAGCATCCGAATGGTCTTTCGCCCGCAAGGCCAGTGACCGGCGCACCGAGTGCAGGTCCTGGCCTTGCATTACGCCGAAAGCGCGGGCCGCCTCCTCAGCACTCTCCCACCGCCGCATGGTTAGGCCTTGCGAGGCGAGCCTCAGGCGCGCCTTTTCCCGGCGAGAGAAAGTAACCGAGCTAGTGGGCTGCGGCATCCCAATCCTTGCCGGCACCGGCGGAGACCTCCAGCGGCACGTTCAGCTCAATCGCTGAGTCCATCTCGCGCTCGAGAATCTCTCGAACTTTGTCCGCCTCACCGGAGGCGACTTCAACTACCAATTCATCGTGCACCTGAAGCAGCACACGGGACTTCAACCCATGCAGTGCGCGGTCCACACGAATCATTGCCACCTTAATGATGTCAGCGGCAGTGCCCTGAATCGGCGCATTAAGTGCTGCGCGCTCCGCGTTCTCGCGTGCTAGGCGGTTATCGGAGTTGAGCTCTGGCAAGTAGCGGCGACGGCCAAAGAGCGTTGCCGTGTAGCCATCCTTGCGGGCTTGGACCACGACTTCATCGAGGTACTTCTTCACGCCGCCAAAGCGCTCAAAGTAGCTTTCCATAATGGACTTTGCCTCGCCCGCCGGAATGCCCAATTGCTGGGATAGACCGAAAGCGGAAAGACCGTAAACCAACCCATAGGACATGGCCTTGACTCGGCGGCGCAGCTCGGGTGTCACTTGGTCAACGGGAACGTCAAAGACTCGAGAGCCAACATAGTTGTGCAGGTCTTCGCCTTCCTTGTAGGCCTCGATGAGGCCCGGGTCAGCGGAGAGGTGCGCCATGACACGCATCTCAATCTGGGAGTAGTCCGCAGTCATGAGTTCATCGAAGCCATCGCCCACGATGAAGGCAGAACGAATCTGGCGGCCTGCTTCGGTGCGCACGGGGATGTTTTGCAGGTTGGGTTCGGTGGATGACAAGCGGCCGGTAGAGGCCACGGTTTGGTTAAACGTGGTGTGAATGCGGCCGTCAGGCTGCACGGTTTTGATGAGACCTTCCAAGGTGGTCTTCATCTTCTGGTACTCGCGGTGTGCCAAGAGATGATCGAGGAAAGGGTGAGGGTTCTTAGCCGCGAGCTGTTCAATCTCCTTGGCCGCGGTGGAATAGCCCGTCTTCGTCTTCTTAGTCTTGGGCAGCTCAAATGTCTCAAAGAGCACGGTTTGCAGCTGCTTCGGCGAGTTAAGGTTGAGCTTGTCATCGCCTGCAAGCTCGCGGGCGGCGCGCTCTTGTTCGGCAACCTGCTCTACAAAGGCATCCTTTTGCGTTTCGAGAATGTCAACGTCGACGGCGATTCCGGTAGCCTCCATGCGCGCCAGAATTGTCACGAGAGGCAGTTCTAGGTCGGTATACAGCTCGAAAGAGTCAATCTCCTGCAGCTCCGCGGTGAGCCTTTCTGCAAGCTCCATAACTGCTGCGGCCTGGTCCACTAGAGAGGAATCATCCAGCAGGGACAGCTGCTCCGTGGCGGCGTTGAGGGTCTTTTGGAGGTGGCGCTGGTAGACGTCGGCAAGCGCGTAAGTGCGCTGACCAGGGCGAAGCAGGTAGGCAGCAAGGGCCGTGTCGTGGGCGATGCCGGCAAGCTCAATACCGCGGCCAGCGAGCATATGGAAGGCCGCCTTTGCCTCGTGGAAATACTTCGGCGCATCAGATTCCAACCACTGAGCCAGGGCCTTATCGTCCTCGGCAGAAAGATCGCCCAGCTCCACTTGCAGGCCGTGGCGTTCTTGGTCCACGAAAGCAATCGCCGAAGCATCACCCTGCCCCGGGTTTCCCTCGCCTTGGACATACACCGCAACGTGCTTACGGCCTGGCAGCCACTGAGACAATGGCTCATCGTCGATGACTGTTTCTAGCTCTTGGACTTCCTCGGCTTGCTGCGCTGCCTCAGCACCATCATTGGGAATGGCGGCGAGTACGCGATCGCGCAGGTTGGTACCGAACTCTAGGTCATCGAACTTGGCGGCAACGTCGGCGACCTTGGCTTCCTTAAAGGCCAAATCAGCAGGACCGACTTCTAAGTCCATGTCCGTGATCATCTGGGTGAGTTTCCGGTTCATCTGCACCTGCTCGATGCGCTCGCGGAAGTTATTGCCCACCACGCCCTTAATTTCCTCGGCGTGCTCTACCAAGGATGCCAAGTCTCCATACTTGACTATCCACTTGGTGGCAGTCTTCTCGCCCACCTTTGGGATGCCCGGCAAATTATCGGAAGGATCGCCACGCAGCGCGGCAAAGTCTGGGTACTGCGCGGGGGTGAGACCGTACTTTTCTTCTACCGCGGATGGGGTAAAGCGGTGGAGCGTGGATACGCCCTTCATGGGATAGAGCACCGTCGTGGACTCATTAACCAACTGCAGGTAGTCACGGTCACCGGTAACGATGAGGGTCTCATAGTCCTGCGCCTCGGTAGCAAGGGTAGCCAGAATGTCATCGGCCTCGAAGTTCTCCCGAGAGAGGGTGGTAATTCCCAGTACCTCGAGCACCTCGCGAATGAGGTCTACCTGACCCTTGAATTCTTCCGGCGCAGCCTCGCGCTGGGCCTTATAGTCCGGAAACATCTCGGTGCGGAAGGTTTTGCGCCCCACGTCGAATGCCACCGCAATGGCGTCGGGGGCCTCTTCCGCCACGATATTAGAGAGCATCGATAAGAAGCCATACACGGCATTGGTGTGCTGACCTCCTGAGGTGGAGAAATTATCCACCGGCAGGGCATAGAAGGCGCGAAAGGCCATAGAGTGGCCGTCAATGAGCAGAAGTCGAGGCTGATTAGTAGTCACCTGCCCCATCCTAGAGAAGCACGCCGACATCCGAACACCCCGGTGCAGATTTTGTGAATGACGTGGGCATTCCCCCGCTGCCCCTACCCAATTAGGAATTCGCCTAGTGCCTGCGCTACTATTTTCACAGTCAAAGGCAGTCCGCCTTTACACTGTGCGCCCCTGTAGCCCAATTGGCAGAGGCAACGGATTCAAAACCCGTCCAGTGTGAGTTCGAGTCTCACCAGGGGCACTTTTCGTAACAACCCTCTGACCGGGAACTTCCTGGTAGGGGGTTGTTTTTTCATGTTACGAAACTGCAGTCATTGCGATCATTACGATCAGGACGCTCACAAAATGTTGTCAAATGTTGTCACGGAATCAGGCCCACAGATCCGCCATTTTCGCAGACACAGACCCTAGGTCGTCGTCAAAAAGATCCGCATACGTGTTTATTGTCATGGCTGCGTCCTCGTGCCCCAGCTGCCTGCTCACCACCAAAACAGTGGCCCCGCACTGATAAGCAGAGACGCCGCGGTGTGCCGGAGTCCGTGTGGGGTGATGTGCGGGAATGTGGGGTCTTCGGACTGTAGACGCGCCACAGCTTCTGTGAACCACGATCCTGAGCTGGGCAAACGCATAGGGGTAGTTGGGTCTCCGGGGCTGTGGAATAGGTATTCTCCTGGCCCTACTGCTGCTACACGTGCTCGAAGATCGTCAGCCACAACGTCAGAGAACGCTACTGTTCTGGTTTTGCGTGTTTTTGGTGGGCCTACGACGATTTTCCCACCCACGGTAATGGCAGAACGCCGTACGACAAGACGTCGGGTGGAAAAACTAACATCCTCGGGGGTAAGGCCAGCCAGCTCCCCGAAACGCAGCCCTGTGGTCGCCAGTACCCGCACCGCGTCCCCATGCCGAGAACACTCGTCAGCGAGGCGTCTAACCTGGTCAACAGTCAAATACACTTTTCGGGGAGGGTTTTTCTTGGGAAGCACAATCCCCTGACACGGTGATTTAGGGATATACCACCCTGACACACCCTCACCACGTAAGCTATGACTATGGGAAAGCTGATTGGGGAGCGACATGTTTCCGTCATCCTTTTTGAAGGATTCGAGGTGTTAGACGTCTTTGGGCCGGTGGAGCTTTTGAGTCAGGTTCCGGACATACGTATAAGTTTTTTAGGAAAGGAAAAAGAGCCCGTCCAGAGCACCCAGGGCGTACGTGTCTTGACAGATCTGCCTTACACAAACCTCGAGAATCCGGATATTCTCCTGATCCCCGGGGGTGCGGGGACGCGAACCCTAGTTCAAGACACCACTTTCCTGTCCTGGTTAAAGGAAACGGGACAGCGCGCCGAGATAGTGGCATCGGTCTGTACTGGTTCAGCCCTACTGGCAGCCGCGGGTCTCCTTAAAGGGCGCCGAGCAACGAGCAACAAGAGGGCATTCGGTTGGGTTTCTTCCTTGGATGATGATGTTGAATGGCTATCTCAAGCCCGCTGGGTGGAGGATGGAAAAATATGGACATCCTCGGGCGTTGCGGCGGGTTTGGACATGACTGCCTCGCTGATCCAGCACCTCTTCGGCGCAGAAGCTTTTGAAGAAGCGACCACGCTAGCGGAATATCAGCCACAAACAGACAGCACTGTCGACCCCTTCGCCCATATTTATGGCCTCATCTAGTTCACCTTATAAAAAGCCCCAGCTGGCCTACCCGACCCCCGCAGACACACCTCATCCCAAACCAGACAGTCGACGACGCCCAAGATAGACCACGGACTACGGGCAGGTGCACGAAAAACGCCCGGGCAGTGGTGTTGTTGTGCATCGTGGGAGTCATCGGTGCCGCCATCGACTTCGGCACCATGCACTTCCTTGAAACCTCCGAGGCAAACGCCCTGATCAGCCGGGCAAACAGTTACATCCTGGGCAGCCTGTTCGCCTACTACGCCAATAGCGTTGTCACTTTCTCCGGCAACCGGTCCACCACCGAGAAGCTGAGGGCCTTCATCGTCTACACCGCGTGTTTGATCAAGGCGGTGCTGGGCAACAAGCTCGCCCGTATCCCGCTGGCGGATTTCGAGCACACGGTTTTCCTCTCGTGGGTGATTTCGCAGGCAACAGCCACCACTCTCAACTTCATCCTGCAGAGCAAGTGGCTGTTCACCAGCGAAAACACCTCGCGGTGAGCGCATTCCGCTCCGCCAAGCCCCTGCCGAGTAAGCGATAACCCGGCAAGCACCCCTCATCCTGCCCGGCAGGGCAAGGTGGGAGAAGGACTGTCGGGTTAGACGTCCATCTCGTTCGAGGTGGGAGTTCCATCCCTCTTCGTCTTGACCGTCACGGGGTGCCCTCCGAACATGTACCCGTCGTCGAACTCGACGCCAATGTTTCCCCTGTGGGGAATGTTCACCGCAGTCGGAGTCAGTTTGGCGTAGACGTCCTCCACCCCGAGTTTCGGGGCGGGTGTCGGCCTCCCTTCCGCCTCGGCCACATCGTGGCGCCACCGGTTCGCGGCCGGAAGGGTGTTGTTGCAAAGTTCGGGAGACAGGAAGACCTGCGCGAAATAATCACAGCCATGGGTATCTTCTCTGGTCGTCATTTCCCCTCGTGACATCATCCTGCGGGCAGTGCGGTGGTACTGCCGCTACGGGCTCAGCTACCGCGATCTGGAAGAAATGATGATCGAGCGGGGCGTGCCAGTCGATCACACCACGATCTACCGCTGGGTCCAGAAATACGCCCCTGAGCTGGACAAGCAAACACGGCGGTCCCGGCAGGTACCCGACTGACAGGCCACTTCCTGGCGAGTGGATAAGACCTATATCCGGGTCGGCGGCAGGTGGTGCTACCTCTATCGGGCGATCACCGCCGGTGGTCAGACCCTGGACTTTTACCTCTCTCCGAAGCGGAACGTGGCCGCAGCGAAGCGTTTCCTGGCCAAGGCCCTCAGATCCAATGCATCAGCCGGGTATCCCAGAGTGATCAACACCGATAAAGCACCCTCCCTAGCCAGGGCAATCGCCGAGTTGAAGTCAGAGGGAATCTGCCCGCCAACAGTGGAACACCGGCAGGTGAAATACCTCAACAACATCCTGGAAGGCGACCATGGTCGGCTGAAGCGGATCCTCGGGCCGAAAGGCGCGTTTAAGAACCGGACATCTGCATATCGGACGTTGAAAGGGATGGAGGCGATGCACTCATTGCGGAAAGGGCAAGGCACGATGTTTGCCTACGGGCAACCGAACCCGGACGCGGTGATCGTCAACCGGGTGTTCGAGGCTGCCTGAGAACGCCGACCCGCAGCGAGCATCAGAGGATGAAGACTGGGTCGTCACGGCTCTCCGCCTGAAGTTTGCAACAGCACCATGCGGGTTAGGTACCCACACACAAACCATCAGACACTCTCATCATAGTTGTCAAATCGTTGTCACAAACCGGGTCATCGTAAATTATCCCCTGGTCAGACTATTAAATTACGACAGGCCGTGTGAGTTCGAGTCTCACCAGGGGCACAACGAGAAAAGACCTCGGTTTCCACTAAGTCAGGGAAACCGAGGTCTTTGCTTTAGCCCAGATCAGGCAGGGTTGGCAGGTGGTACTTGCGCAGCACTGCGTTGATCTGAGGGATGGAAGCCTTCAGCTGCGGTAGCGCTAGACCGATGAGTCCGGCCACGCCTGCGATGCCGAGGATTGCTCCCAAGATGGCGGGCTTCGAGCTCGCGTCGCTGCTCGAAGCGGAGCTACCTGCGGACGGCTGCGTAGTATCGGCCGGTTCGCCGTCATCGTGTGCACGGGCGGTAAGCCATTCCTCCTTGCCCAGAACACCCTGGGTCAGGCGGGTCTCGCCGATCCAGCCGTACCACGGGTCCTGCGGGCGCTGGTTATCAAAACCACCGCCCATAACCCACTGCAGGTCACGCGGGAGAAGACCTTCGGCACCTACCGCGTTGCGCAAGATAGGCGCACCGTTGATGAACATCTCCACGCTATCGCGCTCCGGATCATTGACCACGGCGATGTGCATCCACTCGTCCTTGGGTACCTCGTGGGACCATACGGTAGAACCGCTTCCCTGCTTCGGCTCCGCCCACCAGCGCAGCTCGCGGAGATTGGAGATACCAAACATGACGGTGGGGTCCGTGTCATCAGAGCCGTCCACCAGCTTATTAATGGCAGAGTCGCGGCTGAGCGCGCTTCCCCAACCATGCTGGGCACCATTGAAGTCCTTCGGAATCTTGACGAAGGACTCGAAGGTGTACCCCTTGGTAGTATCCACGCTATTGGCCGGCGCGCCCTTGTCGGTGCGGAACTCGGCGTTGCCGACCTTGCCCGCTGGGTCGGACCAGAAGAGTGAGCCAGAATCAGAAGACAGCGGGTGGTGATCGGAGCTATAGGTCACCCGATCACCTAGCATCGCGCCAGAGCGATGCAGGTCGCTGCCGGAATCGCTGGAAACGTCGGGGATGGTGGTGCCACGGCCGGCAGGGGCGCCGTCGGCAAGCGCATGCCCGTCCTTGTCTTGGGCCTGGCCCGGGCGCCAGTGGAATACCGTGTGGTCGTTCTTGGCAAAGTCATCCGCGCCCTTGGGCAGCTCATCCTCCGCGATGGTATAGGGCCTATAGCCTTCCGCGGCGATGTCGCGCGCACGCTGTGCCAGGTCCGGCTGGTGGCCCTCACCCACGGTGAAATCCGGGGAAAAGGAGGAAAAGCGCTGCTCAAAGTCGAACGGGATGGCGTAGCTATCGCCCTTGTCATCTAGGGTGAGCTTGTCGAACTGCGTCAGTTCCTCGTGCGGCTTCTGCGCTACCCACGGCGAGAGCGCGGTCATCTCCAGCTGCTTGCCGGAAAGGTCGAACTCGAGCACTCCCAGCAGACCATTTCCGCCCTGGTAAGCCATTTGATAGTCCTGCAAGATGGAAACGACATCGTGACCGGCATCGTTCTTATCCACGCGGTAGCCCGCACCGTGGTGGTGGCCGCCCATCACCAGGAAGATCTGGTCGTTGCGCTTGATGAACTTATCCCACAGGCCCTTGCCATAGTCATCGGAATAGAAGACGTTACCCTCGCCATCGATATTGAGGGCCTCATGGGTGGTCACAATGACCGGAAGGTCTGGGTGCTGATCAATGATGCCTTGCGCCCACTCAATGGCTTTTTCATCGGCGCGCCAGCCCAGCGCAAGGTTGAGGTACTTCTGACCCTCGGCTTCAAAGATGTGGGCCTCGGAGTCATTATTGACCGCAGTGTAACGTTCTTGGAAAGTCTCCGGATTAGCGGCCTTGGCACGATCGGCGCTAAACCACTTGTCATACGGGTGAGCCGACGCACCCTCCACGTCCATGTCGTGATTGCCGGGCAGAATCGAGTAGTTCAGATCCGAGTCGTCGAGGACCTGCATGGCCTTATCGGCTACCTGCCATTCGCCCTCCACGTTCCACTGGTCTACAACGTCACCCAGGTGGGTGACGAAGTCCATGTTCAGCTCGTCTTGGTGGTCTACCAACCATTGAGTTTGGGACAAGTAGGGTTCGCTTCCGTAGCGAGCTTGGGCCAAGTTGCCCGTCTCCGGGGTGGAATAGCGCGAATAGAACTGGGTATCCGGTAGGACGCCGATGCTAAAGCGAGAACCCTCGCTGGGCGACGCCCCCTCGGCCCCAACCTCCGCAGCGCCTGCTGCCGGTACAACGATGAGGTTGCCCACCACCGCGGTTGCAGTTAGCGCTGGCAGGACAAATCGATTTTTCATAGAGAGTCCTTTAAGACTGGAAAGGAATGCTTGCACAGGGGAAATGGCGGGAATACGCGAGGGATTCTAGGGTGCGAACCTTTCAGTTAGTTGACTCCCGCGTAAACAGAAGACTGAATAATGGGAAACTTATGGTTGCCTCTGAAAAAGACATCTTCCCGTGTGAGATTCCGTATAACCTGCCCCAAACTGCATAGTTGCATTGGGGTGCATTAAACTGACAGAATATTCATGAATACGGTTTTACCTCTACGGTTAGGGAGAAGATCCTCCCCTCCCGCGGTAGGTAGCCCACCGCCCTCTAATGAAAGATATGCATTACGCTTCACGGCGGTTCGCCTAGCCTCACGCTTCGGCACTTTTCTGTCGCCTTGCTAGGCCAGTCGCCCTCCGCACCAGTCCCCTCCCAGGTAGATTTTTAATTTATGCAATACATTTTGAACGCAATCCGCGGCGCCCTCATCGGCATGGCCGAGCTTGTACCGGGCATCTCCGGTGGCACCGTGGCGCTCATCGTGGGCATTTATGAACGCGCAGTCCACAACGCCAACGATCTCATCTCCGGCCGCTTCAAAAAGGTGGAATGGAGCTTCCTCATCTCCGTAGCAATCGGCATGTTCATCGCCGTCTTCGGAATGTCCACCGTGCTATCTAACTTCGTAGATAATCACGTATCGGCGTCCGGGGCGCTCTTTTTGGGCATGGTGGCCGTGTCCATTTTTGTACCGCTATCCATGCTCTCCAAGCAGGAACGGCTACACCCCTCGTCCATCATCGCGTTCGTCGTTGCCACGATTGCCATCTTCTTTATCACCGGCTTCACCTCCGAACCGCACGAGAACCCCAGCCTTATTGTGGTCTTCTTCGCCGCCGCCATCGCGGTATGCGCACTTATCCTGCCTGGCATCTCCGGTTCGCTCATCCTGCTGACCATGGGCCTCTACCAGCCCATCATTGGCGCCGTTTCGGATCGGGACCTGGGCACTATCGCCGTCTTCGCCTTAGGTGCCTTGTGTGGTCTTGCGGCGTTTATCAAGGTATTGAACTTCCTGTTGGATCATCACCGCGCCCCCACGCTGATGGCCATGGCAGGTTTCATGCTCGGTTCTCTGCGCGCACTGTGGCCGTGGGGAGCTGACCAAGATGCCTCTAGCGGCATCATCATCGGCATGTTCATCCTCGGTGCGCTTATCGTCTCCGCGTTCATCTTCGTAGACATGAGGAAGGCCCGCGCTATAGATGAAAGGACGGCGCAAAAATAATGCCGCGCTCGTTTTCTCGCCGCGCAACTATCGCCGCGGTCCTCGTCCCCACGCTGAGCCTGGGCGCCTGCGTCACCAACGAGGAAGATTCCACACCGGACGGCTGGGAAGAACCCCATTCCGCAATGGTGCCGGAAATTGCCGCCATGTATAACGACAACGATGGCGTCCTCACTGCCGGAACTAACCCACCCTATGCCCCATTTCAGCTTAAGGATTCCCACGGCGCACTCCAAGGCGTCGAACTCGATCTTGCTCGCGCCGTTGCCGGCGTCTTGGGCCTCGATTTCCAGCCCGTGGAACAGGACTTCTCCATGATCCTGCCCGCCGTGCAATCGGGCCAGATTGATATGGGCGCATCCGGGTTCACGGATAACCCCGAGCGCCGCAATGAATTCGACTTTGTAGATCACCTCTACGCTGGCATCCAGTGGGCCGAGCGAGTAGATGGACCTAAGAAGGTTGACCCAGATAATCCTTGCGGCTTGACCGTTGCGGTGCAGCGCACCACGGTATCTGAAACCGACGATGTGCGCCCTAAGAAGGATGCGTGCAACGGCGATCTCACAGTCTTGTCTTATGACACCGGTGACAACGCCGCGCTGGCAGTACTTATGGGGCGCGCAGATGCCCTGTCTGCAGACTCCCCAGTAACGGCGTGGGCGGTCAATCGCTCCGAAGGAAAAATGCGGCAGGTAGGCGATATGTTCCAAGCATCGCCCTATGGCTTTGCCGTACCCAAGGATTCCGATTTGGGCAAGGCCTCGGCTGCGGCACTGCAACACCTCATCGAAACCGGTGAGTATGCAGAAATTTTGTCCCGTTGGGGCATCGAGGATGGCTTAATAGACCAGGCAATGATTAATGAAAGGCCGATCAATGGTTAATGAAAATGCGGCGACGCCAGCTACGGCAGAGCCTAAGGAAAAGCCCGCCAAGATCGAGGCGCGACCTCTACGCCACCCGTGGCGCTGGGTCTTCGCCGGCCTGCTTATCGTGCTCGGCGTGTGGTTTATCATTGCTTCCGCCCGCAACGAGGCATTTGGCTGGGACACTTACTTCCAGTACCTCTTTGATGAGCGCATCGCGCTTGCCTCCTTGCACACCATCGCCATCACCATTTTGTCCATGATCATCGGCGTTGTCGGTGGTGCCATCCTTGCGGTTATGCGCATGTCCCCCA
The DNA here is from genome assembly GCF_030229085.1 of Corynebacterium sp. MSK158. Lineage (NCBI taxonomy): Bacteria > Bacillati > Actinomycetota > Actinomycetes > Mycobacteriales > Corynebacteriaceae > Corynebacterium > Corynebacterium sp. MSK158. Next base: position 50,885 of record NZ_JASPHJ010000001.1, read on the forward strand.
ACCCGGTGCTGCGCAGCGTCTCCTGGATATTCCTCTGGGTCTTCCGCGGAACACCGATCTATGTGCAGCTGGTGTTCTGGGGACTGCTCTCCGCCATCTACCAATCCATCAACTTGGGCTTTACCGAGGTGTCTTTGCAGACGATCCTCACCAACGCCTTCTTCCTTGCGGTGATGGGACTGGGCCTTAATGAAGCTGCCTATATGGCCGAGATCGTGCGCTCCGGTATCACCTCCGTTCCCGAGGGCCAGAAGGAAGCCTCCAAGGCACTGGGCATGTCCTGGTGGATGACCATGCGCCGCACCGTCCTTCCGCAGGCCATGCGCATTATCATTCCGCCCACAGGCAATGAGTTCATTTCTTTGCTCAAGACCTCTTCCCTCGTGGTGGCCATTCCTTATACCGAGGAAATCTTCGGTCGCACCACGGATATTTCCGCCGCCCTCTTCCAGCCCATCCCGCTGCTGCTGGTCGCAGCTTCCTGGTACCTCGTAGTTACGTCCCTGCTGATGGTGGGTCAGTACTTCCTGGAGCGCCGCTTTGAGCGCGGTGCGACCCGCGAACTTACTGGCCGCCAACTTGCTGCGCTGGCAGACGCTGAAGGCACTATCCCCCGCAACGTATCCGTGATTTCGGAGGCTAAAAACTAATGGCTACTCCCATGATTTCCGCCCAGAACGTCCATAAGTCCTTCGGACAACTCGAGGTCCTCAAAGGCATTGACCTTGAGGTCCAGCCCGGCGAAGTGGCCTGCCTGTTGGGCCCCTCGGGCTCCGGCAAGTCCACCTTCCTGCGCTGCGTCAACCACCTTGATAAGGCAACTGCGGGCCGACTCTACGTCGACGGCGAGCTGATTGGCTACCGCGAAAAGAACGGCACCCTTTATGAGATCAGCGAAAAGGAAGCCGCAGAGCAGCGCTCCGATATCGGCATGGTCTTTCAGTCTTTCAACCTCTTCCCCCACCGCACGGTGATTGAAAACATCATCGAGGCACCGGTGCAGGTGAAAAAGATTCCGGAAGAAACCGCCCGCGCCCGCGCTATGGAGCTGCTGGAAGACGTTGGCTTGGCGTCCAAGGCCAATAACTACCCGGTGCAGCTCTCTGGCGGCCAGCAACAGCGCGTTGCCATCGCTCGTGCGGTGGCCATGGACCCTAAGCTCATGCTTTTCGACGAACCTACGTCCGCCCTCGACCCCGAGCTCGTCGGCGAAGTGCTGCGCGTTATGAAGGACCTCGCGGCCGAAGGCATGACCATGCTCGTAGTCACCCACGAGATGGGTTTTGCGCGCGAGGTAGCCGACAAGGTCTTCTTCATGGACGGCGGCGTGGTCATTGAGTCCGGCAGCCCTGCTAAGGTGCTGGATAACCCGCAACAGCCACGCACCAAGGACTTTTTGGCTTCGCTGCTCTAATTCCCGCAGCACTCCGCAGAGTACCTTCAGCCCGCCGCCCTCTTCCGCGAAGAGGACCGGCGGGCTTTGCCGTGGCTCACTCGCCTACGAAAGCGTCAAAATGCCCCGAATCAGTGCGCTGGCCGCGCCCAACCCGGCAACGCTTAGTGAGAGCACGCGGGCCTTTTCTCGTGGAACACGCCGAGCAATGCGGGTGCCGGCCCAAATGCCGACGAACATACCTAAGACTCCGGCGGGCCACATCACCCAAGGCAGACCATCAAAGTGGGCCGCACCAGTTAGCGTCTTGGTCATCACGGAAAAGAATCCGCCTACGACAAAAATCGGCTGCAGCGTAGCTGCGTAGACATGTTGGGGCCACTTTGCCGCCTGGGCGTAGACGGTAATAACCGGGCCGGCCACGCCCGCCAAAGTATTGGTAAAGCCGCCGAGAATACCCGCGGAGATGGCAGGGCCTTTGCCCTCCATCGGCGGGACAAACTTCTTTCCAAATGTCACTACGGCTAATGCAGCCAGAAGCGCAGCGCCCACCACGATCATGAGCCCTGCCGTGTCCATGCGCCTAATGAGCAACGCCGCGGCCAAGGAGCCAATCACCATAACTGGGGCGATCAGGCCGAACTTTTTCCAGCTCACATTTTCACGCACAGAATAGGTGGTCAGAATCGCATTTATGCAGGCCAGAACGTTGATCACCAGGATGCCTTCGACCGGCCCCATAATGAGCATGAGGATGGGGCCGCCGATGAGGCCGAGCCCCATTCCGGATACCCGTTGCAGAGTCGAACCAACGACAACGACGAGGAAAATAATCAGCGCGAGGCTCACTGACGGTATTTCTCCTTTACGGCACGACCTACAGGCTCGGGGAACATACCCGTCACGTCGCCGCCAAACTTGGCTACCTGCTTACACAGCGAGGAGCTGATATAGCCGTACTTCTCGTCCGTGAGTAGGAAGACAGTATCGATACCGGAAAGACGCCGGTTCATCTGCGCCATGGGCAGCTCATATTCATAATCCAGAGAGCTACGCAGTCCCTTCACTAGGACGTCTGCCCCATGCTCCGTGGTGTAATCCACCAACAGCCCGGAACAATAATCCACCTTGATGGAAGAATCCACGCTCTGGCGGATAAGTTCCATACGCTCCTCCACGCTAAAAAGCCCAGAGGGCTTGTCGGGATTACCGGTAACCAACACAGTGACCTCATCGAACATCTGGTTAGCGCGATTGATGATATCGACGTGACCTAAGGTGACGGGGTCGAAGGATCCAGGGCAGACGGCCTTAGTCATGCTACTTTCGCTTTCTTTTCAGGGGTTTAGTCTTCGGCGTCTTCGCTGCCGGGACGGGTATAAACCGCCATATCCATGCGTGCGATGCCAAAGGTGCGCTTCTTAAGCTTTTGGCCGGTGGGCTCAAAACCAGCAGGCCACACAGTATCCGCGGAATCAACGTGGCGCTCAATTACTACCATTGCGCGGTCGGTAAGCACTGGTTCGATGGCAGCAATGAGTGCATCCACCTCGTCGAATGCGTACGGCGGGTCCGCCAGGACCAGATCGAAGTGCTTGCGCGGGGCACTAGCGAGGTAAGTGCCTACCTTCATCTCTTGCACACGCACGCCGGGATGCTTGACGACGCCCATATTGTGCCGGATGATCTTTACCGCATCGGCCGAAGATTCCACCAGTACTGCTTCCTCTGCCCCTCGGCTCGCCGCCTCTAGGCCTAGGGCACCAGAGCCGGCAAAAAGGTCGAGCACCGAAGATCCAGCAAAGCCCCACCGTGCAGTGAGGGATGAAAACAGCCCTTCGCGGGCGCGATCTGCGGTAGGCCGAGTTCCTTCTGCGGGCACTTTAATGGTGCGGCCGCGGGCTTCGCCGGCAATAATGCGCGTCATTTATGCTTCTCCAATCTCCATCAAAAGGTCTCCGCCCACCACATCACTAAAGTCAGAGACCACAATACGGTGGACCTTTCCTGGTCCCGGGCTTTCTACGGGAGCCTCGAGCTTCGTGGCTTCGACAGTCGCAAGCGGGACTCCGGTATCAACAGTGTCTCCCACATTCACATGGCAGCGGACGATGCCCGCGAAGGGGGCGTAAATTTTCATGCTTCTAGGTTAACCCGTCTTAGTTCTTCTCCAAGTATTCCTGTTCGCTTTCGCTCAAATTGCGCGTGAGTTCGTCAGCCAACTCGGGATTGCGCATCACCATGGCACGCGCATCCGTGTGGGTGCGCTCCACAATGTCTTGGTCATCCGCCAAGTTCAGTAGCCGCAATGTGCGGTGCGTTCCGGACTGCATGGTGCCCAAAATGTCTCCCTCCTGGCGCTGGCGCAAATCAAGCTCGGCCAGTTCAAAACCCGAGGACGTTTGGGCGATCTGAGTGATACGACGGAAGGACGGAGTGTTATCGGCTGCCGTCGTGTGCAAAAGGCAGACGGAGGCATTGCCACCTCGTCCCACACGCCCACGCAACTGGTGCAACTGGGAAACGCCGAAATGCTCGGACTCGCGAATGAGCATCACCGTGGCATTGGGAACGTCCACGCCCACCTCAATGACCGTGGTAGAGACCAAAATGTCGATCTCTCCCCTAGCAAATGACGTCATTACCTCGTCTTTATTGGGCATCTTTCCATGCAAGATGGCTACCCGCAGTCCCTTGAAAGGACCGTTTTCTAGCTGCTGTGCAAGCTCTAGCACTCCGCCTTTGCCTTCAATGCGCGGGCAAACGATATAAGCCTGATGGCCGTGGGCAACCTCCTCGCGTATCCGCTCGAGTGCGCGCAGCACCCAAGTCGGCCGCCACTCGGCCACCACTGCTGACTGAATAGGTTTTCGGCCACCGGGCAGCTCAGTCAGCGTTGATACGGCGAGGTCGCCAAAGACGGTCATCGCAATGGTGCGCGGAATAGGCGTCGCCGTCATTACTAGCACGTGGGGGCTGAGGCCTTCACGTGCCTTTAACCGCAGGCTATCGCGCTGCTCTACACCGAACCGGTGTTGCTCATCTACGACGACCAATCCCAGGTTAAAGAACTCCACGGTGTCTTGGATAATCGCATGGGTTCCAATGATGATGTCCGCGTCACCGGAGACAATATCCAATAAAGCCTGCCGCTTGTCCGCCGTACGCATGGAGCCGGTCAGGAGTACGACCTTGACGCCTTCGGGAACCGAGGTCCCAATGGAGGCAGCGTGTTGGGAGGCGAGTACTTCCGTAGGCGCCAACAGTGCGGCCTGCGTTCCTGCGTCGACAGCCTGCAGCATAGCGCAGGTAGCCACCATGGTTTTGCCCGAGCCAACCTCGCCTTGCAACAAGCGCATCATAGGCAGCGGACGAGCCAGATCGTCTTCAATCTCGCTAATGACGCGGCGCTGCCCTTCGGTCAGTTCAAAGGGCAGATGGCTCAGCAGTTCCTCGCGGTAGCCGCCTAGGGTGGCCGGCATGGTAGAAGCGGTCCGGGCTTCGGCATCTCGCTGGCGCAATGCCATCACCAGACCAATAGACAGAGCCTCGTTGTACTTCAGCCTCTGAATCGCACGGTACGGGCCTGCCTCCCCCGGCTCATGGATTTCCCGCACTGCTTTATCCAGGCTGATAATCATCTGGTAATCCAGCGGTTCCGCAATCGGCGGGGTCTTAGACAAGACGTAGTGTATGGCGCCCATGATGTACCACGAGGTCACCTTAGACGTGGCTGGGTACACCGGTATCCATTCACGTTCCAAGAGTAGCTGGTCGAGCCTGCCGAACTGCGACAGGTTCCGCAGCGAGCCGGTGGCCTTTGGGCGGTGCTTCTTGCCAGATTCGGCTGCAGGCTGGCAGTAATCATCCAGTTCGCCATCGAGGCGGCCGAAAGCATCGATCTCTACAAAGTCCGGCTGCTGCAACTGCGGCTGGTTGCGAAAGAACTTAAGCTTGCCGCTCATCATGACACGCTGTCCGCGGTGCAACATTCGCATCACGTAATTGGCATTGAAAAACGTCGCAATGATGCTGCCATCGAGCTGCACATTGATGATGGTGGTCTTGCCCGAGTCATGGCGGGTGAATCCGGTAATGGTTCCGGTAACCGTGACGATATCGCCCTCCACAGCGTCTCCTAGTCCGACGTCCTTGTTGTGGCGGATATAGTCTCGCGGATAGTGAGCTAAGAGCTCGCCGCAGGTTTCATACCCCAGTGCTTTGGTAATCTTCGCGGCGTCCTTCGCCGCAAGCACCTCTGTCAAAGGGCGGTTGTCCTGCCAGCCGAGCATTGCTATTCCACTCCGATTTCGGTTGCGATATCCGGTACTTTCAGTGCCATAACGTCCACGCGAAGCTGTTGAGCTAGGTCCTCCTGGTCTAGATCAAGGGCGCTTAAGACTGTGACCTGCTCACCGCCTTCTGCTAAGAGATGGCGGCAGGTGGCAATGATTGACTGCGGGGTTTCCTCGCTTGGGTAAGCCACTCGCATGGACTTGGCAGCATCACGCATGGCAGCAACGACGGCACCGGTATCTGGGTTATCCGGCTCATAGACGGAAATCGCTGCCAGAGCCGCAGCTAGCGATTGCGCGGGCACTACTCTCCCAGCGCCGGTCTCCGAGCTCAAGCCGGTGGCAAGGACGATGTCCTCGTCTGCCGCTGCAATGGAATCATCCGGAGACACAACGCTAACCCCCGCCGATGCAAGAAGGTCAGTGATGGGCCCGGCTGGTGCGGCGGCAAACACTCTACGAGAGGTCGGCTCTTCGGAGACAGGTTCGGCGTGAGGAGGCAACACCTCGAGGTGGAGGTTGGTTACCTTTCCTGTCGCAAAGGCGGTTTCTATGACCTTGCCTGCCCGCCAGGAGTGGATATGTACATTAGCGCTGTCCTCGGTGGCCCGAGCGATAACGAGGCTGTCTCCCAACGGTTCAATTGCTACCTGCAGCGTGTCTAAATCTCCCTCGAAGAAAAAGACCACTTCCAGTTCAGTTTCCGGCTCCGTTTCGGGCAGGCCTGTGTGCCCGGTCGAGCCTTCAATTTCTGCGAGAAAGGACTCTAAAAGGATAACGAGACCAGCGCCGCCAGCATCCACCACTCCTGCCTCGCGCAGGGCTGGCAATTGCGAAGGAGTGCGCTCGAGGGCCGTTTCCGCGGCAACGATTGCGGCGCTGACAATACTGTGCAAGGTTGCGCCTGATTGCGCTGCAGCGTCGTCGGCAGCCTCGGCTGCTGCCTTCAAGACCGTAATAACTGTGCCTTCCACCGGCTCGGCAATGGCGCGGTCGACCAGCTCCACGGCCTGCTGCAAGGAGCGGGCAAAGACAGCACCGTCGATAACTGAGTCCACAGTTGACTCGGCAATGCCGCGCAGAACCTGGGACAGCACCATACCCGAGTTCCCGCGGGCACCACGCACCGCCCCGATCGCAAGGGAGTCAGCGACATCGCCGCCATTGTCGAGCTCCGCTACCGCTGCCTCCATAGTGTGCGCCATATTCGAGCCCGTATCGGAATCCGGTACGGGAAAGACATTGAGCGCGTTGATCTCATCGCGGCGATGGGCTAATTCGCCCACGGCGCGGGTAGCCCAATTGCGCATTCCGTGGGAATCCAGCGTGCTGGGGTAGGACATGCGCAATAGTTTACAAGCGCCAGTCTATTTCCTGTGCGCCTTGGTCCCGCAAAAGGGCGTTTGCCCGGGAAAAGGGCTGAGACCCAAAGAAGCCGCGGCTGGCAGAAAGCGGTGAGGGGTGCGGGGACTTGATACAGGGGACGTCGGGAAGAAAGCGCTCACACGCTTGCGCATCCCGGCCCCAGAGAATCGCTACCATGGGGCTGCGGTTGAGCGCGCGAATGGCAGCCTCGGTGATCTCTTCCCAGCCGATGCGGCGGTGCGAACCAGCTTGGCCTGGGGCTACGGTAAGCACTCTGTTAAGCAGCAGCACTCCCTGGTCCGCCCAGGCGCTCAGGTCACCATCCTCCCTGCCGTTGATGCCCAGATCATCGTGCAGCTCGCGGTAAATATTGACCAAGGAACGCGGTGGTTTCACACCCGGGCGGGTGGAAAAGGCCATGCCCATGGCGTGTCCTGGGGTGGGATAAGGGTCTTGGCCCACGATGAGCACTCGGACCTCGTCCAGCGGCATCTGCAACGCACGGCAGACGTCCTCCGCCGGGGGCAAATAGTCCTGTCCCTCAAGAGCGTGAGAAATCTGTGGCCATTGGCTTTCTACTACCGGCGCCAACACCGGTTCCCAGGAAGGGTGGTAAGTGGGATGCATGGTTAAAAACTCAGCCAGCCTTTCTGATAGCTCGGTGTAGTGCCTCCCAGCGTAACCCCGCAGCCGCGGGTTACGGTGCCAATCTTTCGGAATCCCGAGGGTGCTTCCTTTGCGGTCGTGCCGATGAGAGTGTGGTCTTCGCCGCCGCTGAGTACCCATTCCCAGGGATCGCAGCCGAGTAGATCCGCGGCCTGGCACAGCAATTCTTCCGGTTGCAAGGCCTGCGGATCCAAGTCCATGTGCACACAGGAGTGCTCGGCCATCGTCGTGCAGTCTTGAATCAGACCGTCTGAGTTATCGGTCATTGCGGTCACCCCCGCGGCACGGGCAATGACGCCGCGGCCGGGGTTGAGCCAGGGGGCACAGTGGGCGTCGATAAGCGGCTGCAGGTGCTCATGCCCTGCAGGCAGGTTCCGGCCAAAGCGCTCCAACAAGGCCAAGCCGGCGGCCGAATGGCCGATCTTGCCGTGCGCTACTACCTGCTGGCCTGCCCGCGCCCCGTCCAAGGTCAAGGCAGGAAGGCTGCCGCCGAGGAAGCCTACGGCCGTGATATTGATGACCAAGAGATCGGACTTCGTAAGGTCGCCGCCTACCAACTCGGCGTTATAGAAAGAGCTATGCTCCGCGATTCCCTCGGCAATGCCGCGCACGAAGGGCACCGGGGTATCGCCTGGCGCGGCGATTGCGAGGAGAGCGGCAACCGGTCGGGCACCCATAGCTTCCACATCGGCAAAATTGCGCAAGATGGCCTTCTTGCCAATCTCGCGCGGGGTAGACCACTCGCGCAGGAAATGACGTCCCTCCACCATCAAATCGGTGGCCGCTACGGTGCGGGAATTCGGCGGCGCACTGGGCAGAACCGCGGCATCGTCTCCATTGAGCCCACTGGAGGCCACGGAGGTAATTTCCCGGATAGCGGCGCGTTCTCCCACATCTGCGAGAGTCTGAGTTAAGTTCACCAGCTTCCTTTCGATACTATGAGCCCTTATGACATCCCAATTTAACCGCACCGCGATCTTCATTTCACTTGGGTTGTCCATAGTGATGGTTCTGGCGGTCCTCTTCGGCGCAAAATACGTATTCAATAACGTCGCCAAAGCACCCGTGGCGGTCTCCCCCGTGGAGTCTAAGGAGGCAGACTCGCAAGCCTGCCGCAGCTTTATCGACGCCCTTCCAGATCAGGTCATGGATAAGCCACGCGCCGATATTGCCGAACCCGTGCCTTCCGGTGTCGCAGCTTGGGCCGCTACTTCAGACGATAAGGTCACCGTGCGCTGTGGCGTGGATATGCCTTTCCAGTACACCGAGTACTCCCAGACCCAGGACGTAGAGGGCGAACAGTGGTTCCAGGTGCGCGATGCCACCCCTGGCTCCAACCTCACCACTTGGTATGCGCCGCAGCGCTTCCCTATTGTCGCGGTGACCGCCTCCACTGATGCAGAGCCGGGCGAGCTGAACGACGCCCTTTCGTCCCTCGAGAAAAAGCCAGCCACCGCGCACGAGGCGCCACTCAAGGCGCTCAAGGCGGGCGATGACCAGATGTGCGCCGAGGTGGACAAGGCCCTGCCCGATTCGGTGGCTGAGGGATACAGCCGCCGCGAGGTAGAAGAAGAGAATACCTATGTGTGGAGCGCCGATGGCCGCGAAGACATCGTTGCGCGATGCGGCGTAGCCAAGCCGGAGAACTATCGCGCCGGAGTCAAGCTCCAGCAGGTTAACGATATTCCGTGGTTCGAGGACACCACCTTGGCCCATGGCACGACCGCAGGCACGTGGTTTGCCCTCGGCCGCGAAGACTACCTTGCGCTACACGCCCCACAAGATGCCGCACAAGCGGCACTCGTGGAAATCGGCGATGTGCTCGCAGAGCACACGACCGAAAAGTAGGCAGCGCTCGGGCCTACTTGGCTAGGGCCTGCTCGATAAGCGCCTCGAGTAGCGCCGGGTATTCCACCCCGGAAGCCGCGAGCACCTGCGGGTACATGGAGATCGGGGTAAAGCCCGGCAGGGTATTGATCTCGTTGATGTACACGGAGTCCTCGGTGACGAAGAAGTCGACTCGGGACAGACCCTCACAGTTGAGGGCCTCGAAGGCGCGGATTGCCATGCCTCGTAATTTCTCGGTTAGCTCAGGTGCGAAAGGTGCAGGGATTTCGGCGGTGACCACATTGTCGAGGTACTTGGTGTCGAAGCCATAAAAGCCCTCATCGGAATCATCGATACCGGCGAGCAGCGCTGGGACGGAGGCCAGCAAGGTGCCATCGGCATAGTGAAGTACGCCGATTTCTACCTCTTTGCCTACGATTTCCGGCTCCACCAGGATCTTTTCGTCATCTTCCAGGGCAAGGTCAACGGCTGCGGGAAACTCCTCCCAAGTAGTGACCTTGGATACGCCGATGGAGGATCCACCGCGTGCGGGTTTTACAAAGACGGGCAGGCCTAGTCGCTGCTTTTCGTCCTCGCTTAGCTCGGTGCGGCCTTTGAGGATAACCTCGGGTGCTACTGGCAGGTCTGCGGCCGCCAGCACCTTCTTGGTGAATTCCTTGTCCATACCCACCGAGGAAGCCAATACCCCTGGGCCTACATAGGGCAAGCCGGAAAGCTCAAAGAGTCCTTGGACCGTGCCGTCCTCACCAAAGGGGCCATGCAGAATGGGAAATACCACGTCGACCTCTGCGAAGAGCGTGCCGTCGGTGACGTTGTGGAACTGGCCCCTGGCATTGGGATCAAGAGAAAGGGTCAGTTCCACACCTGGGCTGACCTCCGGCATGACACCATCGACAATTTCTAAGCCCTCAGTGGTGCCGGGTGTCCACGTGCCCTCGCGGGTGATGCCGATGGGCACCACCTCGAATTTCTCTGGGTCGAGGTGGTTCATGATCGCGCCTGCGGATACGCAGGATACGGAGTGCTCGGTGCTACGGCCGCCATAGATAACGGCCACGCGGGTCTTTTCAGTCATGCCCGCAGATTTTACCCTCGACCTACTCTGACTTCTTGGACCGACCCATCAAAGCGATGATCATATCTTCCACCGCCATACCCTCGTAGCACACGCCATAAACCGCGTGCGTGATAGGCATCTCAACTCCGGCCTGCTGGGCGAGGCGATAGATGGAGTCACAGGAGTAGACGCCCTCCGCGACCTGGCCATTGGTCGCAGCCTTGGCCTCTTCAATCGTGCCGCCTTGACCCAAGCGGTAGCCAAAGGTGCGGTTGCGCGAGAGTGTCGAGGTGCATGTTGCCACCAAGTCGCCTATGCCTGCGAGGCCGGAGAAAGTAAATGGATCCGCCCCCAACTCCACGCCCAGGCGAGTAATTTCCGCCAAACCGCGGGTGATGATGGTGGCCATGGTGTTATTGCCCAGCCCTTTGCCGGAGGCGATACCACAGGCTAAGGCGATGACATTTTTACAGGCGCCACCGATTTCTGCGCCGATGACGTCGGTATTGGTATAGGGCCGCAGGTACGGCGCGGCGACCGCTGCTTGCACGCGCTGAGCGCGGTCTTCATCGGAGCAGGCAATCACCGTTGCGGCCACTTGGCCGGCAGCAATCTCCTTGGCCAGGTTCGGGCCAGACAGTACCGCCACCCGGTCTGCTGGCACGCCCGCCGCATCCATGATGACCTCGCTCATGCGCTTGAGCGTGGCGGTCTCTACGCCTTTCGAGATGGACACCAGGGTCGCGTCCTCTGGCAGGTGCGGCGCCCACTTTTCCACGTTGGCGCGCAAGGTTTGGGAGGGAACGCCGAACACGACGACGTCGGCAAGCGCCAGCGCTTCGACATCATTGGGGGTGGCCCGCACCGCGGCCGGCAGCCGGGTATCCGGCAAATAGTCCGGATTGGTGTGGGTCTCGTTGATGGCCTGCGCCAATTCCGCGCGGCGCGCCCACAGGCGAACGTCATTTCCGGCGTCCGCAAAGACCTTGGCCAAAGTAGTGCCCCAAGAACCAGCACCCATCACGGCAACATTAACCATGGTGTCTCCTCCAAACGTGCAAATCTATAACCCCAACCTTAAAGCATGCCTGACCCCCGTGGGGCGAGGATGCACAACGCGCCTTACCCGTGGGACAATGGGCGCTTAGACGTTGTTCTTATATACCCGATTACTGTGGAAAGGCCCGTGGAGGCAGACGATGCCCAATATTAAAAAGATGCACGAAACCGACAAGGATCAACAGCACGAGGAATTTATCTCCGGCCGCCATCAGGAAATCCCGGTGGACCCTGCCAAGGAATTCCACCGCACTACCCTTGCCGCCGGCGCCGTAATCTGGCGCGGGTCCCCGCAGGACCCAGAAATCGCGCTCATCCACCGCCCCCATTACGATGATTGGTCCCTGCCCAAGGGCAAGGTGGATCCCGGCGAGTCTCTTCCTACCACCGCAGCCAGGGAAATCCTGGAAGAGACCGGATTCAGCGTCCGGCTAGGCAAGCTCATCGGCAAGGTAACGTACCCAGTCCAGGGCCGCACTAAGGTGGTCTACTACTGGGTAGCCAAGTACCTGGGCGGAACCTATTCCGCCAATAGTGAAACCGATGAGCTACGGTGGCTGCCCATCGACGAGGCGCAGGACCTCCTGTCCTACGACGTTGATACCGCGGTAGTGGCCAAGGCGGCTAAGCGCCTACGCATCGCGCCCGCTACCCGCGTGCTCTATGTGCGCCACGCACGCGCGCATGACAGCGGTAGCTGGGAAGGCGATGACAACCTTCGCCCACTGGATAAAAAGGGCCGCCGCCAAGCAGAGATGCTGGTGCCAATGCTGAGTGCCTTCCACCCCACCGCCATTTACTCGGCCTTGCCCCAACGCTGCCAGCAGACTGCTGCCCCGCTTGCCGACGAACTAGGCAAGGACATTTCCATCAACAAAAACTTTGGCGACGAGGCCTGGGAGAACGACCCAGAAGCAGCCAAGAAAGCTTTCCGCCGCGTGGTCAACGAAGGCGGGGTGCCCGTCATCGTCAGCCAAGGCGCCACCATTCCTGGCATCATTGAAGACCTCGCCCCAAAGTTCCTGAAAAAGCCGGTGGACAAGCTGAAGTTTAAGAAGGCTTCTGTGTGGGTCTTGTCTTTCAACAATGGCGAGCTCACCGGTGCCGATTACCTGGCTAGCCCACTGCCGGTGCGCTAGTTTTCTGGTTCCTCGCCGACCAACAATTAAGGCCCTGCCTTCCATCTCATGCGGTGGACGAGCAGGGCCTTATTTGCGCAACTATCGTGCGGCTGCGGGGTTTTCTAACCGCGCAAGCCGAGCGTGCGACGGACGAAGAGGACCAAAATGAGGGTATTCAGTGCTGGGTACACAAACATGCCGACTAGGGTAAAGCTCAACACTGCGTACAGGACGGCACTCAGGACGACTACCAAGATGGTCACTCCGACATTCTTCTTCGCTACCTCGATGGAAGCCCCAAAGGTCTCGCCAACGGATAGCTCAGGACGTACGGCCTTAACAGCCGGCATCCAAGTAAAGAAGAAGGCGGCGAAGAGTCCCGGAATAATCAGGAGAACGAAGCCCAGGGAAATAACCAGCCACGAAAGCACATTCACCGCCATGAGACCGGCGACATTTTTAAAGCTCAGAAAGTCCTTTATCTCCAGCATCCCGGTATCAACCTGTTTATTAGCAGCCTTGTACCAGGTGCTAATGGACCAAATAAACACTAGGAACATGGCGATAATAGCTAAGAACATTACCGCAATTAACCCACCAGTAAGTGCGGCATCGGAACCCGAGCCACTATTGGCTAGGGCATCAATGGATGTACCGCTGCCTGCTAGGACGAGGGTCAACAGCAAATAGAGAATGGAGACAATTACGATCTGCACCAGTGGGCCAAAAATCCACTGCGCCCAATTGCGGCCGAAGTAGCGGAAGCTATCGCCGATGATCTGAATAGCATCTACATCTCGGCCAAACAGGGAATCGTCTCCCGGATATGGGCTTCCGGCGTATCCGGGCTGGCCGTATTGCTGCTGGCCAAACTGCTGTTGACTATTGTGCTGTTGGCTGTAGCCAGGCTGGCCATTCGCATCGTGTCCATAAGATGCAGACTCATGGCTGGCTCCGGGATACTCTGCCCCGTTGTTTCCTGAATTGAAGGAATCATTATTCGAATAGGGATTGCTCATAAATCTAAAGCTAGGGGGATACTTTGTTGCGGGAAACTGGAGCAAGCAATTGTTATCTATACGTTACCGAGTTGTACCCCCATTTACCCCAAGGCGAAAGCTTGAGGTTCACGTATGAACGCACAGCACCCCCGACAGCCTTTTCGCCTAGCAGGACTGTAGGGGCACCGCCGGCCCGCCGATCGCCATCGACTTTTCTGCTATTGAGCGTGAACAGCGGGCTTGAAGCTGGGGCGGCGCGATTCGTACGCAGCGATTGCATTTTCATTGCGGAGGGTAATGCCGATGTCATCCAGCCCTTCCATCAACCGCCAACGGGTGTAGTCATCAATATCGAAACGGTAAGTATTTTCTCCTACCGTGACCGTTCGAGCCTCCAGGTCCACGGTGACCTGAGTTTCTCCAGATTCGAGCTGCTTCCAGATGAGCTCGATATCTTCTTGCTCCATCAACCCAGTAAGCAGTCCGGATTTTCCAGCATTGCCGCGGAAAATATCAGCAAAGCGGGAAGAAAATACCGCGCGGAAACCGTATTCACTCAACGCCCATACTGCGTGCTCACGGGAGGAGCCGGTGCCAAAATCACTACCCGCAAAAAGCACCGAGCCATCCTTGAATTGCGCCTGGTTGAGCACAAAGTTGTCATCGGAGCGCCAATTGGAAAATAGGCCTTCAGAAAAACCGGTCCGCTTAACCGACTTCAAGTAGCGCGCGGGGATGATCTGATCAGTATCCACATTGGAAGCGCGCAGGGGCACGCCCGTTCCCGTATGGGTAATAAATTTCTCCATTGTCAATGCCTTTCTAAGCGCTTAATCCAGGTCTGCAGGGCTAGACAGGTAGCCGGTCACGGCAGTTGCGGCAGCCACCTGCGGGGAGACAAGGTGCGTGCGCCCACCAGGACCTTGACGGCCCTCGAAGTTGCGGTTGGAGGTGGAGGCGGATCGCTCGCCCGGAGCCAATTGATCTGGGTTCATACCCAAGCACATCGAGCAGCCGGCGGTACGCCACTCCGCGCCGAACTCTCGGAAGACTTCGTCGAGGCCTTCCTCCTCCGCTTGGGCCTTGACCAGGGTGGAGGACGGCACGACCATCATCCGCGTATCGGCAGCGATGGTGCGTCCCTTGACCACGTCGGCTGCAGCGCGCAGGTCTTCGATGCGGGCATTGGTACAGGACCCGACGAAGACGGTATCGATCTTGATATCACGCAGTGGAGTACCTGGCTGCAGGTCCATATACTGCAAGGCCTTTTCCACAGTGGCCTTTTCATTATCGTCACCACAGTCTTCCGGATCTGGGACCTTCTCCCCTAACGGAAGGCCCTGCCCAGGATTGGTTCCCCAGGTAACGAATGGGGTCAGCGAGGAGCCATCAATTTCCACGACGGTATCGAATTCTGCGCCTTCGTCCGTGGGAAGCGTCTTCCAATACTCAACTGCAGCATCCCAGTCTGCTCCTGTGGGAGCGAACTCGCGCCCCTTGACATACTCGAAAGTCGTCTCATCGGGAGCGACCATCCCAGCGCGGGCCCCTGCCTCAATAGACATATTGCACATCGTCATACGCGCTTCCATGGACATCTTGCGAATGGCCTCACCGCGGTATTCAATGATGTGGCCTTGCCCGCCACCGGTACCGATTTTGGCGATAATGGCCAAAATGAGGTCCTTGGCAGATACCCCCTCTTGCAGCTCGCCAGTCACCTCAATAGCCATGGTCTTGAATGGCTTTAAAGAAAGCGTCTGCGTAGCCATGACGTGTTCTACCTCAGAGGTGCCAATACCCATGGCGATAGATCCAAAGGCGCCGTGCGTGGAAGTATGCGAGTCGCCACACACGATCGTCATACCTGGCTGGGTGATTCCCAGCTGCGGGCCAACCGTGTGCACGATGCCCTGCTGGGCATCACCCATCGAGTGCAAGCGCACTCCAAATTCCTCGCAGTTCTTGCGCAGGGTCGATACCTGGGTGCGTGAAACCTCATCCTTGATTTCCAAGAGGTTTCCGGTCTTGATGCCTTGCGTGGGAACGTTATGGTCTTCGGTAGCCAAGTGCAGCTCAGGGTGACGCAACGTGCGGCCGGCCAGCCGCAGGCCATCAAATGCCTGCGGACTGGTAACTTCATGTAGTAGCTGAAAGTCAATAAAGATGAGGTCTGGTGCCCCAGCATCGCCGTGTTGGACGACGTGATCGCGCCACACTTTTTCTGCCAATGTCAGCTTCTGGTTCATAAACATCTCTCCACACTTGAAATCTCATAAGTTGGGACGTAGATTTCATTGTATGGGAGAGTATAGCGCAGTTTCCGGAATTAAGGTGTTGGATCGAGCAATGGCCATTATGATGGCCGCCGCCAACCACCCCTCCACCCTCAATGAATTATGCGAAACCACGGGGCTACCTCGGGCGACGGCACATAGATTGGCCACCGCGCTCGAGGCACACCGCATCCTCGTTCGCACCCCCGATGGAAAGTGGAAGGCCGGCCCTGCCCTTCCCGGCAACCGCGATCACCTCCTCGAGGCAGCGGGACCAATCATGGAGAAACTGCGCGAACACACCGGAGAATCCATCCAGCTCTACAAAGTCACTGGAAATACCCGCACCTGCATTGCCACTAAGGAGCCGGAATCCGGCCTCCACAACGTCGTGCCAGTCGGGCGCCAGCTACCGCTTAGCTCCGGCTCTGCCGCACGCATCATTGCCGCATATGTAGACATCAATACCGACGACGCCTCGTTTACCCAAGAAGACATTGAGGCGGCCAGAAACCAAGGTTATTCCGAGTCCATTGAGGAACGCGAAGCCGGCTTAGCCTCCATCTCCGCGCCGGTTTTCGATGGTTCCGGCACTTTCCTCGCAGTATTGTCGATTTCCGGATCTGCCGAGCGCTTCCAACCTTCCCCGGCCCAAAAATACGCCGACATTCTCACTTCTGCCGCACGCGAATTGAGCAATCTCCTTTAAGATCCTCCCTAGCTTTACGACGCCCGCCTCCACCTACCCCAAGGAGGCGGGCCCTTTTATTTCCCAAACCAGAAAAATCAAAGAAACGCGCCCACGCCTATTGAAACCGAAATGAAAATGCGGTTTAATGAAAACACACTGAAAACAACGGGGCTTCCCCCACCAGAGAGGATCAGACATCATGACCCACACCACCCACGAAGACCATACCCACACCCATGGCGCCGATTGCGGCCACGTTTCCTTCCCACACGGCGACCACACCGACTACCTCCACGAAGGCCACATTCACCGTGAGCATGATGGCCACTGGGACGAGTGCGAGACCACCGAGCACGTTGAAGCCGAGGCGCACGCCGACCACACCCATGGTGAAGGCTGCGGCCACGTAGCGATCCCGCACGGCGACCACGTGGACTACCTGCACGACGGCCACCGCCACGCCGCCCACGGCGATCACTACGACGAGCACTAAGCGCTTATCGAGGCATAGCCCCATACCGCTTGCCGCCTGGACCCCTTCAACTGTGGGCCCAGGCGGCCTTCTCTATGCCCACCCCCTACTGCTGAAATCCTCCCCGAAATTCACACCAGAAACATATCTGCAAGCTCGGCGGGACGCGCTCTCTCATTTCTGTTTAAAATGACAGTCAGACTATTAGTTCTTTCCGGTTGGGTGCTACGGTTTTTCGAGTGATTACTAGTTGGAAGATTTTTCTTCAAGATTTTGTCCGCTTGTGGCGGACCCCGCAGGTCTGGGTGATCCTCATTGGTTTGATGATCACCCCAGCCCTGTATTCTTGGGTAAACATCTCCGGTTTCTGGGACCCATACGGAAACACAGAACACCTCAAGGTCGCCGTAGTTAATGAGGACAAAGGCGCATCCTCGGAGATGACTGGCCACTTAGACGTTGGCGGGCAGATGATTGACAAGCTGCATGACAATGACGAGCTGGGCTGGCAGTTCATGGACAGGCAGGAAGCCGAAGACGCCGTTAAGAAGGGTGACGTCTTCGCCTCGGTGATTGTCCCCGAAGACTTCTCGGCCGATTTCGTGAACCTTTTTAAAGGTACCTATTCTCAGCCCACGCTGGAATATCACGTCAATGAGAAGCTCAACGCCATTGCACCGAAGATTACTGATACTGGCGCTTCGACACTAGACACCACCATCAGCTCGACCTTCAAGGAGCAGGTAGCGGATTCGGTGGCTACGGAGCTAAAGAACTCCGGTGGCGATTTGAGCCAGAAGATTAACAGTACCGCAAGCAAGACCGCGGATTCTTTTTCAGAGACCGCAGATACGGTAGCTAACTCCCGCAGCCAACTTGCTGACGTGCATTCCACCATCGAGGATGCGCGCCCAACTATCGCGCAAGCCCGCGAGTCTTTGGGCACGGTGCAAAAGACCCTCGACGATGCCCAGACCGCCTTGGATGAGCTGAACGCTATAACCGCAGAGGTCCAGCGGGAAGTCACTTCTTTCTCGGACGATGCCACCGCTGCCTACGTAGAAGGCACGACCGCTATGGCGGACGGCACCGCCTCCGCCAATGCCACCGTGGGCTCGGTCTCCGGCAAACTGCGCGGCGCCCTCAACCGCGTTGCTGCCGCATCCGCTGGCGCGTCTGGAATCGTCGGTGAAGCTGATCGGGCTATCGATCAGCTCGATAAGCTTGCGGCTTCACCGGCCCTGCCCCCGCAGGTTTCCCAACAGATTAAGGATCAGGTAGGAGAACTCCGCGAACGCAATGACCAAAATAAGGCCGTTCTCGGTGACTTAGATACTCTCAACGGCGATACGAACGACACCATCGATTCGCTCAATAAGACCACGGGCATGTTGGAAAAGATGGCCGCCCAAACGCGCGATGATTCCCACGCGCTGCGCGATAATGTAGCCGAAGGCCTACCCAAGCTCAACGCTGCGCTTTCCGCCGTCACCGCTACCACCGGCAAGCTATCCGCCTCACTCGAAAGCCAGCAGGCACTGGTCGGGCAAACCGATGGGCTCTTGGGCGGCGTCGACGAGCAGCTAAGCCAGGCCCAGCAAGTAGTTGAGCGTTTTTCTGTGGACCTCGACGGTATTGAGGAGGGGCTTCGTGCCTCCCGCAGCGACGTGATTGCGCTGAGCAATACTGCCAATAACAATTCCATTTTGCAGTCTGTCAAGGGCCTTAACACCGATGAGGTGTCTTCCTTCCTTGCCTCCCCTGCGGAGATGGAAAGCCACGCCGTATTCCCTGTAAAGCACTATGGTTCCGGCATGTCCTCGCTCTTTATCAACCTCACGCTGTGGATCGGCGCGTTCATGCTGCTCATCATCTTCCGTGCTGAGGTAGACCCGCAGGGCCGCAAGGACCTCACCATTACCAAGGCTTACCTTGCCCGCTTCCTTTTGCTTTCCTTCTTTGCCATTGCCCAGGCACTCATCGTGTCCATCGGCAACCTGGCCATTGGTGTTGAACATGCCAATGCATTGGCCTACGTCGCTACCGCGGTCATCGTGGGCCTGTGCTACCTGAGCATTACCTATAGCTTGGTTTCTACGTTTGGACACGTAGGCCGCGGCATCGCGGTGGTCTTCGCCTTCATCCAGATTCCGGGCGCATCCGGCCTCTACCCCATTGAGATGACGCCGGACTTCTTCCGCGCGGTGCATCCATTCCTGCCCTTTACCTACGGCATCGATGCCATGCGCGAGACCGTCGGTGGTTTCTACGGCAACCACTATGCGCGCGACCTTGCCGCGCTCATCGGCATGGCCGCGATCGCTTACCTCATCGGTACTGTGATGCGCCGCGGCCTGTCCAACGTCAACATGCTGGTCAATGACGAACTGCATAAGGGCGGTCTCGTTATCAATGAGCAGGTCCACCTGGTCGGCAGCCGGTACCGCTTTACCGACCTCCTCTATGCCTTGAATGACCGCGAGGCGTACCAACAAAGCTTGGAGGATAAGTGGAGCATGGCCCGCAGGAATTACTCCCAGCTGATGAAGATTACCGTCGCGGTAGGCCTAGCGTTAGTCGTCGCTTTGGGCATCTACTCACGCATTAACCCTGAAGAAAAGGCCATCATCTTCGGCCTGGCCTGCCTGGTGACGCTCATTGCGGTGGGCGTTATCTGCTCCCTTGAGTACGTCAAGCAGAGCATCGCGCACGATAGCCGCCTGGCGGATCTCAGTGATGAGGAAATCCAGGAGCACCTCGAGCACCGACAGGAACACCCAAACCGCTACCTCCTAGAGGACTTAGACGAGGAATCCACATTTTCTAATGCCAGCGAGACCAAGGAAATGCCCGCCGTTGATGGCGATGGCTCCGGAAAGGGAGGCGAGTAAGTCATGAAAAACATCCTGACCATTCTCCGCGATGACCTCCACGCCATTCGCACCAATGTAATGACCGCGGTCATCATCTTTGGCCTTGCCATCATCCCGTTGCTTTTCACCTCCTTCAACGTGTTGGCCAGCTGGGATCCCTTTTCTAATACCGACCAACTCAAGATCGCTGTGGCCAGCGAGGATGAAGGCCACGAAAGCGACCTCGCCTCCCTGAAACTGAATTTGGGCGATAAGGTGCTCTCACAGCTCAGCCGCAATCAAGATATCGATTGGGTCATTACTGATAGCGCCGATGCCGTCGAAGGAACGAAGTCTGGCGAATACTATGCCGGCATTGTTCTGCCCAAGGACTTCAGCGCGGATTTGCTCACGTTTTATGTAGAAGGAACCGAGCCAAGCAAGCTCAACCTCTATACCAATGAGAAGAAGAATGCGCTGTCTACCATCATCACGCAAAAGAGTGCGGACGGCGTCATCCAGAAAATCAACGAGTCCTTCACCCGCGTGGTATCCAATGTCGGCCTTGGCGTCGTCTCGGATTTTGATAAATACCTTAATGAGGACGATACCCAGACTGCACTCAATAACCTGCACAACCGCGTCAATAACGTCAGCACTCGCCTCGATGCTGCGGCTGGCACCGTAGGTGCACTAAGCAATCTGGTCGACTCCACCCTGCCGCTTACGCAGGCTGCGGACAATATCCTCGCCGAGGCTGGCCGCCAGGCTACGGAGACCGACAATGACCAAGGCGAAAACCCCATCGACGTTCTGCGCTCTACCCTCAATGACTCGGCTGGCTCACTCGACGCTTCCTTGGCGGCTACAACGCAAAGCTACGATGCGCTCTCTGCCCAGGTTGATGAGTTGCTCGATAATGCAAGCACCACCAGCGCACAAACGGCGCAGACCTACCGCACCGCAGCTGAGCGTGTAGACGAGCAGACAAAGGCCTTTGAGGGAGTTCGCGCTTCCCTCAAGGACCAAGCCGATAAGGTAGCTCTACCAGCTCCAGTCGCGGGTGGATATAAGGCGATGATGGGCCAGATTGATGCCTCCATTGCGCAGAGCAACGCGCTGCATGATTCGCTGGTATCTACCGCCGATGACCTTGAGCAAGGCCGTGGCACGTCCCAAGACTCCCGACAGCGCACCAAGGGTGCCATCGCCAATGCCAAGCAGGCTGCTGAAAAGGCACGCAATTCCTATAACGAGAACCTCAAGCCGCAGCTAGACCAGCTCAACCAGAGCGTCTCGGTGGTCGCGGACGATATTGATGCTGTCAAGCAGGACATCGCAGGCATTCGCTCTTCGGTCTCCCAGAAGGAGGGGTCGCCACAGCAAAGCCTGGCGCGCGCCCGCGATACCACCGCCAGCCTTGCCAGCACCCTGCGGGAGCAAAGCGGCCGTTTTGCTGACATGGGCCGAAAAATCGACGAGGTGCGCCGTGGCGGCGATTTAGACAAGCTAGCGGATATCGTCGGCAACGATCCAGAACTGCTCGCCTCCCGCATTGCCGCTCCCGTGGCTGTAGACCGCCAGCCGGTCTACCCTGTCGCTGCCTTTGGCGTGGGTATGACGCCGTTCTACCTCGCTTTGTCGCTGTGGGTAGGGGCCCTTCTGGCATGCGTGCTGGTGCATACCAACGCCGAGCGTAAATACTTGCGCAAGGACGAGAACGGCAATTACGACGAGAGCGAATTCACCCGTGGTCAAGCGTTCTTCGGTCGCTTTGCCACACTCGGCCTAGTTGGCCTCGCGCAGGCCACCTTGGTGGTTCTCAGCCTTATCTTCTTCGTCCAGATCGAGCCCGCGCACCCATTCATGCTCATGTTCGCCGCATGGATAGTCTCCCTGGTGTTTATGTTGATCATCTATTCACTTGTCATCACACTCGATAGTGCCGGCAAGGCCTTGGCGGTGTTGTTGCTCGTGATACAAGTCTCTGGCTCCGGCGGCGCGTACCCGCTGCCCCTGCTGCCTGAGTGGTTCCAGAACGTGAGCCCGTGGCTGCCAGCGACGTACGCTATTGATGCTTTCCGCAGCGCCATTGCGGGCATCTACCACGGCGATATATGGCGCGAGTTGGGCATGCTACTGTTATTTACCATCCCCGCACTCATCGTCGGCCTCATTCTCCGCCGCGCTATGGATGCCTATCACAAGCGCCTCAAGAAGGCGATTAAGAAGACGAAGGTCATGGCGTAGCCGCGCTGGGCGACGTCTCCCCTTCCGCACTTCCTACACCGCCCACCAAGCCCTTTTCACGGCTTGGTGGGCTTCTTTCATCGTCGGGTCCCACGCTAGTGCCCCAAAGACCTAGAAGGGGCCGAGAAAGCCGCATATGCATCCACTAAAGGGACTCGGATACCCTTCCTATCGGCTAGTTCTAGCCTCCTTCTTAAGGGATTCCCTCGAACGCAGCTATCGGGCACGTAGTCACTTACGGCCCACCTGAGTCCCTACTAAAAGACCGCTACGGGAGTCTGCGCCCCGCTTTACCTCGGCTCCCAAACCGTCCCGTGGGCAGGACGGTTAGCCCTTAACCCTCGAGGCCTCCCCTACATGTCGCTAGACCGCACAGGTCTTAGGTAAAGAAAAAGCTGCGAGCCATCTGGCTCGCAGCTATCCGTTGGTACCCCGTACGGGATTTGAACCCGTGTTACCGGCGTGAGAGGCCGGCGTCCTAGGCCGCTAGACGAACGGGGCGCGTTCGCAGCAATCGCACACTGTGCGTTGCGGACTTGTTAAGAGTAAACGATGGGTTAATTCAGCACAAATCGCGCGGTCAAGAACGGTTTTGGGGGCAGGCGAAGGAAAACGCAAAAATTCCCGAGTCCGGTACTGCAGTGAGGGTTCTTCGTGGCCGAGGTGCGGATCGAATCAGTGGTTATTCCGCAGGCAATCTGTGGATAGTCCGTGGCCGAGAACGCTGTGCTAGTAGGACTCGGGATGGCGCTGTGCGTCGAAGTGCATATGCTGCAGGCTCCTATACTTCGTACAAACGTTGGTGGGAAGGAAGTTGTGGATTATAGCGTTACTACCTGGCTGTGCTTTCGGGCTGTGCGCCTTGGCTGTGGTGCGTTTCGCTTTCTGTCACCCGCTCTCCTTTCTGTTTGTTTTCTGCTGTACTTGCAGTGTATGCCTGCATGTGCAGGACAGGAAGGGTTTTGCACAACTTCGCGGTGGTCTTAACCCTGGTTTCATTGGCAGCAGGCTGCGGCCTGCGCAGATAAGGTTAATGGTCTGGGGGTAGGTTATAACCAGTTTTGTTCGCGTCGTGGTCGCGCCCCAGACTGACGCTGGAAAAAGACATTGCCCCGGATATGAAAAATCCTCCAGCCTTTGGGCTGGAGGTCTTTGTACCCCGTACGGGATTTGAACCCGTGTTACCGGCGTGAGAGGCCGGCGTCCTAGGCCGCTAGACGAACGGGGCGTAGAACTAGTGAGCCTGCCATTTAAAGCATTTTCACTGCTGGCCTACCAGGACTCGAACCTAGAATGGCGGTACCAGAAACCGCTGTGTTGCCAATTACACCATAGGCCATTTGCTAACTTGCGTTGGAAGCTTACTACCTTTCGGCCGTTCTCCCTTGCTCGCTGCAACGTGTAATAACTATAATGATCATCGCGTAAACTGCCAAATCGCCAGCACACAACGCATTTTCAGGCCAGTAGAATGGTTAATAAAAATGCGGCGAATGACAGCGCTGTAGTTCAGCTGTCATTCACCGCATCGAAGGGCGGGGTTAGATATCTATCGCCGCCTTGCTGGAGGCACTCCTCCTACTGTGCTGCCGGCACGTAGGGAGTCACTTCACGCGCCGCACGAAGGCGGGCCAGGGTGGACTCCTTGCCCAGCAGCTCCATGGACTCAAAGAGCGGTGGGGAAACCTGGGCGCCGGAAATAGCCACGCGCAGTGCGCCATAGGCCTTACGGGGCTTCAGTTCAAGGTCTTCGATAAGCGCCTTGGATAGTGCCGCCTCAATATTCTCAGTCTTCCACTCCGCAATACCCTCGAGGGTCTCAATACCCACCTCGAGCGGCTGAATGGCCTCTTCCTTGAGATTCTTCTTCGCCGCCTTCTCATCGAGCTTTAGTTCGGCATCCGGGGTCACCAAAAAGCTCATGAGGCCATAGGCATCAGACAGAGTCTTGATACGGGTTTGGACAAGGTCTGCAGCGAAGGCGAACTTCTCGCCGTCATAGTCGGCCGGGAAGTCCGTGTACTCGGTCAAGTAGTTACGCAGACGGAAGGCAAACTCTTCTGGGTCCAGCTGGCGGATGTGGTCCGCGTTGATGGCCTCGAGCTTCTTCTGGTCAAAGCGCGCGGGGTTACCCAGCACGTCGTGGACGTCGAAGTTTTCTACCAAGTCATCCATGCTGAAGATGTCCTGGTCCGCGGACAGCGACCAGCCCAGCAGGGACAGGTAATTGAGCATGCCCTCAGGAATGATGCCGTTATCGCGGTGATTAAAAAGGTTGGACTGCGGGTCGCGCTTAGATAGTTTCTTATTGCCCTCGCCCATCACAAAGGGCAGGTGGCCAAACTCTGGGGTGAACTCGGCAACGCCGATCTTCTTAAGGGCGTCGTAAAGTGCGAGCTGACGCGGAGTAGAAGAAAGCAGGTCCTCACCACGCAACACGTGGGTGATACGCATCAGGGCGTCATCTACGGGGTTAACGAGGGTGTAGAGGGGCGCACCATTGGAGCGAGCCACCACATAGTCCGGCTGGGTCTCCGACTTGAAGGTCATCTCCCCGCGCACCAGGTCGGTCCAGGTCCAATCCTGCTCCGGCATGCGCAGGCGCCAAACCGGTTTGCGGCCCTCAGCCTCGAAAGCGTCGATCTGCTCCTGGGTGAGATCGCGGTCAAAGTTGTCATAGCCCAGCTTCGGGTCACGGCCAGCAGCCTTGTGGCGCTCCTCCACCTCTTCGGCGGTGGAGTATGCCGGGTAGACAAATCCGCCGTCGATAAGCTTGTCTAGGACCTCTTTGTAGATGTCCATGCGCTGGGACTGACGGTAAGGCTCGTGCGGGCCGCCAACATTGATGCCTTCATCCCAGCCCAGGCCAAGCCAGGTCAGGGAATCAATGATGGCCTGGTAGGACTCCTCAGAGTCACGGGCGGCATCGGTGTCTTCGATGCGGAATACCAGCTTGCCGCCGGTATGGCGGGCGTAGGCCCAGTTGAACAACGCGGTGCGCACCATGCCTACGTGCGGCGTACCGGTTGGGGACGGACAGAATCTAACGCGTACTTCAGTCATGCCCACCATCGTAGTGGAGGTCGCAATCCCAGTCCGCACCAGCCCAAAGCGGGCCCACACCACCCCGGCGCGCGGGGCTACTTTCCGTGTGCACCTACACACAAATAGGGGTAAGCGGAAATAGATTTCAGTAAAAATGCACAGGTCATCGAAAACGGCTTCCATTACCACTAACGGTTTATGAAATTCATTTTCTATAGTTTCTGATGGAATTATGAGAACTGTAGAAAGGCCTCCCCAACAGTGGCTTCCCCACGCATCCGCTTCCTTGCCGCGCTCAGCACTCTAGCGCTTATCACGCCCGCCACGGCCGTCGCCGGCCCCGATGATGGCAAGCACATTGCCACCGATACCCATGTTGACTCCCCTAAGTCTTTCTGGGAAAACAACGACTTCGTGCTGAAGTCTGAATTTGGCGGCCAGGAACCGCCGATCGCAGACACCGTCGCCTGGGTGGGCAGGGGCTACAGCGCTATGGACGGCCACAACCAGTTCCTCTATACGCTGCCGGAAAACGGCACTCAGGACTATATTGGGGCGCCCGGAACCACGTACTACACCGCGCCGCACCAAGTGTCCGGCAATACTTCACCCATCTGGTTAGGCTTTGGCGCCGATACCTCCCTGCCCACTGACAAATTCCGGGATGGCATAGCCTTCCTTGACTTGCTCAGCGTCGATGGCCCCGGCGAGGTCGAGCTTTTCACCAATAAAGATGATGAGGACGGCACCCAGCTGCACCGTATGCTCGGCTCCTTCCCTGATTCACCGCATTCGGCCTATCTCGTTGCCGGCACGCACACCCACAACTCCACGCTGTTTACCAAGCCTGGCCGTTACCGCCTGACCTACCGCACCAGTGCGCGCGGCAAGGACGGCCAGCTCATCGCCAATGAACCGCAGACCACAACGATTCAAGTAGGCGGCCAGAAGCCCAAGGATGAGCAGACTCCAAGCCTCAAGGAACGCTTTGCCCAGTCCGCGACTGGCGACGCCGCCGCTGCCGGCTACAGCCTACGCATGGCCCCTAAGCGCAATCCCGAAAAAGACGGCGATGACAAGCTCACCACTATTTCCTTCGACGCTAAAAATAAGGCGCAGGGTACCCTGACGCTGCTTATCGACGGCTACTTCCTCACCGACCTCCCCGTTAAGAACGGCCGCGCGCAGTGGGACGAGTACATGGGGCCAGAGCCTTCCCAGGTACAGGCTGTGTTTACCCCAGAGGGTGATGCCCCGCGCTGGATTTCTAATCCCCTTGATGTCCAGCCCGGCGCGTCCGTTCAGACAGATTCTTCTTCTGCCGCCGAGACGTGGCAGGAAGCCTCCCACCCGCGCCAGCTTGCCCCCACCCAGGAAACCGAGCTGCAGGAACTGGGCTATACCATCCGGATGCGCAAGCAGGGCAAGGGTGGCACCAAGATCGTGGTCGATACCGAGGATAAAAACTTCAACGGCCTTCTCACCGGCGGTCTTTATGATGCCAAGGATTCCAAATACCCCACCGTGGATCTGGAAACCCCTATTACCAACGGGCACGGCGAGGTTTCCTTTGACGAGGGCGAATACTTCACGGGCTCTTATGCAAAGGTCAATCTCTTTCCTCATTCCACCGTGAAAGCTGGGCACGCAAGCAGCGTAATTACCGAGTCCTTTGCCTTCGGCGAAAACTACGAAACCACGGGGCGGTTCTCCACTTCCAATGAGGAACCGGACACCACTCCTGGCAAGGAAGACTCGCCATCGCAAGCGCCGCAGCCTGGCGCAAATGAAGCGGAAGCCGACACTCACCAGTGCAGCGAGAAATACCTACTGGACCGTGGGCACGTGGACATCAAGGCTCAGCCTGCCGAAGGCGGCTTTACTACCGTTCTGCGCGATGACACGGCACAGGTGGATAAGAAGTCCGTCGACCGCAAACTCGATGACGTGGTGCTCGGCGTACACGATAATGCGCTCACCCGACGCAACGACAAGCTTGCGGGCAAGGAGTTCGACTTCCTCGGAAAACCCGGTGAGCGCTTCTATCACCTACCGCAGACACAGAATCAACACATTATCTGGCCCGGTTATAACACTCAGGACTTGGATTATTCCGCGACCAAAGACAATGCCGTCAACCTCAACCTGAAGCCCACCTCCACCCCAGACGGGGCCGAGTGGGGCGCCTTTATCGACGCCTCCCATGGCAAGGGCTTTTCGGTCTTGGCGAACTCCGCGGCCAAGGACTACACCATCGAGACCAACTTTCCGGCCCACACCCACACGCACTGGGCCTTTTCCAAGCCTGGCCTCTATACCTTCGAGGCCACCTATACGGCCACGGGGAAGGACGGCAAGGAACTTAAGTCCGAGCCGCAAACTCTGACCTTTGCCGTGGGCGATAAAACCCTAGATTCTTGTTCCTCCCGCAAGCCGAGCGACTCCGAGGGCGAGACACCCAGCGAAAAGCCGACCGAGAAGCCGGACGATGCCCCTAGGCCAGAAGAGCCAACGGGCTCCTCGTTTAGCCCGTGGAGCTTAGTCCTCCCAGCGGTCCTCGTGGTGGTCTTCAAGGCCTTCTATAACTTCTTCCGCGATAACGAAGACCTCATCCGCCGGCGCTTCGGCCTCAATTTCTAACCCACACCAACCCAACTGACTAGACGGGACACCACAATGCACCAAACCCACTCTCCTGCCACCCGGCGCGCCCCACAGAGGCGCCGGTTCATGTCGGTACTTGCTGCTGTCTTTGCCGCAGCTTTAGCCTTCTTCTCTCCCGGCGCAGCCTTGGCCTTCGATGAGGTCTTTGATTCCGGACACGTCGACGCCTTCTATGTCACGGCCCCTGATGGCACGCTGCACCTTTCCATGAAGGAAGACATCACGGGGTCTGCCGTTCCGCGCTCTGGCGATGACGTAGTGCTGAAAGTCGTCGAGGATGCCTGGTCCGATGCCACCGAGGGCGTGCCAGAAATCGGCCAACCCACCTATTTCCTGCCACAGACCCAAGACCAGCGCATCATCTGGCCGGGCTGGGATACTCAACCCGCCCGCGATGGCGGTTTCGAAAGCGTTGATTTGGAGTTTGCTGAGGTCTCCGGCCCCGGTTCTGTGTATGTCTTTGAAACCAGCGGCTTTGGCGACGTCAAGGCTGTGACCGATTCTGGTTCCATGGAGCTCACCAGCGGTGAGGTCATCAACCAGCCCAATCCTGCCCACCGGCACGTCAATTGGGCTTTTAGTGAGGCCGGCACCTACACCATGACGGTGCGCGCCCATTCCAATGGTGAATCCAGCAATGCGGTGACCTACACCTGGGAGGTGGGCGACGGCGGCGATGCCTCCACCGCGGATCGCGCGGCTGATTCCGGCGACGCCACCACTGACCAGGAAGCTGCAAGCACAAAGCGACCTGCAGGCAAGAGCGACGCGACAGGCTCGGAGACCTCCGGCGCAGCAACAGGCGAAGAGTGCACCCCGGGCATGACCCCGCAAATCAAGGACGATACGGTCTCGCCCTCCGAGTGGCGCGATGCCGATGGTGCCACCTTCTACCTCTCCGATAAATCCAGCGTGGATCTCCCCCAAGAAGTAGGACCAGTGCCAGCAGGAAAGGCCTGGATGATTGGTTCTACCCAGGTCGAGGGTGTTCCGTGGTTAGGTGCGAATACCCAAAGCCCGTCGATGCGCGAGAATATCCCCGGCGATGTCACCTGGGAGCTGGTGGGTTTCAAGGGCCCCGGCCCGATGATGGTCTACTCCCAAGGCGGGCTAGGCAAGGTCGTCGGCGAGGAATGGTTCCGTGGCAACGCAGATGCAGCAGAAGGCACCCATTCCATCGCCCCGAATACCCACGTGCACCCCAATTGGGTCTTTGGCGCCCAGGGAACCTATGACGTCACCATCCGCCAAGTGGCTCAAACCGGTGAGGGAAAGCAGGTTGCCGGTGAGGCAACGCTCCATTTCGTCGTCGGCGGCGATGCACCGGCCAAGGCGTTTGATAACGGGCACTTCGACCTGGGAGCTGCCGTGAATCCAGACGGCGGCGACTGTGGGAATGGCGCGGCTGTAGGTGGGGCGTCGGCAAGCGCAAGCAGCTCTGCCGCACCCACCGGATCGGGCAACGGGCAGTCGGCGCAGGCACAAGGCACGGGCGGTTCTTTAGCCAATACTGGGACCCCCATCGTGCCCCTCGGCATCGGGGTATTGGGCCTGGGAATGCTCTTCCTCGGCCTGGGCATTGCGCGGCTGGCCGTAGCTAAGGCAGCGGACTAATGGAGCGTTCATCTTCCCACAATCGCCGGTGCCTTACCGTAGGGGCGATTCTGGGCTGTTGCCTGCTCACCGCTGGTTGTGCGTCCTCGGCCGCTGGTGATGCTGGAGACGGGGAAGGAGTCAGCGTGGTGGCTACCACCCCAATCCTGGCAGACCTAGCGCGCAACGTGGCAGGAGAAGATGCCCAGGTCAAAAGCCTCATCCCCAGCGGCAAGGATCCGCATACCTTCGAGCCAACGCTGCGCACGGTGCGCGATATTGCCAATGCCAACCTGGCGCTAAGCAATGGCTACCTGCTAGAGCCGCAAGCTCTTATCGATACGCTGCACGAATCCACCGACGCCCCCGTGGTGGAGGTCGCCGACGCTGCCTCCACCCGCGGTGCCACCCTGGTGCCACTGGTCGAAGATGTCTCCTTGGATGCCATTTGGCTGGGCCTGCGCATCAGCGGCGCCGCGCAACACTCCTCCGGAGTGGACTTTCGCATGGTTTCAGCCGACGGACCGGGCGACGTGGCGGCCTATGTGGTCTCCGCCTTCGGTACCCCGGAGATCCTCTTTAACTCAGCTGATGGCGTCGATGGCAAGGAAGATGCAGTAACCCTTCCTGCCAACGCCCACACCCACGTCTCTTGGGGGTTTTCCCAACCGGGGATCTACCGCCTTGGGTTTCAGGCCGACGGGACCGAAGTCCAGCACCTCACCGTGGCCGTGGGCGTCAACCCACCTAAAGGAATGCAGGCAATAGATTCCGGGCACCTGGATATTGAGGCCAACCTGGCCCAGCACCGCATTGACCTGCGCGACCAAGACAAGCGCTTTGACCCCGCCACCACCGCGGTATCTATCCCCTCGTCAGTGCTGCAGCCCATCCCGCCGGATCCGGCCTACCGCTTCCTCGGCGCGCCGGGCTCGGATACCTATCTCCTGCCGCAGGCCGTGCTGGGCAAGCACATCCATGGCGAGGTGGATCCGCACTTGTGGCACAACGTGGACAACGCTATCGCCTACGTGGATGTCATTGCGGAGGAGATGGCGCAAGCCGATCCCTCCCACGGTGCCGCCTACCGGCAGCGGGCAGCGGCCTATACCAAGCGCCTGCGGGACACGGATTCCTATGTGGACCGCGCCATTGCCTCTATCCCTGCTGAAAACCGGCACCTAGTGACCACCCACCATGGCTACGCCTACCTCGAGCAGGGCTATGACATTTCGGTGGCAGGATTCGTCACACCTAACCCGGCCATCGAACCTTCCCCGCGGGAGGTTATAGCCTTGCGCCGCACGCTGGAGAACCTGCACCTGCCGGCCGTTTTTGTCGAGCCCGTGCAACAGGCCAGCACCGAGACCCTTACCCAGGCCGCCGCGGAACAAGGCGTGGCGCTGTGCCCCATTTATGGCGACACGCTGGACGGCACCGTCGGCTCCTATATCGACCTCATGAAGTTCAACGCTGATTCCCTCCAGCGTTGCCTGAACCCCAATTCCACTGATGGAGAAAACAATGCATAAATTCGCTACCCGTACCGCTATCCGCACCGCCGCCTGCGCCCTTACTGCCGGCCTTGCTTTTTCTACGAGCCCTGCTTGGGCCGGCGACCTCGCACAAGTGGTCGGCGCCGAAGAACAGGTCGCCCCACAAGGCGAGGACAAGGTCATCGACACCGGCCACGTTGACGTTGGCGCTTTGCTCGACGGCACCGATTCCGAGCTCATGGCCCGCGATGACGCCGGCGACAAGCCCGTCTGGCGCCACCTAGATGATCTTGTCTTTGCCGTGGGCGATAAGGCGCAGCAAACCCTACCGGAGACCGATGACTTTGGCTTCGTTGGCGCCGATTCCGGCGAAAAGGTCTGGGTAGTTCCCCAAACCGAACAGGTCGGGGTTCCCTGGCTGGGTTGGAATACCCAGGCGCCCTCGCTTGTCGATGCCGCCGATCGCGGAGTCACCATGGAATTTCTCGGCCACTCCGGTCCTGGCGATTTCTCCCTTTTCTTACAAAACGGCGGCTTTGAAGCACCACAGCTGCTGTGGTCTACCGCGCAAAAGAGCGACGAAGACTTCTGGGTGGACCTCAATACCCACACCCATGCCAATTGGACGTTTACAGAGCCAGGCACCCATCAGGTAGGCATCAGGGTCAAAGGTAAGACCAAGGATGGCGCCGATTTCAGCACCGATGGCGTGCTCACCTTTGCTGTGGGCGATGATGCTGACGTCCAAGCGGCCCAAGATACTACTTGGAATCCAGACGATGCCCAGACCGCAGGCTCTTCCATCCCCACTTGGGTCTTTATCCTCGCCGGCGTGGGTGCCGTCGTACTCGTGGTGGCCCTTGGCCTAGTGCTGCGCTCTTCCAAGCGAGGCGATAGCCGTGGCTAAACCGCTCATTTCCGTTGCCGACTTGGAAGTATCGCTATCCCACCGGCGCGTAATCACCGGTGCGAGTCTAGAGGTCCACCCGGGCGAATTCATTGGGCTTCTCGGACCCAATGGCGCGGGCAAGACCACGCTCATGCGCGCCATTTTAGGGCTCATCCCCTCCTCCGGTACCCGAGAGATCGGGGGAATCGTAGGCTACGTGCCCCAGCGGCACGAGGTGGAATGGGGCTTTCCCATTAATGTGTACCGCACCGTACTCAGCGGGCGCACCGGCATCATTGGCTGGCTCAAACGGCCACGCGCCGCGGACCACGCCGCGGCGGCAGAAGCTCTTCGCTTGGTAAACATGGAAGATTTTTCCACCCGCCCCATCGAAGAGCTCTCCGGCGGTCAGCGCCAACGCGTCCTCATCGCCCGAGCGCTCGCCACGCAACCAGACGTGCTGCTGCTCGACGAGCCCTTCACCGGCCTAGACGCCCCCAATACCGAATCACTACTCGAACTATTTGAAGAGCTTTCCCAGCGCGGCAAGGCCATCCTCATGTCCACCCACAACTTGTCTGAAGCAGCGCACTCCTGCCACCGCTTGGTCCTCTTTAACGGCACCGTAGTGGCCGATGACTCCGCTCCGCGCCTTCTTCACCAGAGCGCTCCGTGGACGCAAACCTTTGGCGTACGCGCCGGCTCTCCCCTGCTTTCTGCCATTGGAGTCTCCGCATGATAGAAATTTCCTTCCTCGATTTCCTGCGTGACCTCGCCAACCCCCACCTCGACTTTCTCGCCCGCGCGGTAGGTATTTCTGTGCTTGCGGCCATCGTCTGCGGCGTCGTCGGCTGCTACGTGGTGCTGCGCGGCATGGCCTTTATCGGCGACGCCGTCTCCCACGCGGTCTTTCCCGGCTTGGCCATAGCCTTCGCTTTACAAGCCTCCGTGCTCGTCGGTGGCGCGGTGGCCGGTGCGGTTGTGGCGTTGCTCATCGCCGCCTTTTCACAGCGCCGCCACGTGCGGGCAGATTCCATCATCGGCATCTTCTTCGCCGCTGCCTTTGCCTTAGGCATGGTGATCATCTCGCGCACCGATGGCTATAGTGCTTCGCTGACCAGCTTTCTCTTCGGCTCGCTCACCGGCGTATCCCGCAGCGATATCATCGTCGCGGCCAGTGTGTGCGCTTTGGTTATTGCCGTCGTCGTAGCTTTTGGCCCCCAGCTCAACGCCACCTGCCTGGACCGGGAAACCGCACGCGCCATGGGGCTTCCCGTTGTTGTGCTCGACATCATGTTGTACCTGTGTGTCACCGCTGCCGTGGTCATTTCTGTGAGCACCATTGGCAATATCTTGGTCCTCGCGCTTCTCATCACCCCGGCCGCGACGGCACGCCTGCTTACCACGCATCTTGCGACCATGATGTGGCTTTCCGCCCTCATCGGCGCGCTGTCCAGCTTCCTCGGCATCTACCTGGCATGGGCCATTGATCTTCCGGCCGGCGCCACCATCGTGCTCACGCTCACCGTTATTTTCTTAAGCGTTTGGGCCATCCATCCACTCCTCGGCGCCCGCAAGCACGCCGGTGCCTCGCTTTCCGACGCCCCACGTCCCGACACCCCACGAAAGGAATCCGTTACCTCATGAAACCAGTCTGCCGCACCACGGTGGCCCTAGGCGCTGCCAGTCTCATCGGCCTCGGCTCACTTTCAGGGACGGGCGTAGCCGGCATAGCCCCCACCTCCGCCCACGCAGAAGAGTCCGCCGCGGCCTGCTCTGCCAGCGACTTCGATCTGATTACCAAGGGCCACCAAGACATGGCGCTTAGCGGCGATTCCGGCGACCTCAGCTTCACGGTCAAAGACGATGACAAAGGCATCAAGCATGACTCTGGGACCTTTGCTATTGAGGTGTCCGATGGCTTGAAACAGCCACTATCTGGGCTCGGCGATAGTTCCCTTCCTGAAGAAGGCTGGGTGCTGCCTCAAACCCAAGACCCCACCGCTCCCTGGCTGGGCTTTAACACCCAGGAGCTATCCCAAGACCTACTCGCCGCTGATGACACCGCAACCTTGAGCATGGCGATCGCACAGGGCCCGGAAGATGGGCGCATTGTGGCCTACCAGGCGGAGCTAGGCGAACCCACGGTGCTCATGGACACTGAAGATGGATCCGCCTGGGATTACCCAGGCAATTCGCATTCCCACCCGGCATTTGCGTTTACCAAGCCCGGAACCTACGCGGTGAGCTTTACCTTTGAGCTTCCCGATGGCTCCCGCCACCACCTCCATGCCGGCTTCCTCGTAGGAAAGCAGGCTGAGGCCAAGGACCTATGCGGCGTGGACTATTCCGAAGCGGATGCGGCCACTGGTTCTGGCAACGGCGCGGATAGTCGCCCCAAGCAACTGGAAAAGGACATCAAAGATGTAGACAAATCCATTGCCGGGTTGGACAAGGAACTGGAGAAGACCCTGCAGGAAGGCCAAAAATTCCTTGACGGCGGCGCACCTGACGATGCAGAAAAGGGCAAGCACTCAACACCCAAGAAGCCGGCGAATACTGAAAAGTCTGGAGCGCCACAAAAGTCCCACGCTCCGACATCAACCCGATCCACTGCCCCTGCGCAAAAGTCCAGTTCTGGTTCACGAACTACGACCCACCACTCGGCTAGCCATGTCAACGACTCTGCCTCCACCGCAAAATCAGGCAAGAGCACGTCATCTGGCTCGCACTCCTCGGCTTCCACCAGCGGTTCTTCCCGCTCGACTGCCAAGAAGTCCGCCAGTAGGAAGGACACAAAATCCTCCTCCCGTACGAAAGCAAAGTCCGCCGACGCCCGCAGTGCACAGCATGTTCCAGATGCAACCGACACAGAGAATAAGGACAGCAAAAATGTGCTGACCGATGCCGCTGCCTATACCTCTACCCTCGCAAAAAGCAGCTTTTGGGCGGGGATCCTGGCCGGACTGGGCGCATTCGCCTTAGTACTCGGCATCGGGTTGTTGGTCTATGTCCAGTTCTTCCGCAAAAAGAAGACACCACACCAGCACCAGGCCAGTGATGCCACGGCGAACATAACGCGCGTCGATTAGCGCAGGTCCGGCTTAAGAAAGCACAAAGCCCAGAGGATCTCTCCTCTGGGCTTTAGCGGTGGCTAAGAGCTACTGCTTTTATACCCGGGTCTTGGACGATAGGAAGTCCCAGACCACGTTCGGCGTATCTGGCTGCCAGAACCAGGTGTGGTCTTGCGGAACCTTTACCAGTTGCACATCCTTGTGGCAGCCGTTAAAGCTCAAGCGTTCTGAACCGCCGGCCTCTGGAGTGGATTGGAAGGTCATATCGCAGCGATTGCGCTTCAGGTAGCCGCCGAGGACCGTGCGCACGGGAAGGTATCCAGCCTCGTGCCGGTCACCGCCCTCATAGGTCATCATCTTGTCGTTAACGCCGTGCATGATGAGGGTATTCATCGGCGCATCGGCACAGTTGACCTCAACTGGATTGTAGAAGGCACCCGAAACCATAGCTACAGCAGCAAAGGTGTCCTGTGCGTGGCAACCAAGCACCGAGGTAAAGCCGCCACCATTAGACATACCCATGGCGTATACGCGGTTTCGATCAACATGGTAGTCCTTGTCTACCGAATCAAGAATACGCTTGATAAAGCGGATATCCTCCCCATCGCGCGTCTTAGCATAAGGCGCCGCCTCCCAAGCTCGCTCAAATCCCTCTGGATAGACGATGATGGCCTCGTTATTGGCCTCAGTGGTCTGCATGCGTGCATAGCTGGAATAGTTCTCCGGGGAATCTCCCCACCCACCAAAGCCGAAGAGAACTGGGGCCGCCTTTTCGGGCGAATAGTGGTTAGGAATGCGCACCAAATACCTGCGGGTCTTACCCTCGTGTTCCATCTCTAGGGACTGCATGGAACCCGGCGCAAACGGCGGGTTCGGATTGATGCTGGTATCAACCATTGCCGGCCGCGGCGCTGGCTCGGGAAGGGATGATCCCTCCGGAACAGGGGCTGCATTGTCATCGCTGCTGCCGTTTTCTGCTGGTGCCGGGGTGGATTCCTTAACACCTTCTGGAACTAGGTGGGACCCATCGGGCTGCGGGGTAACCGGCTTTGCGTTTTCGGGAGCAGGTACTGGAGCCGGGGCCGGTGCAGGAGCGGGGGTTGGCCCTTCTTGTGCATGGGCAGGCGCAGCACACACTAGCGCAGCGCTAGCCAGCGCAGCAGCGAGGATTAGGTAAAGGGAACGATAAAGAAACTTAGTAACATTAGCCACAAGGTTAAAATTAACCACATCATTCACTTGATTCACTGTTTACACGCCCAGTGCACACTCAATTCTGTAAGAAAAGCCCAAGGCACTAAGCTAGATCCCCATGCACGAAGACAGACCAAGCACCGCCCCCGATTTTTTGCTTTCGCGAGCAACGGGGTCTGTCCGTACCCAAGGTGCGCGCCACACTTTTAATGACACCGACGCGGCGATTTCCGCCCTGCGCAGCAAAGATGTTGACATGGTCGTCGGTGCGATCCCGTTCGACTCTGACACGCCCGCCGCGCTAACGGTACCGGAGGCCATCATCCGCGAAGAGGGTCCGCTGGAACCGCACGCCTACTACCGCAATAAGAGTTTGAGCTCCCGCGTGGTTGGCTTCGATCCAGAGCCCGAGGAGCACCTGCGCCGAGTTGAAGCGGCCATCGGCACGATCGAGACCTCCAAACTGGAAAAGGTGGTTTTGGCACGCGCCGTAGATATCGAATTCCCTGGGGCTATTGATCCGCGCCTCGTGGCGGCTCGCCTTATCGACCTTTCCGCCAACCGCGATGGCTTCATTGCCGATCTCTCCCCCGCCGGGCGGCCGGGCGCGATGCTGGTTGGTTCTTCTCCAGAAGTTTTGGTCAAGCGTCAGGGCTCGACCGTTTCTGCTTTCCCCTTGGCCGGATCGTCACCGCGCCGCACCGCAGCGGCTGAGGACCACATCGCAGGTCAAGATCTCTTGCATTCCGCCAAGGATCTCCACGAGCATTCCTTCGTAGTGGAACACCTGCGCCGAGTGCTTAGCCCGCTATGCGAGCAGCTAGACATTCCGGACGCCCCGCATCTCATTAGCACCAATGAGATGTGGCACCTTGGCACGCCAATTTCCGGAACACTCAAGGATAAAGGCTTGACCGCTCTTGAGCTTGCCCTGGCGGCACACCCCACCCCGGCCATCTGTGGCACGCCTGCAGAGGCCGCCCAAGCCCTCATTGAGACGGCAGAAACGGACCGTGGATTCTACGCCGGAGCGGTCGGCTGGTGCGATAGCTCCGGCGACGGCGAGTACATGGTAGCCATTCGCTGCGCAGAAGTGGCCGGCGATGGGCTATCGGCGCGCGCGTGGGCCGGCGGTGGCATTGTGGGCGATTCCGACGCCCAGGCCGAACTGGAAGAAACCACGGCCAAGCTGCGCACCATTTTGAAGGCGCTCAGCCTCTAGGCTGCACGCTTGGCGACGAGCACGACGTCGCTGCGGTGATGCGCACCGGCGCCTTCCGTCAGGTGACGCTCGCGGCGTGTCAGCTCGACGGTCTCTAGCT
Organism: Corynebacterium sp. MSK158; assembly: GCF_030229085.1. NCBI lineage: Bacteria > Bacillati > Actinomycetota > Actinomycetes > Mycobacteriales > Corynebacteriaceae > Corynebacterium > Corynebacterium sp. MSK158. Next base: position 88,511 of record NZ_JASPHJ010000001.1, read on the forward strand.
CGCGCAGGTTTTCCGCTAGCCATTCCGGCATCGCTATCTCAGCCGATTCCATGTCGTGATGGACAAAGAGCAGAGTTCCACCAGGAGCTACCAAACGCTCTAGCTTTTCTACGTCTTCTTGCGTTGCGCGTACCCCGCCATAGTGGACGCTGACCAAGTCAAAGGGCTCATGGCTAAAGTCACTAAACGTGGCGACCTGCGCCGCGACGCCGTGGACTTTAGTGCGTGCGACGGCAGTCGGGGCGAAATCAATTCCCAACACATCCCAGCCGTGGTTCTTTAGCCAGAGCGCATCCGCGCCTTCTCCACACCCGATATCAAGGGCAGTGCCAGGGGTCAGCTTCGCAGCATAATCGACAAGGGTCTCGTTGGGATTGCCCGACCACACCTGCTCAGACCCCTGATAGCGTTCCTCCATTTCCTCGGAGGTGGGTACGCAGGCGCGGTGTTTTTGGTCGCTCGGGTTATGCACGGTGGATGGTATTGCGCAGGTTACCGAGGCCTGGGATCTCGATTTCGATGGTGTCACCTGGGACCATAGGAGCGGTGCCAGCCGGGGAGCCTGTGGTGATGACATCGCCAGGCAGCAAGGTGTAGGCAGCGGAGATCTCCTCCAAAATGCCGCCCATCTTCACAATCATCTGGTCCGTATTGGAATCCTGCTTTTGCTCACGAGAACCCTCGTGCGTCAGATAGGCATTAATCTTCTGATCGTCTAGATTCAAGCTGTCCAGATCGGTTTCGATCCACGGGCCGAGCGGGCAGAAGGTGTCAATACCCTTGGCCCGAGCCCATTGACCGTCTTTGAACTGCAGGTCGCGGGAGGAAACGTCGTTACAGATGGTGTATCCCAACACGTGATCTTTCCAGTTCTCGGCCTTGATATTCTTCGACGGCTTGGAAATGACCACGGCGAGCTCGCCCTCAAATTCGACATTGGTGGCGTAGTCCGGGATCTTGATCGCGGCGTCCGGGCCAATCACCGCGGTAGATGGCTTGATGAAGATGGTGGGAGGAAGGCTATCTGCAGACTTTTTGAAAACCTCGGCAACGTGGTCCGCATAGTTGCGTCCAAGCGCTACCACCTTGGTGGGAAGGGTCGGTGCCAAGAGGCGAACCTCGTTAAGTTTCCACTCGCGGCCGGTCGGCTCCGGTGGAGTAAAGGGCGTGCCGGCAATTTCCTTTGCTACTAGCTCTTCCATTGGGGCATCTTTTGGCCCATCGATAATGGCGAAACAGATTCCTTCTGGGTGTGCAATTCGTCCTAAACGCATAGCGGTAATCCTACTCAATAGCCACCTTCACATGTGTGCAAAGGATACGGTGTTAATTAGTTAATTTGAGTAAATTCCCATTGTCCTTTAATCACCGTTGCTAACCCCAGTGCGGACTACGCCAGGACGCGGGGGTTGGGGACGTCGGCAAGCGCCCAGCGCAAAAAGCCCGCTTCTATTCGACGAGCAGCTTGGCGATTCGGTCACCGACTTCGACGGTGTTTATTGGTTCGGCACCGCGGTCCGCCACATCCTGTGCCACCGCATCCTCAATACGCCGCGCATTGGACTCATCGCCCAGGTGACGAAGAAGCATGGCGGCGGACAAGATTGCCGCCGTTGGGTCTGCTATCCCCTTACCTGCAATATCTGGCGCAGAACCATGCACCGGCTCGAACATGGAAGGATTCGCGCCTGAGGCATCGATGTTTCCGGATGCAGCAAGGCCAATACCGCCAGTTACCGCGCCCGCCAAATCGGTGAGAATGTCTCCAAAAAGGTTATCGGTGACAATGACGTCATAGCGCGCCGGATCGGTCACCATATAAATGGTTGCAGCATCAATATGCTGGTAATCCACCCGAACCTCTGGAAACTCGGCGGCGACTTCATCAACGGTGCGCTGCCACAACCCACCAGCATTGACCAAGACATTTGTCTTATGCACCAAGGTCAGATGCTTACTGCGCTGCGCTGCCCGCGCAAACGCATCGCGCACCACACGCTCCACACCGAAACGAGTATTTTGCGATACCTCGCTGGCCACCTCGTGCTCAGTTCCCTCTCGCAAGGTACCGCCGTTTCCGCAGTACAGCCCCTCGGTACCTTCGCGCACCACAACGAAATCGATATCACCCGGTTCAGCGAGCGGCGAGGAAGCGGTGGGATAGAGCTTGGACGGGCGCAGGTTCACGTGATGATCCAGCGCAAACCGCATCTTAAGCAACAGCCCTCGCTCCAGCACGCCTGGTGGCACCTCACCTGGGGCGCCGATCGCCCCCAACAGGATCGCATCGTGTTCGCGCAGACTCTTCAAGTCAGCGTCCGTGAGAAGCTCCCCATTGCGCAGATAACGGCGCGCGCCGAGATCATAATCAGTGGTCTCGATATCGGAGCGAACGGCTCGCAGCACCTTGAGCGCCTCGGCCGTCACTTCTGGCCCAATTCCGTCGCCGCCAATCACCGCAAGTTTCATTATGTAGGATTCCTTTCTCACAGAGTGGATATGGACTTACCCTACCAAAAGAAACCCGCGCGGCGCAGGAAATTACCTAACACCACGCGGGTTGAGACTCTGTTGCAGTCCGCAGCCTTATGCTTCCATGTCCAGCTGTTCGCATTCAGCTCCCAAGGCCGCATTAATGTCGGCGATGAGATGCTCTGTCACCTCGGCCTCCACGCGCAGAATCAGCACAGCATCAGATTCCTGTTTACCGTGCGTAAGAGCGGCTGCCACGATGTTGATTCCCGCAGCACCCAACTTGGTTCCTACCGTCCCCAATGCACCTGGGGCGTCCGCGTAGCGGAAGAAAAGGTTGCGGCCGGTAGCACGCATATCTACGCCGCGGCCGTTGATGCGAATAAACTTTTCGGTTCCATCGATGCCGATAAGTGCGCCGGTGAGCGAGGAGCTCTCGCCATCGGCACCGATAACCTTTACCTGCAGGGAGGAGCGGTGCCCCTTGGACTCCGTATTAGTAGTTACTTCCACCTCTACCCCGCGACTATTTGCAATCTGCATTGCATTGACAAAGGTCACCGGCTCCGAAGTAACGCCGCTAAACAGGCCTCGGACAGCAGAAAGTCCTAGCACTTCTACGTCTTCGGTAGACAACTCGCCACAGGCCTCCACTTCAACGGCAACGGGGGCCTGACCCAAAAGGCGGCCAGCAGTAAGTCCTAGCTTGCGGGCGAGGTCCAACCAACCAGCAACCTCTTCTCCCACTGTCCCGCCAGAGACGTTGACAGCATCCGGCACAAACTCTCCTTCGAGAGCCTTCAAGACCGACTCCGCTACATCTGTTCCCGCACGGTCCTGGGCCTCTACAGTGGATGCGCCTAGGTGCGGGGACACGGTGACTTGCGGCAGCTTAAAGAGCGGAGAATCAGTGCACGGTTCCGTGGAATAAACGTCAAAGCCCGCACCTCGATGATGTCCCGACTCGATAGACTCAGCCAGGGCCGCCTCGTCTACCAAACCGCCTCGCGCTGCGTTAATGAGAATCTGTCCTCGCTTCGCCTTGGCCAAAAGTTCTCTATCAAACATTCCTGCAGTCTCGGGAGTCTTTGGCAGGTGAATGGTCACGAAATCGGAACGCGACATCAGTTCTTCCAGCTCAACCAATTCCACGCCCAGCGCCGCCGCGCGAGCCGGGTTGGCATAGGGATCGTGCGCGACAATGGTCGTCTCAAAGGACTTCAGACGCTGGGCAAAGAGCTGGCCAATGTGTCCGAAGCCGACAATGCCGATGGTCTTTCCGTAGACCTCTACGCCCTTGAAAGAAGAGCGCTTCCACTCCCCTTCGCGCAGGGACTGGTCGGCCGCTGGTATCTGGCGCGCCGTCGCTAAGAGCAGGGCAATTGCCTGTTCACACGCAGAGTGAATATTCGATGTTGGCGCATTGACCACCATGACGCCCTTGTCTGTGGCCGTCGGAATATCGACATTGTCCAGTCCCACCCCGGCACGGCCCACAATCTTGAGCTTTGTGGCCGCTTCCAATACCTCTGCATCAACGGTTGTGGCAGAGCGCACCAGCAAAGCCTCTGCTTCCGGGACCGCGGCGAGGAGCTCCGCACGGTTCGGTCCATCTACCCAACGAACCTCAACGGAATCCCCCAAGGCCGCAACTGTAGATTGAGCTAATTTATCGGCAATGAGAACTACCGGCTTCGACATATCTTCCTTCGCTTAAGTGAAATGCGGTGCACGCGGGATGTCCGCGTGTCAAGGAAGTGTAGTTCAGTCGGGGTTGCCCTGCTTGATTTTTGCCTTAAATTCTTTCACTCGACCGAATTCCGGCCCCAGGGCCACTAAGGCGCCATCCTCTAGGCCGGCAACAGCGGCCATACTGTGTTTATCCTGCAGCGGATCGGCAGTCGGCATCACCAAAACCCTTCCACCGTAGGCCGCCGCCGTAATGACGTTTGCGATGGGGCTATCTTTAGTTGCAACGATATTCGGCGCCATTTGGCCGTCCCTGCGGGACTGCGCTGGTATGGGGTTCTTCTTTTTCTCATCAGTGCGCGCCTCGCCTTCATACGGCACCCACGCAGGGCGCAGCTCCACTTGGGGAGTCTTATCCAAACGCGCGATATCCTTCACCATCTGTTCTGGGGAAGCAACCACCTTGGAGCCGTACTGGAATGCCGTGAACTCCCCCAATGCTTTATGCGTTCCCGGATCCTTGATCACGTTGAAGTCCCCAGATGTTTCCGTCCACGGCACGTCTCCAATTACCACCAAGCGACTTACCCCTAGGTCCGTGAGCAGCTTATGGATTTCCAAACGCCTATCATCGTCATACTGCACCGCCGGCAAATGCTGGTTTACCGCCAAGGTCGCTGCTCGAAGGGTTGATTTATCATCCCCTGCGAAAAGGACCAGGGAATCCGAGTCTTCAAAAAATAGGCGGCTGGCTTCAATCCCAATGGTGTCATTGACAATGACAAACCTTTGATCAAATTTCGGATCAATGAGCCGATTTTGGTTTTCCGCCTTGGCCTTGTTGAGGTCAATTTCAGACTCGTCCAAATCGGACAAACCACGTTTGACCAGCTTGGATTCTGTGACCGGAGTGCCACAGGCTGATAGCGCTAGTGCAGCAACCAGCACTGTGGCTGCCAAGCGCACAAATTTAGCGATCAAAAGCTTGCGGACCTTCCTCTCCACCACAAAGGTTTGTTTCATCCACATCACGAATAACGGGTTTACCTAAAGCATATTCCACGATGCCCAAGAACCTATGGCGGCGATCCGCAAGGAATTCACGCGGCTGTGATGCGCGCAGATAATCCAGATTCATTTCGTGAGATGCTAGCACCTCATCAAATTGCGCATCTTCCATGATGGACTTGGACTGAACGCGGGGTAGGTAGCGGTTAGGAGCGAAACCGTCGAGCACCACCTCGGTACGCTTGCCCATCGGGGTGTAGTTCATGACTGACTCTGCCAAAACGGGATCAACTCCGTGGCGCTTGCACCAGTTCAGAGGAAACACGGGGAAGAATCCTGGCTTCAGCTCTTCAAACGTATGGCGATTGAAGGCCTTTCCGGTGCGCCAGTCCTTCGCGCCGCGCGCCATGAGAAGGGCGTAAAGGCCATGCCAGACACCGTCTTTGTCATCTACGGAAAGCAGACGAGATTCACGGAAGGTGGCATCGGTGACAGTTTTCGGAGCCTCATCCGTAGCACCGGCTACCCATTCGGTGACCTCATCGACGTCGCGAGCAGCGCGCAGCTGCACCGCAGAAGAACCGTAGAGCTCGCCAAAGACACCACACCAGAACCACTGGTTGATGCGGTCCCACGACTGCTGGGTAGACAGCGCTCCCCCGCGCTTAGCCAACCGGGCGATGATGACTGCCAGGGGAACGATCTGCTCATTAAACGGAACTTGGTCCAAGCTAAGGATGCAACGCTGCGCGAGGAACTCGGAGACTTCGCGGAAAGTAATGCGCAGATCGTTGGCCGCCGACTTGTACTCCGCCAAAGACAACTTCAAAATATCCTCGCGCTGGCCACCGGCACAGCCCTTTTCGCCGGAGACCAGAAGCGATACTGCGGAAAGAAACTCGGTGCGCCCAATTCCGTCCAAGGCTGGGGACTTACGCAGGTCCCTTTCCACTTCTTGCCAATCAGTGGCCAAGTGGAAGCTGGGGTCCTCAGAGGCGAAAACGGCAGTAAGAAGATCGAATACATCCATCTGCAGGCCGGCCGAGTTCGCTTGGGCAAAAATCGAGCCGATGCCGGCTCGCTCCGTCTCGCGGGAAAGTCGAATCATTGGCAGGTCATAGCCAGACAAAGGTCGAATGATGCGATTATTAAAAGCCGCCAGTTCTGCGCTGTATTCCTGCTTGGTTGCTGCAAGTTCAAATAGCCTGCTTACGCCATCTTCGCTCAACAAAGAAGCCACGGGAATGCACATATTCTCTAGTGCATCTTCGCGCGATAGGATGTCGCCCTCAATTGCCGGTGCGAAGTGCGAACGAATCTTACCGTCTTGATTGACCGCGAAGATGGCGTCATCCGGCATGAGATCACCGCGCACGGCCGCACGAATATCGATAAAAAAGCGGCGGTGAATCTTCTTCTTGCGGAAGTCAGTGGTGTCTACGAAGCCTTCGCCGTTGAAGCAGTGATACAGGGTGGTCAGGCGTTGTTGCCCGTCCAACAGGAGCAAGCCGGGGTCGACGCCAGTGTCGGGTGCGCCGGCAAGGGCACGGGGACGGAAGCGCATCTTTTCGTTTCGAGTATCGAGAGCCATGAGCGCGCCGATGGGATAGCCGCGCAACACGGAAACAATGAGGGAACGAATACGATCTTCATCCCAGGCATAACTGCGCTGGAAGTCAGGTAATTGGATATCCCCGCGATCAATTCGTGCAAAAAGGTCTTTGAGATCATAGCTTGGCGTCGTAAAACCCATGGCCCTCATCCTACTCCCCGCACTGGAGTTTTACCTGACACAAATAAGGCAAAACCCACGGTAAACATGCCTGTTCACCGTGGGTGTGCGCTACAGACGCCGCCTTTTATTCCTAGGCAGTAGCATCCAGCGGGTTCTTGACCCAGCTCATCAAATCGCGCAGCTTGGTGCCGGTCTTTTCAATTTCGTGCTGCGCAAATTCCTCACGCAGATTCTCCAGCTCCTTGTTGCCGCCTTCAATATTGGCAAGCAGGCGCTTGGTGAAGGTGCCATCCTGGATATCGGACAAGATATCCTTCATGCGCTGCTTTGCATCGGCATCGATTACGCGAGGGCCAGAAATGTAGCCGCCAAACTCGGCGGTATCAGATACCGAGTAGTTCATGTTGGCGATGCCGCCCTCAAACATCAGGTCCACGATGAGCTTCATCTCGTGCAGCACCTCAAAGTAGGCCATTTCTGGCTCGTAGCCAGCCTCAGTCAGGACCTCGAAGCCGGTGCGAATCAGGAACTCTACGCCACCACACAGGACAGCCTGCTCACCAAAGAGGTCAGTAACCGTCTCTGCTTCGAAGGTCGTCGGGATAACGCCGGCACGCGCACCACCGATGGCTGCGGCATAAGACAGAGTCAGATCGTGGCCTTCGCCCTTAGGATCCTGTTCGGTCGCAATCAGACACGGAACACCCTTGCCATCAACGAACTGACGGCGAACCAGATGGCCAGGCCCCTTTGGTGCAACCATGCCAACGGTGACATTGGCTTGCGGTTCAATCAGCTTAAAGTGAATATTCAAGCCGTGCCCAAACAGCAGCGCATTGCCGTCTTCCAAGTTGGGGGCAATTTCATCTTCAAAGATCTGCTTCTGAGAGGTATCTGGTGCCAACAGCATGATTACATCCGCCCACTTGGCAGCCTCTGCAACGGTCTTGACCGCAAAGCCTGCCTCCTCAGCCTTTTCGGCCGACTTGGAGCCTTCACGCAGACCAATAACAACCTCCACGCCGGAATCGCGCAGGTTCTGCGAGTGCGCGTGCCCCTGGGAGCCGTATCCGATAACGGCTACCTTACGACCCTGAATGATAGACAGATCCGCATCATCGTCGTAAAAGGTTTCAATAGCCATGTTGTAGTCCTCAATTCTGTAGTGATTGTAAGTTCAATGAATCAACGTCCCACCTAGCACTGTACCACTGCATGAGACGCTATGCCCATATGATGGGATTTAATTTCGCGGGGGTGCCATCGCCTTGGGACCACGCCCCAAGGCCACGTCACCAGACTGCACCAGCTCGAGCACACCGAATGGCTCCAGGACATCGAGAAGCGCCGCCAGCTTTCCAGGGGTGCCGGTAGCCTCCACGACCACCGATTCTTGTGCCACGTCTACCACGCGGGCACGGAAGATATTAACGGCATCGACCACCTGCGGCCGGTTGGCATTATTCGCAGCCACCTTGACCAGCATCAGGGCTCGCGCCACGGTCGAGTCCGTTTCGAGCTCCACCACCTTGATGACCGGCACAATCTTGTTGAGCTGCTTGGTCACCTGTTCCATAATCCTTTCGGAAGCATCGACCACGATGGTCAGCCGGTTAATCCCTGGATTTTCCGTTTGGGCAGAAACCAGCGAAATGATGCTGTATCCACGTCGGGAAAACATGCCCGTCACGCGCGACAAAATTCCCTCTACGTCTTCTACCAGGACCGACAGGGTATGCCGGGAAACGTCACTGGGGGCCATGCCTATACCTCCTGGATAGTCTCGTCGATATCGGCAGGAGTTTCTGCTGCCGATTCATTTTCATCAAACAGCGGGCGCAAGCCGCGGGCATACTGAATCTCCTCGTTAGACGCCCCACCACCAATCATGGGCCAGACTTGAGCGTCCTCACCAACGATGAAGTCAATGACCACCGGGCGGTCAGTGATTGCGCGGGCCCGTTCAATGGCCGGCACCACTTCTTCCTCACAGGTGACGCGGATAGCCTCGCACCCTAGCGCCTCTGCTAGTCGTACGAAGTCTGGGGTATAGACATCCCGTTCTCGCAGCTTGGTATTGGAGTAGTTCTCATTAAAAAACAGTGTCTGCCACTGACGGACCATGCCGAGGTTGCCGTTATTAATGACGGCAACCTTAAACGGAAAGCCCTCCAATGCCGCGGTGGTGAGCTCCTGGTTGGTCATTTGGAAGCAACCGTCACCGTCAATCGCCCACACCTCCTTATCCGGGCATGCTGCCTTGGCACCGAGGGCCGCCGGCACGGCATAGCCCATAGTTCCGGCACCGCCGGAGTTGATCCAGGAGCGTGGGTGTTCAAAGTCAATGAACTGTGCCGACCACATCTGGTGCTGCCCCACACCGGCACAGTAGATAGCCTCAGGACCTACGGTTTCACTCAGCTTTTCCAACACAAATTGGGGATTGAGCTGCCCATCCGGAGTGGGATCATAGCCACGGGGGAACCGTTTCTTGAGCCTATCGAGGTAATCTCGCCATGGGCCTACCTGCGGAGAATTCACCGCGGAGTTTTTGCGGTACTCCTTTAAGAGACCTGCCAACACGTTGCGGGCATCACCCACGATTGGCACGGCAACGTCGCGGATTTTCCCAATTTCAGCCGGGTCAATATCAGCATGAATTACCTGGGCCCCAGGGGCAAAAGTGGAGGTATCACCGGTTACTCGATCATCAAATCGCGCGCCGATAGTAATCAACAGGTCAGCTCGCTGCATGGCCGCAACTGCAGGGACGGTGCCATGCATGCCCGGCATCCCCATGTGCAGCGGATGAGATTCCGGAAAGGCACCTAAGGCCATGAGCGTAGTCACGACGGGGATTCCGGAAAATTCCGCAAACTCGCGCAGCTCCTTGGCCGCCTCAGCCTTGATGACACCGCCACCGGCATAGATGACCGGCTTTTCTGCCTGTGCAATGAGCTCAACCGCTTGCACGATCTGGCGATGATGCGGCTTGGTCGTCGGTTTATATCCAGGCAGATCAAACGTAGCCGGGAAGGAATATTCCAATTCACCGTTTTGCACGTCCTTTGGGATATCCACCAAGACCGGCCCCGGACGGCCCGTAGAAGCCAGATGGAATGCGGCTGCAATGGCAGCTGGAATCTGGCTGGGTTCTGTCACGATGTAGTTGTGCTTGGTAATCGGCATCGTCACGCCGCGGATATCGGCCTCTTGGAAGACATCGGTTCCCAAGAGGTTGCTGCCCACCTGGCCGGTGATGGCGACGATGGGAACGGAGTCCAGGTTTGCGTCGGCAAGCGCTGTCACTAAGTTGGTCGCACCCGGCCCGGAGGTGGCAATGCATACGCCTACCTTGCCGGAAGCTTGGGCATAGCCTTCGGCAGCGTGGCCGGCACCCTGTTCATGGCGGGTGAGCACGTGCCGCAGCTTGGTCGAGGTGTGCAAAGCATCGTAAAGAGGAAGCACGGCACCGCCTGGAATGCCGAAGACGAGATCGGTTCCCAAGTCTTCGAGAGTGCGGACAATGGCGTGGGCACCACTCATCCGCTCCGGAGCGTGGGCGCGTGAGGCCGCAGCCACCGAAGCGGGCGTGGGCGAAGTTGTCGTAACCACGGTTAATGTGCTCCTTGAATTGGTCTTTTACAGTCCTGATCATCATCGATACCGGCCCCAGATATGAACAAAGCCCCCGCGGGCTTGTCTGTCTGCGGGGGCGAAATGCGTCGACGTCATCGGTCGTCGCGGTCACCACCGCGTTGGTACTACCTGAAGTCGAATAATGATCATGGGCATGACTATACACTGATAGGTATTGCGCACGTGCCGATTACCCCCTTTTGGGATCACATTCCCATGTGATGGGACACGCCTGAAAAATAGGTTCGCCCTTGCCCGCCTAAGTGAATTAGGCTTGCACACTATGACTCCACCACCTAAGGACAACAAACCTCGTCAGTCCACCACCCAGGCAGAGGTTTTCAAGCCATCCCGCGACCATATCCTGGGCATCCTCATCCTGTCCGCCATTGCCCTGCTGAGCATCGGATGGGCCCCCAAATACCTCGCATGGCTGTTCATTATCCCCATCCTCGGATTGTGGTGGGTCATAAAATCCCGCACCAGAGTCTCCGAATCTGGAATCGCTATCTCTTACGCATTCCGGAAAAATATCCAGATCGCATGGGACGATTTTGCCGGAATCGGCTTCCAACGCGCCCGCGCCTTCGCCCGCACCAAGACCGGCGCGGAGCACAGCCTGCCCGGCATTACTTTCAACTCGCTCCCACGACTTTCGGAGGCCTCGCGCGGCCGCATCCCCGACGCCCTTACCCAGGGCCGTGAAGCGGCAGATGACAAGGTGGTCATTGTCCACCGCGACGGCCAACAAGTCCTCCTCAGCAAAGAAGAGTATGCGGACTACCTCGAGCGCCACCCCGAGCTCAAGCCTTCGGCCGAAAACTAAATACGCCGCCTACACTCTCCCCCACATCCCTTGAAGGAATGGTGACTGAAAACCATGTTCCCGCTGCGCTCAAAAGTAACTACCGTCGGCCGCCAAGCCTCTGGCGCCCGCGCCCTCTGGCGGGCCACCGGCACCAAGGAGAATGACTTTGGCAAACCGATTATCGCCATCGCCAACTCCTACACTCAATTCGTCCCCGGCCACGTACACCTTAAAAACGTTGGCGATATCGTCGCCGACGCCGTGCGCGAGGCCGGAGGCGTACCCAAGGAATTCAATACCATCGCCGTCGATGATGGCATCGCCATGGGACACAGCGGCATGCTCTACTCGCTGCCTTCGCGCGAAATCATCTCCGATTCCATCGAGTACATGGCCAATGCCCACACTGCCGACGCCCTGGTATGCATCTCTAATTGCGATAAAATCACCCCGGGCATGCTCAATGCGGCGCTGCGCCTGAACATTCCCACTATCTTCGTCTCGGGTGGACCGATGGAGGCCGGCAAAGCCGTCGTGGTTGATGGCGTCGCCCACGCCCCTACCGACCTCATCACCGCCATTACCGCCTCCGCTAATGACGCAGTATCTGATGAAGGCTTGACCCAAGTAGAGGAATCCGCCTGCCCCACCTGCGGCTCCTGTTCCGGCATGTTTACCGCCAATTCCATGAACTGCCTGACCGAGGCACTCGGCTTGGCACTGCCTGGCAACGGCACCACCCTGGCCACCCACACGGCCCGCCGCAGCTTATTTGAAAAGGCCGGCTCCACCATCGTCGATATGTGCCGCCGCTATTACGGTGAGGAGGACGAATCCGTTCTCCCCCGCAATATCGCCACCAAGGAAGCCTTCACCAACGCCATGGCGCTAGACATGGCCATGGGCGGATCCACCAACACCATCCTGCACACGCTCGCAGCCGCGCAGGAGGGCGAGGTGGATTTCACCCTCGATGACATTAATGACATCTCCTACCGCGTGCCCTGCCTGTCCAAGGTCGCACCCAATGGCACCTACCACATTGAGGATGTCCACCGCGCCGGCGGTATCCCCGCTATCTTGGGAGAGCTTCGCCGCGCCGGGCACCTGAACTTGAAGGTGCATACGGCGCTATATGACAACGCCGAGCAGTGGCTCGATGACTGGGATATCCGCAACCCGCACGCCACCGATGAGGCCCGCGAACTGTACTACGCCGCACCGGGCGGTGTGCGCACTACCGAACCATTTTCCCAATCCAACCGCTGGGACGAGCTCGATACTGACGCCGCTAATGGCTGCATTCACGACGCCGATCATGCCTTTTCTTCCGACGGCGGCCTGGTTGTCCTGCGCGGAAACCTGGCTCCAGACGGTGCCATTGTGAAGGCAGCAGGCGTCGAAGAAGAGCTGTGGACCTTCTCCGGACCTGCCCGAGTGGTGGAATCCCAGGAGGAGGCCGTATCGATAATCCTGAATAAGGAAGTCCAACCCGGCGACGTGATGGTCATTCGCTATGAAGGCCCGTCCGGCGGTCCTGGCATGCAGGAAATGCTCCACCCCACCTCCTTCCTCAAGGGCGCCGGTCTGGGCAAGGCATGCGCCTTGATTACCGACGGCCGCTTTTCCGGCGGCACCTCCGGCCTTTCCATCGGCCACATCTCCCCCGAGGCGGCCCACCAGGGCCTTATCGGGCTCATCGAAAATGGCGACACCATCACCATCGACATCCACGAGCGCCAACTCACCCTGGATGTGGACGAGGACGTGCTGGAGCGCCGCAGAGCCGCCCAGGAACAGCGCGAGCAACCGTGGACTCCAGTGAACCGCAACCGCCCCATCACCAAGGCGCTGCGTGCGTATGCAGCCATGGCCACCTCTGCCGATCGCGGCGCGGTGCGTGTGGTCGATGGCCATGTAAATTAGCCAGTATTAACTGCTAAATCCCTGTGAGCCTCGGTGGGGTGCACGCCCGTTTACCTGCAGATCGCATAAAGTGTACTGCGATGAAACTCGCGCGCACCCCACTTTTTCGTTATGTCTTAGCTCTGCTGGGCCTCATTTTTGGCGCCTGGAAGGTTGTTCAAGACACTCGCATCACGGACTTTCCCATTGACATGGTGGTCTACCGCGAGGGCGTCAAGGCCTTCCTTGAGCATCGCTCTGTCTATAGCGAGCCCATGCTGGCCGGGGATATTGAACTTCCCTTTATTTATCCACCCTTTGGCGCGCTCGTCATGGTTCCACTCACGGCCTTTGACGGCATTGACCACGATATGGCGGGCGACCTTATGGTCGTCCTGTCCGATCTACTCTTGCTCGTCTGCCTCTACTTCGTCTTCAAGGCGGTGCTGAAGAAGCCGGATTTCCTCTTGCCAATTACCGCCATTGCCTGGGCCATTGCCTTGCGCTTTGAGCCGGTTGACCTCAACAATGGTTTTGCGCAGATCAATATCGTGGTGATGACACTGGTTATCCTCGACCTGGTTCCACGCAAGCGCTTCTTGCCCCAAGGTATCTTGATTGGCCTAGCCGCCGCTATCAAAATTACCCCGCTGGCGATGCTGCTCTACTTCCTCGTGCGCAAGGAATGGAAGCAGATTGCCACGGCTTTCCTCTCCGCAGTCGCTGCCACTCTCCTCGCCGCAGCCTTCCGCTGGGACGCATTCGTGGAGTTCTTCAGCTCTAAATTGCTCGATATGGGCTCTGGCGGCGACTTCGGCGTCGCAACCGACTACCAGTCCAATAGTTCCATCAAGGGAGCCATTCAGCGCATGTATTCTTCTACGGAAGCCATGGACGCCAATGGACTGACTATCAACCTTGCGTGGCTCGCAGCTTCCCTTGTGGTTATTGCCTTTGCTGCGTGGCTTATCAAGCGACTGTGCGAAGAGCATCTGCTTGTCGACGCCCAATTGGTCACCGCCCTCACCCTCCTCCTTATCTCCCCTGTTTCCTGGTCGCACCACTGGGTCTGGCTCACGCTCATCATCCCAGTCTTTGTCTACCGCGCTTGGACCTGGCTGCCGTCTGGATGGGCTGCGGGCAGCCTCCTGACCGTCCTTATCGCTTGGGCAGCCATGCTGCTGACCGTCCCTCCTAAATGGTGGTGGGGCGATCAAGTCGATGTCCACGCCATGGAGCGCTACCAAAAGTTCTGGGTGGATGACTTTGTCTGGCTCACCGTGCTTACCGTCGCGCTGTACGCGGCCGCGTTCTACGCTGCCCAGCGCAACCGCCGCACAGGCACCGCTACTCCTGCCCCGCTAGCGTCTTAAGCGCTGCAAGGTGCGAATCGAATGCGGCCTTACCTTTCGCCGTGAGCATCACCCATACCGTGTCCTTGCCACGCGAGGATCCATACTCACGAAAGCGACTGATATACCCCTCTTTTTCCAGTGCGCTTAGCTGCTTAGACAGCGTGGCATCGGACTGATTCACCTTGTCTCGAATCGCGGCAAAGCGCATCTCTTTGTTGATGGCGCCTTCCACAGCCCCAGCCGCGTTGAGCACCGCACAAATCTTAAATCGGTTGAGCGGATGAATGACCGGATCTATCTCATTCATTAGTACTCTTCTGTGCCCTTTCCCCCGCTGGGCGCGTAGCGGGATCCATAGCTCCGGATTCCAAAAGCCAAAAAGTCACTATTCCCCACAGGGTAAAAGCCATTGCTGCCGCGACCATGTGTCCCTCGAGGAAAGGACGGAAGAAAATCGGGGATAAACAGACAAAGAAGCCGCCATAAAATTTTTTATCCGTTTCCGGCCCCTTAAATGGGTCCTGACGATAACTGGGGCGGACGTTCCCCTGGTGCATCCCCACCCAGAACAGCAGTCCGAGCATGGATACCATAAAGGCGAGAAAGACCCAGGTCGGGATAATCCCCGCCCATTGGGACATCACGAAGTAAGCTCCGGCTATCACAATGGAGAAGAGTGCATGAAAAGCTGTTTTTGTGGTGCTTTTGGGCTTACTATTGACTTCCTCGTTGAAGGCTAATGCCTTGCGTACATTTTCATCCATGGCCATGCTTCCCTTTATCCCCTTCACTGCCCAGTTTGTTTTCCACTTTAGAAAGTATCATACTTTCCACCCCGGAAAGCAAGGGGAAAAGAAAATCCGCCGCTATTGCGACGGACAACCTATTAGCGCCTAATTCAGCGGATTAACCCCCGCGCCGAAGAACCAGAGGGCGGCGAGGATGGCGATGCCGATGAGAACAAAGGCCCAGGAAGTACCCAGTGGGCGGCGCGCCCAGGAGCGTTTGAAGTCTAGGGAGATAAAGCCTGGGCCGGTAAACTGCAGGCCCACTGCGATGACAAAGAGGACCAAAGAAAGCCATACGGATTCCGGCCAGCTAAAGACGTCCAAGCCGGCATCGGTCTGCGCTAGCTCGTGGACGGCAGTAAAACCGGTCACTACCAGGCCAATCATGGCCGCCAGCGGCGTAATGAGGCCGAGCAGCAAGAACACACCAGCGATAAGCTGCATGGTCGGCACCGCGATGGACAGTGCGGTATCCCATGCATAGTTAGCAAAATCGCCTTCCAGGCCGGACAATCCCTCACTATCGCCAAGGGTAAAGAAAGCCTTTGCACCGGCGACGATGAGGTAAGCGCTCAGCGCCAAGCGGATGAAAAACAGGCCGAAATCGATGGTGCCGCGGCGACCATAGCGCTGATAGCCTTCCTTTTCTTCTTGTTCCGCCTGTAGGCGCGCCTCGCGCTCCTCTGCGGTTTCGGTGCTGAGGGTGCTCTCTACGGGGGCGTCGGCAGTAGCAAGTGCCGTTTCTTGCTCTGGGGTAGCCGGCGTGGTGGACTCCGGTTGTGCGAAGGCTACGGTCTCCTCGCCTGCACCGCTGTCCTGACGTGCGGCTTCATTTGCACTGGAATAGGACAGTACCTCGGTTTCAGGGTGGTCCTGCTGCGCCTGGGAAGGCTTGATCTCCTGCGGCTCGGCGCGGCCGGCGCGCTCGAAAAGGCCGGGCTTCGACTTTTTCTGGCCGGAGACAGAATCCTTACTAGCGGGCTTCGCGTTGTAGGTAGGCACGTCCATATCCTCATCAAACGGGCTGGCTTTATCCGGTTGCTGCTTATCGCTCATAGCTCCAACTTAGGGCACGTGCCTGCACTTTTGTGGTACCCACCACGGCGCGCCGCACGAGCTTGCGCGCTATATGGCCACCAAGTCGCTCGCAGCTTCGATGACCGAACGCGTAAGTTCACCCAATACCTCCGATTCCAAGCGCCACCGCTGCCAGTAAAGATCGATATCGAGCGGGGAGTCGTCGAGAAGCACCAGCTCTTTTGCCGCCAATAGGGGCAGCGCTTGGGCTTGGGGCAGCAAACCCCACCCCAGGCCAACGCGAACGGCCTCGAGGTAGCCCTCGGACGAAGGGATCTGTGACACCCGGGCACGCACCACGGACGAATCAATGAAGCGCTCCCGCATCGCATCGTCCAAAACCTGGTCGTTAGGACCATACCCCACCAGCGGCATGGTTTCCCAGGTCAAGCGGCCACTATGAAAGCTCTCTGCAATATGCGGCGCCGCGACTGGGAAGTAACGCATCGTACCCAAAAAGCTAGACTCACACCCTGAGACCGGTGTGGCTTCCCTCGTTACCGCGCCAAGCACATCTCCACGCCGCAGCATGGCTAAGGTGCGCGCCTCATCCTCAATCCGAATGCGCAGGGCAACATCGCCCCGCCGCGCGGTATCGCTAAGGACCCTACGAAACCATGTCGCTAGGGAATCCGAGTTCACTGCAACAGAAAGCGGGACCCGGGCCAGGCGGTGGCCCAGGCGCGCGTCCGTTTCGGCCTGCACCAACGCCATACGGCGTGCGGATTGCACCAGGATCTCCCCCGCTTCTGTCGCGGTTACCGGAGTGGCACGGCGAAGGAGCACTCGACCGGTGCTCGATTCTAGGGCCTTGATGCGTTGGCTTACCGCAGACGGCGATATACCGAGTACGGCAGCGGCAACATCGAAGCTGCCTTCGTCCACGATGGCAAGCAAAGTTTCTAAGTGCACCGGGTTCATGAAGCTATTCTAAACCAACTGTAGATTCATTAACTGGACTAATTCAGGCCAGGAATTCACACTGGAAGGCATGTCCATCGTGCTTGCTGGTTTCTTCCTGGGATTATCGCTCATCGTGGCCGTCGGCCCGCAAAATGCCATGCTGCTCAAATACGGCATCCGCCGCGACCACATCGGCCTCATCATTGTCGTCTGCGCGCTTTCCGACGTCATCCTGATCACCTCCGGCACGGCCGGCGTGGGCTACTTGGTAGAAAAATTCCCCAACGCCCTGCAGGTTTTGAAATATGTCGGCGCCGCTTACCTGGCGTACTTCACCTTTACCTGCTTCCGCGATGCGCTCAAGACCAAAGGCGAGGCCATCGAGGTGGAATCCACGCAGCCGAAGGCACCGCAGGAAGTCGCTTCCTTCGATGGCTCTCGGGCGCGCAGCACGACCAAGAATGCAACTCGCGTCGAGATCAAGCGCTCCCCTTCATGGGTTAAGCCGCTATTGACCGCCCTGGCCTTAACATGGCTCAACCCAGGCGCCTACGTAGACGTAGTGGTCATGCTCGGCAGCATTGCTAATCAATATGGCGAATCGGGGCGCTGGCTTTTCGCCGTGGGTGCAATCTGCGCCAGCTTCACCTGGTTCCCCTTCATCGGCTTTGGCGCGGCGCGCTTCTCCCACGTGCTGTCCCGACCCACAGTGTGGCGCTGGATCAACTTCGGCATCGGCGTCATCATGATTGGCCTAACGCTCAAGTTGCTCCTGCTCTAGGGAACGAGCACCACCGCGCCTAGTCGCCGCGAACGCGCGAGGCGGTGGCGCCTGCCCAGCGGTTGATGCCGGCGTCATGGGCGGCGTCGTCAATCGCAGCCAGCTCCTCCGCACTGAAGTCAAGCTTGTCCAGCGCGCCCAGGTTGTGCTCGAGCTGCTCCACAGAAGAAGCACCCAACAGCGCCGAGGTAAGCGTGCGATCCCCCTGGTCACGCAGCACCCACGAGATGGCCATCTGAGCCAGAGACTGACCGCGCTCGCCTGCAATATCGTTGAGCGAACGGATCATGGAAAGGTTTTCCTCATTGAGCCAGTCCTTTTCCAGGGTCTTATTCTTCGCCGCTCGCGAATCTGCAGGGATGCCGTCGATATAGCGGTCCGTCAGCATGCCCTGTGCCAACGGCCCGAAGCCGATAACGCCCAGGCCGCTGCGCGCCGTAACGTCAAGCAGCGACTCACCGTCTTCGCCCGGGCGCTCAATCCAGCGGTTCAAAATGGAATAGCTCGGCTGATGGATCAGCAACGGGCAGCCTTCATCTTCCATAAACTCCACGGCCTCTGCGGTGAGCTCCGGACCATAAGAGGAAATGCCCACATACAGGGCTTTGCCGGAAGCTACGATATCGCGCAGAGCGTATAGGGTCTCCTCCAGCGGAGTATCCGGGTCCGGGCGATGGTGGTAGAAGATGTCCACGTAATCCAAGCCCATGCGCTTCAGGGAAGCGTCCAAGGAGCTCACCAAGTACTTGCGAGAGCCGCCGAAACCGTAGGGCGAATCATTCATTACCCAACCCGCCTTGGAAGAAATGATCATTTCATCGCGGAAGGGGCGAAAATCGCGGGCAAAGATGCGGCCGAAGTTGTCCTCCGCGGCGCCTGGTTCAGGGCCATAGTTATTGGCCAAATCGAAATGAGTAATCCCCCGGTCATACGCCGCGCGCAGGATTTCGCGCTGCGTGGCCAGGGGACGGTCGTCGCCGAAGTTCTGCCATAGGCCAAGGGAAATGGCCGGCAGCTTCAGCCCAGAGTTGCCTACTCGGCGGTACTCCATCGAATCATAACGGTCAGATGGGGGTGCATAGATACTCATGGCACCCATTGTCCGCTTAACTCTTGGAATTGTCAGCCTTTGGCAGCTCCTCATCTTCTTCAGGGTCGCCGGATGCGCCGGTCTCTTCGACCCACTTTTCAATTTCTTCCGGGGTGCGGTCAGTTTCTACCGCATCACGCTCGGTGTAGTAGGAGTAATCGTGGCGATTTTCCTCGTACTTTTCCTTGTCAAAGTCCACGTCGTCGTCACCATCGAGCTCTTCGGTGACTTCCTCCACCAGCTCATCGTAGAGGGCCTCATTGTCCATATTGGAGTCCTCGATGTGCTGGCCAATTTCATCGTCATAGCGCTCAGCATCATATGCCTTGTCCGGGTGCAGCTTCAGGTGCATGAGGGCACGTACACGCTCACGGCGCACAGCCTCATCCTGGATCTGAGACTGGCTGCGGAACCAAGCAAAGACCAGGATGGCCACCATCAGAATGCCCATGTAGCCGATGACGGGGTAGATGTAGTTCATCAGGGTCTTGAAGCCGGCGAAGGACACGGCGAAACCAGCCAAGCAGCCAATAACGAAGATAACCGGGAAACGCTTCTCATGACCGGCAGACAGGCGCTTGCCCAACGCGTAGAACATACCGATAGCGGTATTGAAGATCATCAAGTAAATGATGACCGCCATGATGGAGCCGAGCGTCGGGTTAACGCTATCTACCAGAGACAGCATCGGAATATCGGAGCCTTGTGCCTTGTCCGAGTTCATCAGCAAGGAGAATCCGGCAAGGCCCATCATGATGGAGTAGATGACGCCGCCTACAACGCCGCCCCAGCCAGCCTCGCGTGGGCTGATATTGTCGCCGCCGATAACCAGGGACATGGACACAGCGAGCATCAGCGCCAGGCCGTTGTAGTTCAGTGCGGAGATGAGCCAGTTGCCAATCGGGGTGTCGATCTGGCTGGAGGCGTCCATTGCGGCACCGATGTCATCCGGCATATTGAGGCCGGTGTAGATGGCTACGCCAATGACCGCAATGATGATGGTCGGTGTTACAGCACCGATGACCTTGGATACCTTATCCACGTCGAGCATGCCCACGATAAGCACCATTACCAGCATGAGCGTGGAGCCGATCCAAGTCTTCCAACCAAACTGCTGCTCCATATTGGAACCCGCGCCGGCCAACATCACAAAGCCAATAGCAAAAAGGGTGATGATGACCGCGACGTCCAGCAACTTGGACACGATCGGGTGAGTGACATTGCGGAATACGGTGTTGTGTTCAGAAGCGTGGAAGTAGCTGCCCAGCTGCAAGAACACGGTACCGGCAAGGGTCATGACGAGTGCGGCGATAATGATGCCAGGAATACCCCAGGAACCAAAGGCGGTGAAGTACTGCACCACCTCTTGGCCTGTGGCAAAGCCGGCGCCGACCAGCAAGCCCACGAAGGACATAGCGATGGCGATAATGTTTTTAGAAGACACAGTTGCCTAACTTTTGTAGCGAATATCTCTCGCATACTAGTGCGCGCGGCCCCTTGTCCCCCACTCCCCCAGCACGTGGGCAACACAACACCGATATGCGTTCCTTAAGGAATGGTACGTAAGTGACCCGTTAAACACCTACTGACACATACCGATGTTGTGATAAATCACATTTGGGGATGCATCGAAATCAACCTAACGCCTTAGTCGTCGAAGGTCGCGGTATCAATCACGAAGCGGAACTTTACATCGCCTTCCACCACGCGCTCATAGGCGTCATCAACATCGTTAACGCCGATCTTTTCAATAACGGCGCCGATGCCGTGCTCCGCGCAGAAGTCCAGCATCTCCTGGGTCTCTGCAATGCCGCCGATGTTATTGCCCGTAAGCACCTTGCCGCCGCCGACGAGGCTGCTCATATGGATTCCCAGCTCCTCCGGCGGAAGTCCGACTACGGACATAATGCCGCGCGGCTTCAGCAGCTGCAGATAGTCATTGAGGGAGTACTGGGCAGAAATGGTGGACAAGATGACGTCGAATTCGCCACGGTGGTTGGCAAAGAAGTCTTCGTCCTCACCGGTGGCCAGAATGTGCTTCGCACCCAGCTCATAGGCTTCCTTTTCCTTGCGCAGGGAGCGGGAAATCACGGTTACTTCCGCACCCTTAGCCGCCGCGATCTGCACACCCATGTGGCCCAAGCCGCCCAAGCCTACTACGGCAACCTTGTCGCCTTCCTTGACCTGCCAGCGGGCCAGCGGCGAATAGGTGGTGATTCCGGCGCACAGCAGCGGGGCTGCGACATCAAAGTCAATGCCTTCTGGAATAGTGCACACAAAGTTTTCGTTGACGACTACCTTCTGGGCATAGCCGCCTTGGGTAATGGTGCCGTCTACGTCTTCGGAGTTATAGGTGCCCACATTGCCATTCAGGCAGTTCTGCTCCTGGCCGTTGCGGCACTGTTCGCACTCGCCACAGGAGTTCACCAGGCAGCCCACACCAACACGGTCGCCCACCTTGAACTTGGTGACCTTATCACCCACAGCTTCCACAACGCCGGCGATCTCATGGCCCACCGTCAGCGGGAAGTGGGCTTGGCCCCACTCGTTGCGGATCGTGTGAATATCGGAGTGGCAGATGCCCGCAGCCTTAATATCAATGACCACGTCGTCTTCGCGCGGATCGCGGCGTTCAATTTCTACGACCTTGAATGGTGCTTCAGGGCTTTCCTTTTGCAATACTTTGCTCTTAATTGTCATGCCCACGACCCTACGCGTAACCCCACTGACCTCGCCTAACGAAAATTATCACCAACTTCAACGGGGAAGGAAAACCAAAAAGGCCAGCCACGCCCCTCTCGTTGAGGAGGGATAGACGCGGCTGGCTATTTGGGGGTCTTAGTTCAGCTTCTCTGCGATGAGCTTATTGACCTGGCCCGGATCGGCCTTGCCCTGGGTGGCCTTCATGACCGCACCCACGATGGCACCGGTGACCTTCTTATTGCCGGCACGGTACTTTTCCACAATGTCCGGGTTGGCGGCCAGCGCGTCATCTACGGCCTTCTCGATGGCGCCGTCATCGCGCACGACCTCCAAGCCGCGCTTTTCGACGACCTCGTCGACGTCACCCTCGCCCGCCAACACACCGTCAACGGCCTTGCGCGCGAGCTTGGTGGTCAGCTTGCCCTCGTTAACGAGTGCGATAACGCGCGCCACGTGCTGCGGGGTAATAGACAAACCAGCAAGATCGGTATCCTGCTCGTTGGCCTTGCCGGCCAGGTAGGAAACCCACCAGGAGCGTGCCTCGTCCGGCTTCGCACCGGCTTCGACGGTATCCACGATAAGGTCGAGGGCACCGGCGTTGACCAAGTCGCGCATCTCCTCATCCTTGATGCCCCACTCTTCCTGGATGCGCGCACGGCGAACCCATGGCAGCTCCGGAAGGGTCTGGCGCAGCTCTTCTACCCACTCGCGCGGAGCGATGACCGGGGGTAGGTCCGGATCATTGAAGTAACGGTAGTCTTCCGCGGTTTCCTTCGGACGCCCCTTGGAGGTGGTGCCATCGGCCTCTTGATAGTGGCGGGTCTCCTGATCAATGGTGCCGCCATCTTCGAGCACCTGCGCCTGGCGCTGCATCTCGAAGCGAACCGCCTGCTCCACGGAACGCAGAGAGTTAATGTTCTTGGTCTCGGTACGGGTACCAAACTCTTCCTGGCCCACCGGGCGCAGGGACAGGTTGGAGTCCACACGCATGGAGCCTTGATCCATGCGGGCGTCGGAAACGCCCAAGGCTGCAACGAGCTCGCGCAGGGCGGAAACGTAGGCCTTTGCCACCTCCGGCGCGCGCTCACCGGCGCCAATGATCGGCTTGGTAACGATCTCAATGAGAGGAATGCCCGCACGGTTGCAATCCACCAGGGATGCCGTGGCGCCGTGAATACGGCCGTCTGCACCACCGAGGTGGGTTAGCTTGCCGGTGTCTTCCTCCATGTGTGCACGCTCGATTTCCACGCGCCACTCGGTGCCGTCTTCCAGCACAACGTCCAGGTAGCCGTCATAGGCAATCGGCTCATCGTACTGGGAAATCTGGTAGTTCTTCGGCTGGTCCGGGTAAAAGTAATTCTTGCGGGCAAAGCGAGAGGACTCCGCAATGGAGCAATTAAGCGCTAGGCCAATCTTGATGGCGCCCTCCACGCCCTTAGAGTTAACTACCGGCAGCGCACCGGGCAGGCCCAGGGAGACCGGGTCAACGTTGGAATTAGGCGCTGCGTTGAAGTTCGTAGGAGAGGTAGAAAACATCTTAGTTTCCGTATCCAGCTCTACGTGGACTTCCATGCCCATTACCGGTTCGAACTTTTCTAGGACCTCATCGAAGTCCATCAGGTCATACATCGCAGCAGTCATGCGTGCCATCTTAATACGTCCATGCGCCCGCGCGCTCACGCCCCTAAGCTGAATATTATGACTACACCACATAGCGTTGATGCCGCGCTTATCGATGCCCCGTTGATCAACATCGCAGTCTTCCGCACTGCCCCTACCCCTGAAGAGGTAAGCGAGCGCCTGACCACCACTTTTGGCGATCGCCTGGGAGATATCACGCCGGGCAAGAATCCGGGAAGCATCATGGTCGAGCTTGATGATTCCTTCTTATTGCACTACCAAGCCGTCGATACCCCACCCACCCGCGATAGCTATGGCCTCCACCCCATTTTGAGCGCGGATGCCCGCGGCCTCGATTCCGCCACCGCACAAATCCTCGTGTCCGTGCTTCCCCGAGAGACCGAAGATGATCGCGCGAAGCAATTCCGCGAGGCCCGCCGCGATCACCTTGAGCTACTCTCCAAGGCCACTGCGGTGGTAGCCGAGCACCCCGACTGCCTGATAGTCCACAACCCCCGCGGAAACGTTTCTATCGCGCCGAACACTTTCCTCGAAGCCGTTCGGGATAACCTTGCCCCAATGCACATCGCTCCGGTGTGGCTCACCCAAAAGGGAAACAAGATCTTGGGCTATACCGTGGGGCTGGTCCAAGCTGGACACCCCGAAATCCAGGCGGCCACCGAATCCATGGACCCCACCGATCTCTATTACAAGCTGGCCAATATCGCAGACCATGTTCTGCAAGGCGCCACCGTCAAAGACGGCGACACCCTATCTTTCGAGCAAGACCAGCCCCCACTGACCGTGCAGAAAGAGCCCTGGTTTGTAGACGAGTCCTATCCTGCGGTCACGATCAATTTTTAGCGGAATCCCCCCTACTTCCGGGAATCCGAATAGCGGCAGATGGCTGCCAGCACCGCACCAGAAAGGTTGTGCCACACCGAAAAGACGGCTCCTGGCAGGGCGGCCAATGGGTTCATATAGGTCGATGCCAGGGAGGTGGCCAAGCCAGAATTTTGCATGCCCACCTCGACGGCCATGGTGCGCCGTGCGGCGACCGGCTGCTTGGTCAGCATTCCGGCTAGGTAGCCCAAGCCGTAGCCGCAGGCGTTATGGATTACCACTGCGGCGAAGACGAGTGCGCCGGCGGTAGCGATGGTGTCGTGCGCGCCGCCGACCACGATGCACACAATGGCGGAAATGGCCGCAACCGAGATCCACGGCAATGCCGCGTTAATTTTTGCCACCACGCGCGGAACCAGCATGCCGATGAGAATGCCGGCGATTACCGGAATGAGCACGACCTTCACAATGGACCACGCCATGGCCGAGGCGGAGACCGGCATATACTCCCCTGCCAGCAACAGTGTCAGCAACGGCGTGAGGACCGGCGCCAACAGGGTGGAAATGGACGTCATGGTCACCGACAAAGCCACATCACCGCGCGCAAGGTAAGACACCACGTTGGAACTCGTGCCGCCGGGCGCGCAGCCCACCAGGATGACACCGGCAGCTACAGCATCGGGAAGATCCATCACCGCGACCACCAGCAGCGCCACCAGCGGCATGATGACGAACTGCGCCAACACTCCGATGAGAACGGGCAGCGGACGGCGTGCTACCAAGGAAAAATCCACTGGCTTGAGGGTTAGGCCCATACCGAACATGACAATGCCCAACAGCGGGGTGACCTGCGGGGCGAAGGAAGCTGCGGTCTCTGGCGCGAGGTATCCCACCACGCCACCGATAATCACGAGCACGGGAAAGCCTAGCGCTGCAATAAGTGCTTGGCGGTCTTGTGCTGAGGAGGGCGCAGCGTTCGCCTCCACCCGATTATCTGTCATGCTATCGATACTCATGGGAAAAAGAATACGCTCCCACCCAGTGGGAGCGCTAGCTTAATATTCGGAACGCGGAATGCCTCTAGCCAAAGAGCGCTTGGGCGTTGCGGTAACGCGATTCCGGCACCGTCTTCAGCGTACCCACGGCATCTTCCAGCGGGACGAGGTCAATATCCTCGCCATGGAGGGCAACACACATGCCAGACTCACCTTCGTGGATGGCGCGCGCTGCGTGCACGCCGTAGCGAGTAGCAAGCACGCGGTCATAGGCAGTCGGCGTGCCGCCGCGCTGAATATGCCCCAGCACGGTCGTACGCACGTCATACCCGGTGCGTGCCTTGATTTCATCGCCGATTACCTGGCCAATGCCGTTGAAAGTCTGGTGCCCAAACTGATCGACGCCGCCGGCCTCGAAGTCCATCGTCCCTTCCTTTGGCAGGGCGCCTTCTGCCACGCAGATAATGCCGTACTTTTCGCCCATCTGGAAGCGACGTTCCATCGCCTTCGTAATCTCCGCGATATCGAAGGGCTCTTCCGGTACCACGGTGTAGTGCGCACCACCGGCCATGCCGGCATGCAGGGCAATCCATCCCACGTGGCGGCCCATGACCTCCACGATCAGGATGCGGTTATGGGACTCCGCGGTGGTATGCAGACGGTCGATAGCATCGGTGGCCACAGAAACGGCGGTATCGAAACCAAAGGTGTAGTCGGTGGCGTTAACGTCATTATCAATGGTCTTCGGCACGCCCACTACCGGCACGCCGTTATCAGAAAGCCACTTTGCGCCCTTGAGGGTACCTTCACCACCGATGGCGACAAGGGCGTCTACCCCGGCATCCGCCATGTTGGACTTAATCTGGTCAAGGCCGGCCTTGAACTTATCCGGATGCAGGCGGCCGGTGCCCAGGATGGTGCCGCCGCGCAACAGAATACGGTCGATTTCCGCATCGTCATAAAGATCGCGGCGGCGGTCTTCCATCAGGCCCACCCAGCCGTCTTCATAACCTACAACGGTATCTCCAAATTCATTGGATGCGGTACGCACTACCGCACGGATTACAGCATTGAGGCCGGGGCAATCGCCGCCGGACGTTAAAACACCTAGACGCATATCTACCAATCTAGCGCGCGATTTTTAGGCCTGCAGAGTGTCCCTAAAACCTAGGGCAGAAACCAGGCCCACCACCAGCGCAGCCACGATGACGAGCAGCGAATTAATAATTGCTGTCTCTGGGCTACCTGTTTGCATAACTGCGGAAACTAGGGCAACTCCCACCACGGAACCCACCTGGCGGGAGGTGTTGTACACACCGGAGGCAGCGCCCATGAGCTCCGGCGAGATATCGCGCAAGGTGGTAGCTGCGTTGGAACCCCAAATGAAGGACTGTCCCACGCCGAGCCCGGCAATGGGTAGACCGAGGATCCACGGAAGGGCGTCGACCTGCATGACCCACCATGCCGCAAGGAGCGAAAGTATCAGGATGGAAAATCCCAGCACCCCCAGGATCCGCGGGTTAACATAATCCGCCATGATGCCGGCGAGCGGAGATATCAGGAGAGACACCAGCGCCATAGGAGCCACGATGATGCCGGCTTCGCCCGCAGGCACTCCCTGCATGGTCTGCAGCCACAACATGATAGGCAGCATCACCGCGGCAGCCATAAATCCCATTGCGATGATGCCTACCGAGCCCGCCAAATAATTGCGGTCACTAAATAGCGCCAGTGGCACCAGCGGACTCGACCCGCGGGCCTGGGCAGTTGCTTGCAATCGAATAAACCAGACGCTAGCGGCAACTCCGGCGAGCAGGATCAGCCAAATGGTCCATCCCCAGCCAAGCACCGGGCCCTGCTGAATACCAAAGACGATCGCCGCCAAGGCGATGAACGACACGATGGCCGAGGGCGCATCGATAGACTGCGCGGTCGTGGGTAGCTCAGGCACCCACAGCAGCGCGAAGACAATGGCTAGCACCACGAAGGGAACGTGTACCCAAAAGGCGGCCTGCCACCCAAAGTGCCCGACCAGAAAGCCACCGGCGAGTGGACCGGCAAGTGCCGCTACCGAGCCGATCACACCCCACACGCCCAGTGCGCGCCCACGGCGCTCACGCGCGAAGATGCGATTGATAACGGACATGGTCTGTGGCATCTGGAGGGACGCCCCCACGCCTTGCACGGCACGCGCTGCAATGAGCACTTCCACAGTGGGCGCCACGGCACACGCCACCGCACCCAGCCCGAAAATGCCCACGCCTAAACAGAACATCCGGCGCTGGCCCAAAACATCACCCAAGCGTCCGGTAAAGAGCAGCGGCACCACCACAGCCAACAAATAGGCCGCGGATACCCACATGGTGTGGTTTACCCCTGCGTTCAGCTCGCGTTGCAGGTCAGGCAGCGCCACCGCCACCATGGATTGGTCCAGCAGAGATACAAAGAATCCGAGGGACAGTGCAAACATGGCGCGCCATGCTTGGCGCTCGGGCGGCAGATGCGTCTCCACAGTCATGGCCTTAGAGTCTAGCGGGCCGAGAAATGTCGACCTAGACTGGCTGCATGTCCATGATCGATATTAAAAAGCCCCAAGACGTTTCTACCGCCACCACTGTCACCCTCGGCCTCATCGGTGGCTGGGTCACGGCCCGCGAGACCGGCATTCGCCCGCTGGGTGGCGTGATCCTCGCCGCTGCCGGTGTATGGGCGGGTCGCTCTTGGGCCAAGAAAACCACCCCGGCTACCACCGCCGGCCTGTGCGCGCTCTACGTGGGTGCATTCGGCGCCTCCCACCCGCTGGCTAAGAAGATCGGTGCGTGGCCGGCGGTACTGAGCGTCACTGCAGCCTCGGCGGGCGCGGCTTATGCGCTTTCCGACGCCAAATAGTCCCCACCCACACAAATGCGCACCACGTCCCTAGACATGGTGCGCATACTTTTATCCTGCGTGTCGCTATTTTCTACTTGGCTACCGTGAACTCAACCGCAGCATTCTCGCTACCCAAGGCAACGGTGCCGCCGGGGAGGTTATAGAAGGAGGGGTTGGATTCGAGGAGGCCACGGAGGGCGTCGGAAAGCTGCTGTGTATGCTCGTCGCAGGCCGCGCGG
This sequence comes from Corynebacterium sp. MSK158, assembly GCF_030229085.1. Classification (NCBI taxonomy): domain Bacteria; kingdom Bacillati; phylum Actinomycetota; class Actinomycetes; order Mycobacteriales; family Corynebacteriaceae; genus Corynebacterium; species Corynebacterium sp. MSK158. Next base: position 117,032 of record NZ_JASPHJ010000001.1, read on the forward strand.
GTGGAATTGAACTCGCCCACGCTGATGGTGCCATCCTTGGCCACCTCGTAGGTAGTGGTGTAGGTATTGCAGCCATCATTGACCGCCAAGGTGCGATCCTTGGCAAAGGTGACGCTCAGCTTGCCATCTTCCTTAACGGAGTGGAGCTCGCCGGTGATGGTCTGGCCTTCAATTTGAGGCTCCAGCTTCTCGGCGCCCTCTGGGAGCGGAGAAATCAGGTCAGACTGAGTCGGCGCTGTCATGCTAAACCCCGGATCGATGTCGGGGACCTGCGCAGCGTTGGCGGCTCCAGCGCCCATCAGCGCAGCGGCGAACAGCGAAAATAATGCGGTCTTCTTGAAATGCATACCCAATAATTTACCCCCGCCGGATATAAATTCAACGGGGGCAAACAAACCTTTATGGAATCGTCAGGGACTCCACAGGCGGCGATTTACTTGTCGCGGCCAGCCTCATAGGCAGCGCCCACCTTGTAGAGGCGGTCATCCGCAAAGGCCGGAGCCATGATCTGCAGGCCAGTCGGCAGGTTAGTATCGCTCGCCATACCGGAGGGGACGGACATGCCGCACAGGCCGGCCAGGTTCAGCGGCAGGGTGCACAGGTCAAAGTTGTACATTGCCATGGGATCCTCGGCCTTCTCCCCCAGCTTGAAGGCGGTAGTCGGGGTGGTCGGGGAAACGAGCACGTCAACCTGCTCGAAGGCCCGGGCAAAGTCCTGCGCAATGAGGGTACGCACGCGCTGTGCCTGCAGGTAGTAGGCGTCGTAGTAGCCCACGGACAGCGCATAGGTTCCCAGCATGATGCGGCGCTTTACCTCGGGGCCAAAGCCCTCCGCACGAGACTGGGACATGACCTGCTCCGCGGAGTGGGAGCCGTCATCTCCCGCACGCAGGCCATAACGCATGCCATCGAATCGTGCCAGGTTCGAAGAAACCTCACACGGCATGATCAGGTAGTACGCCGCCAGTGCGTCATCGAAGTGCGGGCAATCAACCTCAACAATTTCGGCACCCTGCTCGCGCAGCTGATCGACGGCGGCGTGGTAATTCTCCATCACGCCCTCCTGCCAGCCATCGCGCTCAAACTGCTTGATGAGGCCAACCTTTACACCGGACAGATCGCCCTTGGCACCTTCGCGGGCGGCGGCGACGACCGGCGCTACCGGCTTATCCACGGAGGTCGCATCGAAGGCATCGTGGCCAGCGATAACCTCGTGCAACAGCGCGGTATCTAGGACCGTGCGGCCACAGGGGCCGGCCTGATCCAGAGAGGATGCAGCAGCAATAAGGCCATATCGGGACACGGTGCCGTAGGTTGGCTTAACACCCACAGTATTGGTCAGCGCGGCCGGTTGGCGGATGGAGCCGCCGGTATCGGTACCAATACCCAGCGGTGCCTGGCCGGAAGCGAGTGCAGCGGCGGTACCGCCACCCGAGCCGCCCGGGGTGCGCTCGGTGTCATAAGGGTTATGAGCTGGGCCAAAGGCAGAGTTCTCATTGGAAGAACCCATGGCAAACTCATCCAGGTTGGTCTTACCCAGGATGGGAATGCCGGCCTCGCGCAGACGCTTGGTCACGGTGGCATCATACGGAGAAACGTAGCCTTCCAGCATCTTGGACGCCGCGGTGGTCGGCGCATCGGTGGTAACGAGCAAATCCTTCAGCGCCAGCGGCACGCCAGCCAGCCCGGAAGCAGGCTCTTCGCCGGCATCGAGGGCCTTATCCACGGCGTCGGCAGCCGCGAGGGCTTCTTCCGCACCCACGTGCAGGAAGGAGTTAAGCTCCTCATTGGTCTCTGCAATGCGATCCAGGAAGGCCTGGGTGACCTCGCGGGAGGTAATTTCACGGGAGTGAATCTTTTCCGCCAGGTCGGCGGCAGTCAGAGAGGTCAAGCCCTCCGCAGGAACGGTCAGGTTAGACATTTATTCTCCTCCCAAAATCTGTGGCACGACGAAGCGCTCATCTTCTACGGCCGGCGCCTGATCCAAAGCCTGTTCTGCAGTAAGGGTGCGCACAATAACATCCTCGCGCATCGGGGCGTCCACGGAGTGCGGGTGACTCATCGGCTCCACACCCTCGGTATCCACGTTTCCTACCGCGGAAACGGAATCAACAATTTCATCAATCTGCGTTGCAAACTGGGCTAGCTCTTCCTCGCTGAGGGCCAGGCGGGAAAGCTTGGCGAGGTGGGCTACCTCATCACGCGAAATCTCAGACACGCGAACTCCATCCTTTATCTGCATAATCGACATGCCCGTGAAAAATATTCACACTAAGCATGTACTATGTGAATTGCTAACGACCCATGGTACTGCACCTACCGCGACGGCTGCCGCGTCACCCCAAATTTGCGTTGCTTGAAGCCGCCATTGTGACGCACGTATCATGTTCGGGACTACAAACAACCGAAAGCGTGCGAGACCATGTCCTTTTTGATCCGTGTACTGCTCCCCGATTCCCCTGGCAGCTTGGGCCAGCTTGCCGACGCCTTTGGACTCGTCGACGGCAATATCCAGTCAGTCGACATCGTAGAAAACTTCCCCGATGGAACGGTCATGGATGACATCGTCATTGAACTGCCCACAGGTGCCATGGCCGATGTCCTCATTACCGCTGCTTCTTCGGTAGACGGCGTCGAGATTGATTCCATCCGCCCCTTTAGCGGCCGTGTTGATCGCCGCGGCCAGATCGAGCTGCTCGCGCGTGTAGCTCATGCCACCAATGTCACTGCGGCCATGGAAGAGGTTGTCGCGGCTATCCCGAAGGCACTCACCTCCACCTGGTGCATCGTCATTGATAATAACGAGCCTATCCGCCGCCTGGCCTCGTCCAACGCAGCGCCAGAAGATGACGGCACCGTTCCTCACGACATTGAGGTCGAAAGCGCCCGCGTCCTCCAGCCCGAGCGCGACGAGTGGGTACCCGAAAGCTGGTCACTACTTGACTCAGCACTCGCCGCCGCCCCACTCGGCGATACCGGATTGGTCATCGCCATGGGGCGAACCGGCGGCCCTGACTACCTCGCCTCCGAGGTCGAGCACTTGGGCCACATCGGCACTATCTTGGGCAGCTTCCTGAAGTAACTGAAGCGAATTAGACTTCGCCGGTTTCTAGTAGTTGCTGGAATTGCGACTCGTTGAGAATCGGAATGTCCAGTTCGCGAGCCTTATCCTCCTTCGAGCCAGCCTTTTCGCCGGCAACGAGGTACGAGGTTTTCTTCGACACCGAACCAGTTGCCTTGCCGCCGCGAGAGACAATCGCTTCTTTCGCGGAATCCCTGGTGAAGTTCTCCAAGCTGCCGGTAACCACAATGGTCAAGCCCTCGAGGGTCTGCTCCTTGTGATCCTCGGCCGCTACCTCCATGGCCACGCCCGCAGCAGCCCATTTGTCCACAATCGTGCGATGCCAATCCACCTCGAACCAATCGTGGAAGGATTGCGCGATGGTCATACCAACGCCATCGACCTCTGCAAGCTCCTCCGTCTTCGCAGCGCGCAGCTTGTCCATGGATCCATAGCGGGAAGCAAGCGCCCGGGCCGCAATCGGGCCCACGTGACGTATGGACAGCGAGACCAAGACGCGCCAGAAGTCGCGACCCTTGACCTCCTCCAGGTTGTTCAGCAGGTTCTGGCCTGCCGTATTGACTTTGACGTTGCCCTCCTTTTTGGAGCGCTTGTCTTTGGTGTCCTTCTTTGCGGTATAGACATCCGAGGCCAAGAGCTTTTCCGCGGTGAGCTCAAAAAGCTCCGACTCATCAACGAGAATGCCGTTGTCGATCAGATCCATCGCGCCCTTCTCGCCCAAAGCCTCAATATCCAGCGCCTTGCGGGAAGCCAGATACTCCAATCGTGCCGAGAGCTGCGCCGGGCAGGACTGCGTATTGGGGCAACGCCAATCGGCGTCACCGTCCTTCTGCGGAGCCAGCTTCGTGCCGCACGCAGGACAGTTCTCCGGGAAGGTCCACTCATGCTCGCTACCATCGCGCTGCTCGCGCACCGGCCCAAGGACCTCCGGAATAATCTCGCCCGCCTTGCGAATAATGACGGTATCCCCAATGAGCACGCCCTTGCGCTTGACCTCGGATTGGTTGTGCAGGGTAGCCATTTCCACCGTAGATCCGGAAACGAAGACTGGCTCCATCACTGCGTACGGGGTTACTCGCCCGGTACGGCCTACCCCCACCTCAATGTTCTTGAGCTTCGTGGTCACTTCCTCCGGCGGATACTTATAGGCAATGGCCCAGCGCGGCGCGCGGGAGGTCGAACCAAGTGCGCGCTGTGAAGCCAAGTCATCGACCTTGACCACCAGTCCGTCCATCTCAAAAATCGCATCGTGGCGATGCTCTGCCCAATACGCGACTTCGTCTTGGACTTCCTTGGCCGAGTGCACCTGCTTGGTATACGGGGACACAGGCAGACCCCACGCCGCAATCGCTTTATAGGCATCGTGCTGTGAGGTCGGCGAAAATCCCTCGCGCGCACCCAAGCCGTGGCACACCATTTTCAGGCGGCGTTTTTTCACTTCGGCAGGATCCTTCATACGCAGTCCACCTGCCGCGGCGTTGCGCGGGTTAGCAAATTTTGCCTTACCGTCAGCCGCGCGCTCCTCGTTGATCTCCGCGAAGTCCCCGGGGCGCATATATACCTCACCGCGAATCTCAATAAGCTCAGGGACCGGATATTCAGCAGTACCAGTCAACTCGTGCGGAATATCCTCGATAACACGAGCATTAGCAGTGATTTCCTCGCCCACCGTGCCGTCGCCACGAGTAGCAGCGGTAGTCAAGCGCCCATCGCGATAAACCAAGTCGATAGACAAACCATCGATCTTCAGCTCGGTGAGATAGGTCTTAGCCGGGGTTCTATCCAGCCAATCCTGCATCTCGCCAGCACTAAAGACATTGTCCAGGCTCATCATGCGCTCAAGGTGCTCAATATCCTCGCCGGCGCTCGGAGCAGCACCTACCTGCTGGGTGGGTGAATCGGGCACGGCAAGCTCTGGGTGCTCTTCTTCTAGCGCAAGAAGGCGCTGGAAGAGGGCATCAAAGTCGGCGTCGGGAATAGCCGGCTCACCGTTGTAGTACAGGTTGCGGTGGCGGCGGACTTCCTGCGCGAGGTCATTCCATTCACGGTGCAGATCAACTGGATTAGTCACGCTGCCCAAGTGTAGCTATCCCTCGTGTCGGGGCTAGCTACTAAGGTATGGATCATGAATTTCGACGCCTCCCGCATGCTCGCCTTCGACCTTGAGACCACCTCGGCTAACCCTAAAGAAGCCCGCATTGTTACCTCCGCCCTAGTCCGCATTGACGGCCGCGATGTGCAAAAAATAGAGCACCTAGCCGATCCCGGAATCGAAATTCCGCAGGAAGCGACCAATGTCCACGGAATCACCACGGAAAAGGCTCGCGCCGAGGGCCGCCCGCACGAGGAAGTGTTGAAGGATACGGTCGAAGCAATCAAAGCCGCATGGGAGGATGGCCTCACGCTGATCGTCTACAACGCAGCATTTGATCTCACCGTATTGCGCAGCCTGACCGGAGATTTTACGGTAACCGGCCCGGTCTATGACCCCTACGTGATTGACCGCGTCAGCGATAAGTGGCGTAAAGGAAAACGCACCCTCGGCGCAGTGTGCGAGCACTACGGCGTTGAGCTTGGCAATGCCCACGAAGCTACTGCCGACGCCCTCGCCGCCGCCCGCGTGGCGTGGAAGCAGGTTCGCCAGCACTACCCCAACCTGGCGCAGATGGAGGAAAACGAACTCATGGAGTTCCAAGCCGTCAAATGGTACGAGGACCGCGTCGCCTTCAAAAAGTACTTGGAAGGCAAGGGCCGCGATGCCTCGGATGTCTCGACGGCGTGGCCGCTGATCGGATAAAGTCTCCCAAATCTCCACTTCGAGCCGAAAGTCTCCCAAATCTCCGACGAAACGGGTTACACTAGCCGCATGGACAACCCATTCCGCCCGACATTCGGCGCCCCTCCCCTGTTCTGGGTCGGCCGCGGCATCGTACTCGATAGTTTCCGCACCGCCCTCGATGGCTCGGCAGGTAATGCCTCCCGTTCCATGGTGCTAAGCGGCGCTAGGGGCATCGGCAAAACGGTCCTCATCAACGAGTTGGAAGACATTGCTGAAGCGCGCGGTTGGGTAACGCTGCGCGCCTCCGGGCGCTCCACCATGGTGGAGGAACTGGTCAACACCACGATTCCGAGACTTCTCGAGCGGCTCTCGCCCAGCGATAAGAAGAAGGTCAGCCGCATCGGCATCGGCGGCGTGGGATCAATCGGATTCGACCACCAGAAGGAAGACCGTTTCACCCCCACGTTAAATACTCGGCTCCGTGAGCTTTCCGCCGAGCTAAAAGGTAGCGGCATCCTCCTCACCATCGACGAGGTTCAAGACGCCGACGTCGAAGAGCTCACCACCATCGCCGTGGCCTACCAAGACTTGGTGCGCGATGAAATCGATATCGCCTTGGTTGCCGCTGGCCTGCCGCAGGGAGTCAACCACTTACTGGACCTGCCCGGGGTAACCTTCCTGCGCCGAGCCCAGAAATTCGTGCTCGGCCCCTTGTCGCCGGCTAATGCAGAGCAGGCGCTCGAACATACAGCCTCGGGCTCAGGGCTGGAGTTTAGCCACGAAGCGATTGCGGACGCCGCCGCGCTCACCCGCGGCTACCCCTACCTCGTGCAATTGGTCGGCTCACTGGCATGGGAGCGCAGTCGCCGGAACCAAGAAAGCGGCATTTCCCAGCAGACAGTCGCCACAATCGCCCCTGATGCAATATCAATCATGGGCGCGCAGGTGCACCAACCTGCGACGCTAGCCCTGCCGCCGGCGCAGCGGGAGTTCCTGGAAGCGATGGCCGCAGTCGAAGTCGAAGGCATCGCCACCATCGCAGACATCGCGGGCCACATGGACCGGACGGTGCGCTCCTTATCGGCCACCCGCCAGCGGCTTATCGACGCCGACCTCATCGAACCCACCGCACATGGCAAGCTGCGCTACGTCATCCCATATATGGGCGAATACTTCACCACCACGGATAGCCGCGGTCGCGTTGATTAAAGATCGCCGGCGTCGCGGATGAGGATTCCCGCCACCTCAGCGGCAAAAGAATAGCTGTGCGCTGCCTTTTCCACCGGCCACGGGAAGATATCAACCTGCCCTGGAATTCGCTCCCGCGACAATCCCATACGGTCAAAGTGCTGCGCAATAGAAATAGCCTCCGTACGAGCATCTTGCCCTGCCACGCCGAGACCAACGCGAGCGCCGCCATCAATCCACTGCCCCAAGCCATCGAGATGCTCGGGCGAGGCTAGACCAGCGAAATCGAGCAACACCGTCTTCGCTGCTACTTCCCATAAGGGCTCGCGAAGCCTTAAGTAGTCCGCGTCAAACTCCGCCAACGTCGCATTGACCTGGTCCGCGGGAACAGCCCTAATCGTATCGAAATCGGTGGTGCCTGGAAGGGTGCCCGAAAGGACGTCGGCAAGCAGGGGCTCGTCCAGCTGCATTCGCACTTTTGCCCCAAAACGCTGTGCCAACTGTGCCTTGTGTTCCTGAATTCCGGCCAATAGAGCATCACACAGGTCCCGGAAAGCGCCCGAATCAGTAATCGCGCGGTGCCCGTTTCCTAGCTCCACAGCGGCCGCCAAACTCCACGGGCCTACTGCTTGGACCTTGATACGGGGAACTGACTCACCCCACACCTCCTGAATCTCGTCCAGGTCCCGGCACATCTGGTCACCAATCCGATGAGAGATGAGCTGCGGCCGATCACTGAGCACCCACGAGCGCGGTCCGCGGTCAATGGAGACTGCTTCCAATAATCCCGCTGTTCGCCCAATGGCCCCAGCTTGAATCCCGCGGTCCGGCAACTGCGGAAGGTGCGGGAAACCACCCGTCTCGCCCATCACGATGTCTGCCGCCTCACTCATGGAGTATCCCGGCATAGGGCCTAAGCCAAAAGCGTCCATATTCACCTCGGCGCTAGTATTATTTCTCAGAACTATCTACCCGATACGTGACGTATCACTTGGAAAGGAACCTTACTATGGGCGTGGAAAAATACTCCGGCTGGACCTTCTACAACGAGTGCGAAATCCCTCAGGACATTTCCACCGTCTTGGCTGAACAGGAATATCCTGTCTGTGCCTTCAAGACCGTCCGCGATGCCGCCGTATTTACCAACAAGCGCCTCATCATCCGCGATGCGCAAGGCCTGACAGGCAAAAAGGTAGAAATGTATTCCCTGCCCTATTCCTCCATCAACATGTGGTCCACGGAAAACGCGGGAAAGCTCCTTGACCTCAATGCGGAGCTGCAACTGTGGACTAGAGCCGGCGAATTCAAAATCAACATTGGCCCCAATATCGATGTCCGTGCCCTAGACCGGCTCATTGCCAACTGCGTGCTTAATTAGTTCCGCAGATGGTGCCGGAGCCGATGACGATGTCTCCCAGCTCGTCCGGCGAAGGCAAATACAGCACCGCCGCTTGGCCGCGGGCGACACCGGATAGCGGCTCCTTGAGTTCGAGGCGCATCTCGTCCGCCTCGCGGTCAACGTGGGCGGTACATGCCACCACGGAGCCGTGTGCACGCACCTGAACCTCGCACTCGAAATCCCCATCCATGCCTGGGTGGAGGTACTTCAGGCGATCGGCCTGAATCGAGGTTACGGCCAAGTCCTCGCGGGCGCCAACGGTAACCGTGCCGGTAGCAGCATCAATATCGGTGACGTAGCGGGGGCGGCCGTCGGCAGCCGGCGCCTTGATGTCCAGGCCCTTGCGCTGGCCGATGGTGTAGTTCCACGCGCCATCGTGCTCCTTGAGCTCCGTGCCCTCTTGATCCACGATCATGCCGGGGCGTAGCCCAATGCGGGCACCCAAAAAGGCCTGCGTATTACCGTCTGGAATAAAGCAGATGTCGTAGGAATCTGGCTTTTTCGCGGTGGAAAAGCCATGCGCCGCTGCCTCTTCGCGGATCTGTGGCTTAGGGGTGTCGCCGATGGGGAAAAAGCAATGCTTCAACTCTTCGGCCGAGATCACGCCGAGCACATAAGACTGATCCTTATTCTCGTCCAAGGACCGGCGCATATAGCCGTCCTCATCGATGGTGGCGTAGTGCCCCGTCGCAACCGCATCGAAGCCAAGCGCCATGCCCTTTTGCAGCAGCGCCCGGAACTTAATCTTCTCGTTGCAGCGCAAGCAGGGATTGGGCGTCTCGCCGCGGGCGTAGGAATCCACGAAGTCCGTGATGACCTCTTCTTTGAATTCTTCCGAAAAGTCCCACACATAAAATGGGATGCCCAGCTTATCGCAGATGCGACGGGCGTCGGCCGAATCCTCCAACGAGCAGCAACCACGTGCCTTTTCCCTGGTCTGCTGCGCGTCTTTGTGCAGCGCGAGGTGAACGCCAATCACCTCGTGGCCGGCTTCTACTGCGCGGGCGGCGGCAACCGATGAGTCCACGCCGCCGGACATGGCAACCAATACTCGCATTGTGCTCCCCATTTCACCTTGACTACAGGCCCGAAAGTCTACTCCCTAGCCCCAACGCGGCTTAAATCGAATCCATTCCCTAAGCTTGGGTGACATGGGCAGAAAGCGAGCTTCCACCGACCCGGGAATCACCGGCACCTACAACATTTCTACCGGCACGGCCGAGGTGGTGCCGGATGAGTTCCGCGATGGTGCCTATATTCTCAACGTTAATGGCGTGCCGAGCAGCCACATTATGCTAGGTGAGCCGGAGGAGCTGGAGTTTGAGTACATGCGCTGGATTGCGTCCGCGGTTGAGCACCTCAACACTCGGCCCTCAAATAAGCTCCGCGTCACCCACCTAGGTGGCGCGGGATGCTCGCTTCCGCGCTATTTTGCCAGCAAGCTTCCGGGCAGCCGCCACACAGTGGTGGAGCTGGACGCCAAGCTGGGCGAATTGGTGCGTACGCTTTTCGACGTCCCCCGTTCCCCCACCGTCAAAATCCGTGCCGCCGAGGCCCGCAAAGAAACCGAGGGGTTCCTTCCGTCCAGCCGCGACATCATCATCCGCGATGTCTTTGCCGGCGACAAGACACCGGCCAACCTCACCACCGTGGAGTTCTTTCAGGCTGCTAAGCAGTCGCTGGCGCCGGGTGGCCTCTACGTAGCCAACTGCGGCGACCATTCCGATCTACAGCTGGCAAAGAGCGAGCTGGCGGGCCTAGATAAAGTATTTGACCACCTCGCCGTCATCGCGGACCCACCGATGCTCAAGGGCCGGCGCTACGGGAACATCATCCTGGTGGCCTCAGATACAGAAATGCCAGCCGAGGGCTCCATGGAAGCCGCCCAGCTGGCAAAAGCACTCCTTGGCGGGGCCGTGCCCGCCCATTACAAAGACGAGGCCTGGACCCGCGCGTTTTTCACCGGTGCTACTGCAGCACGCGATTAAGCAGCGTGGCTACCTGACCCGCATCGAAATCGGGAACGTCAGCGCCGGCGTTCTTGGCGGCATTCTTAGCTTCCGATACCTCTGACTCGGAGACGTTGCCAGATTTCACGTTGTTCACGTGACCGGCATTGTCCAGCAGGATAGCTAGGTCGCTGACGGAGAAGTTGCCCTTGGCCATATCGCCTAGGTCCTCCACTGGGAGGGCATCCTTGTCCTTAAGGGTCTTGACGAAGCCAGCCAGGCCCTCCGCCGCTTGGGGATCGAGACCGGACTTTTCGGCGGCGTCGGCAAGCTGTGGAATCGCGATCAACCCCGCCGCCAGTGCCAAAATGGCGCCGATGAGCGGCGTACTATCGGAGCTCAAGTCAAGCCCATCGCTGACAACCAGCTGCTCTAGCGCGCCGCCGACGTCGACGTAATTGCCGTCACTGAAAGACTGCAGCTGCTGCTTGGAACCATTAAACAGGTTCATGTCGACGTCGGTAGAAATGCCTGCTACCTTGCCAGAACCAGAACGCTGCCAGAAGGAAAGTTCCTTCCATCCGCCCACCGCTTCAGGCGCCTGGTCCTGATAAGCCGCAAGCCACAGTGGCATATCCGAGAACTTCTGGGAGTTATTCATCTGCCCCATCCAGAAGTACTTGTAGGTGTAGATCATGGGCGTGCGGCCGGTAAGACGCTTGAGCTCGCGAGTAAATTCTTCAATCCACTGCTCTAGCTGGGCCGCAGACTTTCCTTCCGCCACCTCGATATCAAGTGCAGGAGGCAACGTCTGATCCGGGGCAAGGGCGATCTGCGCGGCAAAATTGGCCGCCTGAGTCTTGGCATCGCCAGCCGGACGTGCATAGTGGTACGCACCAGTCTTGAGTCCAGCAGCATTAGCCGCCTGAATATCCTCTACATAATGTGGGTTTACCCAATCCCCACCTTCGCTAGCTTTCACAAATGCAAAGGACTGGCCGTCGGACCGCACTTTAGACCAATCGATGGGCGTGCCGCCCGGATGCTGGTGCGCCGCCACGTCAACGCCCTTTGGCGCACCAAAGTTCACCGCCTGGGCAACAGCGGTTCCACTTACAGCTAGTGCAGCCACGGTGACTACCGCAGTAATGCTCTTTCGGAGTGCCTTCTTTGAAGTCATGCGCGTGAGTCTAGCAACGCCTTCACTCCCACCACATCTTTAACACGCACCACTTGAGATATTTTTCTTTACTTCCGTTTCCCCCTTCTGGGAATACAACCTTTTAGAACACATATTTGCTCATAACTCTTGCGAAGCGGCAGGGTACAGCCTAAAATGAACACCATGAAACTACGCACACTAGTTCTACTATTCGGGGGATTTAATCTTGGACACCTACTACATAGTCAATGACCCCAACGATCCGATAGCAGTAAAAGCCACAGAAATAAGAAAACAAGAATACCTATTCTGGAATGAGGCGAAGCCAGAACTAGAAGAAGATTTCGATATATCTTGCCACACACTTTCCACCCGCACCGGTTTAAGCGAGCGGCGCACGCGAGACATAATAATGGCCCTATATCGACTCACAGAGCTACCACTCACAAAGGCACTCCAGGAAACCTATTACTTCCTGGATTTCTCTCGGCTTATTACTATCGACGCCGTGCTTAGCAAGCTGGGCGACATCCCGACCGATATTCTCGACCGGATAGACCAAGAGCTTGCGCGTTACCTAACCCCCACGAAGCCCGGCCAAGTACTGCCTTCGAATACGAATTTGCGGCGAAAACTAAATGGCCTCATCGCTGTTGAGGACCCACACCCCAATGAAGATACAGAGCCTGATGCAGGGAACGACTCCTATTTCACCTACCACAGTTTCGGCGGCAAGGCCGGGCTAGCAGCGGAATTCGATGAAGCTACCATGCTAGCCATCGATGAACACGTCAGTAAGGCAGCCGAAGAGCATAATCTCACCAAAGCTGAAGCCCTAGCCAAGTTGATTCTGGGCGAAATTGAGTCGCGGGCAAAAGTGGTTCTTCATATGTACCGAGCCCACGACCAGGAGGCTGCTCCCGCATTTATCCGGGGATTCGGATGGGTAAGCCCTGAGACCGCTGACAGTCTGCGTCCCACGCAGACGCGGGATATGGACCTTGCAAAAAGGATGGAGAGCGAAAGCTACGTTACTCCCCCACTCATTGGCGCCTACGTAGAAGGCCGCGATGGCGTGTGCCGCTGGCCAGGTTGTAATCGCCCCGCAGAAAACTGCCAAAAGGACCACCGAATTGACCATGCACAGGGAGGGAAAACGGCGGGAAGCAACTTGGCATCGCTTTGCCAGCACCACCACAACATCAAGACCGATGGTGGTGCTTTCTACATCATGGATCCACATACTGGGGACATAGTGTGGCTCTTTGACAATGGCCACTGGGAATACGATGAGCCCCAAGGACCGTTAGCGCCCAAGAACAAGAACTGGGCGCTAACGGTGGGCCAAGCTATCGCCGCCCGGCGGGCAGCGGCGAAGGAAAGGAATGATAGCTAGACGGAACGGGCTCGGGAAATGATCTCCGGAAGATGAGCCAAGACGTAGTCAACGTCCTCTTCCGAAGTAAGCCTGCCGAGAGTAAAGCGCAGGGAACCGATTCCTTCCGCCTCACTTACGCCCATTGCCTCGAGGACATGAGACATGCGGTTTACGCCTGCGCTGCAAGCGCTGCCAGTAGAAGCCTCGATCTGCAAGGAATCCAGCAGCATGATGAGGCTATCGCCGTCAGCACCGGGGAAAGAGACGTGCAGGTGGGAAGGCAGGCACGGCTCGGCGGAATTGACCACTACGCCATCGATGGTGGCGAGAATTCCGTCGCGCAGCTTATTGCGGAGAGCAGCTATTCGCTCACCCTGGGCAGTGATCTCGGAGACTGATTCCTCCAACGCCGCAGCAAGACCGGATGCGCTCGCGACATCCACGGTGCCAGGGCGGATGCCCCGTTCTTGGCCGCCGCCGTAGGCAATCGGCTGGGGCGCAGGACTGCGCTTGGCCAAAAGCAGACCGATGCCGCGGGGGCCGCCGAACTTGTGGGCGCTGGCGGCGAGGCTGGTGATCCCTAGAGCGGAAAAATTGATGGGAACTTTGCCCACGGCTTGGACCGCGTCGACGTGCACGGGCGTGCCTGTCGCATTCGCACGTGTGGCTATCTCTTCGATGGGCTGAATGGCGCCGGTTTCGTTGTTGGCCCACATGCAGGTAGCGACGTCGGCAAGCGTGTCTAGGGCAGACAGATCTGCGATGTGCCCAGAACGGTCGACGGGAAGGATATCGACGGCCGCTCCGGTTTTCTTCAGCTTAGAGACGGTATCGCGCACGGCCGGGTGCTCAATATCGGTAGAGATAATGCGGTTTGTTTGCCCAGCCGCGTAGAGCCCCTGGATGGCGATATTGTCCGCTTCGGTGCCAGAAGAAGTAAAGATGACTTCGATGGGCTCGCAACCGAGGAGGGAAGCGACCTTTTCGCGGGCATCATCCAGCACGGACCGAGCCTTGCGGCCAGAACCATACTGCGCGCCGGAATTGAGGGAGCCGGCCGCCGCCACCCACGCGTCAATTGCGCTCTGGCGCATCGGCTGGGTAGCGGCATAGTCAAAGTAGTGCGGCATTACTGGCGCGCCTTCAGTTCCTCGGTTAGGGCCGGTGCGATTTCATGCAGGTCGCCCACGACGCCGAGATCAGCGATCTGGAAGAACGGCTCATCCTGGTCTTGGTTGACCACCACAATGGTGCCGGAAGTCTGCATGCCAGAGGTGTGCTGGATAGCGCCAGAGATACCCAAGCCGATGTAGAGGTCGGGCGAGACGGTAACACCGGTCTGGCCGATCTGATAGGCGGCGTCATAAAAGCCTTCATCGACGGCGTCGCGGGTGGCGCCGACTGCGGCCCCGAGGGCGTCGGCAAGCGGCTCGACGACGGCCCCGAACTCGTCGCCCACGCCACGGCCGCCGGCGACGACTGCCTTGGCCTCGGTAATTTCCGGTCGTGCGGACTTCTGAGCCGGAGTAAAGGAAGTTACCTTGACGTCTTTAGCCGTGGCGGCCGGCAACGGCATCGGCGCCGGCTGTGCCTCCACCTGCTGTGGCGCAGCCTCAACCGCACCCGGGCGAAGGGTGTAGATCGGGCACTGACCAGCGGCGGTAGAGGTGGTCTCATAGGAACCACCGAAAATGCTCATCTGGGCGGAGCCATCGGCGGCGATGCCATTGACATTGACCAGTGCGCCAGAGGCGAGGCGAGCTGCGAGACGGCCGGCAATCTCGTTATTGGCCGGAGTTGCGGCCAGCACGATGGGCGCTGGGTTCGCAGCGCCAAGCGCATGCAGGGCATCGACCTCAGGGGTAAGGAAACGCTGGTCATAATCCTCGGCCGTTGCCTGAACTACCTGTGCGGCACCGAGGCCAGCAAGGTCGGCATCGAACTTATCGGCCTGCTTGCCGACGACCACTGCGGACACCGTACCCAATTCCCGCGCGGCCGTAATCAGCTCGCCGGTAACGGGAAGGAGGTTGTCCGCGTCGTGCTCAACTAGTACGTAAACGTGCGACATATCTACTCCTAAATCAAGTTCTTTGCGGACAGGAAATCAGCGATTTTCTTCGCTGCATCTTGCGGGTTGGGCTCCGAAATAACTTCGCCGGCGGTGCGGGGTGGGCGCTTCTCAGCGGCCGAGACAGAGGTCGTCGGCGCGATGGCCTCGATGCCCAGGTCAGCCAGGGTGAAGGTGGTGATTTCTGCCTTCTTAGCTGCCATCAGGCCCTTGAAATTGGGGAATCGTGGCTTGTCACTCTTATCGTTCACCGTAACGATCGCCGGCAGTGGCGCCTCGAGTTCCCAGGTGCCGCGCGCGTCATCGCGGGTGCCCTGCACGGTGCCGTCAGCTAGCTCTACTTTGTGCAAGCCGGTAAGGGCCGGCAGCTGGCGGTATTCGGCAAGAAGGCCGGCAAGCAGGCCGGTGGAGGCATCGGAAGCCTCGGTGCCGGCGGTGATCAGCTGGACGTCGTCAAGCTTATTGAGCGCGGCGTTGAGGGTCCAAGCGGTCGATAGCGCGTCCGCTCCGGCCAAGGAATCATCGGAGACGAGCACGGCATCGTCGGCACCCATGGCCAATGCCTTACGCAGTGCCTCGTCGGCCTGGGCCGGCCCCATGGTAAGTGCTACGACTTTGTAGCCCGCATCGGGGTTATTGTCGCGCAGTCGCAGGGCTTGTTCCACGGAGTACTCATTAACCTCATCAATGACGTTATCCACGGAGGTGCGATCCAGGGTGTGGTCATCGTTCAAAGACTTGGTAGACCACGTATCCGGCACGTGTTTGACCAGAGCCACAATAGTTGGCATTGGGCACTCACCTTTCCGATATATTTATGTTGCGTAATTATCCTCGGACGATGATACTCGGGGTTGACACAGCAAGGCGATTCCCTGTGAGCCAATTCGCGTAATGATGACCGCAAATGGTTTCTTTCCCTTCAGCTTCATCTTCTTCCGTAGCTGGTCAGGGTCCACCTCTACCCCGCGTACAAGGATTTCTAGGCTTCCCGCGTCATAGGATTTAAGTACGGATTTTAATCTCTTTAGGGGTACTTTTTCTATGAATGGAAATCCCGAAGTTCCCTCCGGAATCCTCTCTCCTGTCAGGTATGCGATGCGCGGATCGATTTGATGCAACCCTTCCCTGGCCGCGTAGTGCTGGACCAACCCCGCTCGCACAATGGCCCCATCCGGGTCGATGAGGTAACTGCCAATGCCTCCTGCATCGGGTAGGTCGTCTGCGTGGTCATCGAGGACATCCAGCTTGTTTCCTCGAATCATTACCGCTCTTCGGCCGCTGCCAAGGCCTGGGGTATAAAGGCAGGCTTCTTTTACCCCGCCATCGACGCTCGCGACGGTGACGAGGCCGTCCCACTCGCTGAAATCAAGGCCAGGCGCGCACTTGATGGCCAGTTCCTTATCGCGATGCTTTTCGACGACCTCCGGGAGCGGTGGCACCAAATCCTCCGGCCGCGTGATTCGCCTGCCACCGGCGCGGCGGGCCGGGTCTGCAAGGAGAACATCGGCAGTGGTAGTAGTCGTCAGCGCATCCGCGCGGAAAATCTTGGCGGAAGAAAGGTTATGCCTCGCCATTCTTACCCGGGATTCATCCAGGTCCGAGCCACAATAGTCGAGCGGAGAATTATAGCCTTCCGTGCCGATGGAACAGGTGACGTCGTGGACGCTGCGCACTCCCTGCTCGGCGAGGAATTTCGTCCGATACGCCGCCACTTCAATGGGGGTTGCTTGCTGGGCGGAGTCTGCATCCATAAGCCAATCGTGCGGGAGCTTGCCGGAACTGCGGGCGGTTACCAGCTCCATGACCGCGCGGCCATATTCACCGAACTTAGCTTTGAGGATTTCAGTGTCTTTGAGCCGAGAAGCCTTGGTTAAGGTGAGGTCGAGGTGTGCTATTTCCTCTTGATGTTCGGCAAGGAAGTCGACTTCTGCGGGGGTATAACTCATATTCGGTCTAAAGGGG
The DNA here is from genome assembly GCF_030229085.1 of Corynebacterium sp. MSK158. NCBI lineage: Bacteria > Bacillati > Actinomycetota > Actinomycetes > Mycobacteriales > Corynebacteriaceae > Corynebacterium > Corynebacterium sp. MSK158. The sequence continues at coordinate 134,005 of NZ_JASPHJ010000001.1, forward strand.
TGGTGGAAAAGAATTCGCGGTAACGGGGGTCTTCGCGTGGATCCCCAATGACGGGGCGCAGGTCCGAAAAGGACGCATCATCTAGGACCTCTTGGACGGAGGAATACTTGCTCAACCTTTGCATCTGTGCCCACGTGGGGATGGCAAGGCGCACCAGCCCGGCGCGCCAGCCGTCCAGGATGAGCTGCGGGGGGAACCATCCGGCATCGTCTGCTTCATCGGTATCCCCATCGGGTTCTTGGCCGGAGGGCAACACGCCAACAAAGAAGAAGGTGTCGAACCAATGGCTTTTCCCCTTTCCTACCCAGCGCGCCCAAGGAAGGAGCATATCGGCGTCGACGCGCATTCCGTTATTGCTAAGGAATTCGGTAAAGGAAATGGTGTGGTTTTCTAGGAGTTTTCGCTCTTTGTGATAACGCCGCGCATTGGAGACAATGCCGTCCTCGCGGATGGCGAAAAGGGTGCCGGCCTCTTCGAAGAGCTCGCGGGCAGCGGCGAAAACGAGGGCGTGGGCTTTGTACTTGGTCACGCCCATCCGGCGGGCCATGGAAATGACAGACTTTCCGGCCCACAGCTCGCCCGAGTCCCAGGAACGCGGCGGAAAGTCACGTGGGTCTACACCGCCGCCGGGAAAGACTGAATGCCCCGGGTAGTTGTGCATGGTGTGGACGCGCTCTTGTACCCACACTTCAAGACCGTCAGCGCCGTCCCGCAGGAGCAGGACGGTTGCCGCCAGGCGCCCACCGTGGAAGCCGGTGGTATCGCTGGCGTCAATGGCATCGAGACGGTCATGAAAAGGATTGGTCATAGAGAAGCTCGGCGGGCGAAGTATCGCTGTCCAATGCGGTCCACCTGAATTGGCTGGTGGAAGGCGCGAGTCAGATTTTCGGAGGTGAGGACGGAATTAATCAGTCCTTTTGCCACAACTTTACCCTCATCCAACAGCATGGCGTGGGTGAAGCCATAGGGAATCTCCTCCACGTGGTGGGTGATCATGACTATCGCTGGGGCATCGGGGTCCATGGCTAGATTGCCAAGGTAGCCCACGAGGTCTTCGCGGCCTCCCAGGTCCATGCCTGCGGACGGCTCATCGAGGATGAGCAACTCCGGGTTAGACATGAGAGCGCGAGCGAGAACGACGCGCTTCTTTTCTCCCTCAGACAGGGTTCCCCAGGTGCGCTCTTTGAGGTGGGTGGCGCCAACCTGCGCCAAGATGTCATCCGCGCGGGAGAAATCCATGTCCTGGTATTCTTCGCGCCAGCGGCCCAACACAGCGTAACCTGCGGAGACAACTAGATCGTCCACCCGCTCAGTGTCCGGGATGCGCGATTGCACCGCCGCGGAGGAGATGCCGATAAGCGCGCGCAGATCGCGCATGTCGGTTTTGCCGATTTGCTCTCCCATCACAAAGGCGGTGCCTTTCGAGGGGAACTCTTCGGCCGCAGCCATGCGCACCAGCGAGGTCTTGCCCGCGCCATTGGGGCCAATGATGACCCAGCGCTCATCGAGCTCTACTTGCCAGTCCACGGGTCCGACGAGGGTCTTGCCGCCGCGGCGCAGTTCGACGCCGCGAAAATCTACGAGCCAATCTTGATCAGTGGGAGTTACGTCGTTCACGCCTTCCATTGTGACTGATTTGTTCTTTGCCCGGTGAAATTGACACAGCTGCATTAGTCTTATGGGCATGACTACTCGCCTTGGTATTGACGATGTCCGCCCGCTTATCTCCGCCGGTTCTGTAGCCTCCAAAGCCGTTGTAGGCGAGGTAATTCCTGTCACCGCCCTAGTCTGGCGCGAGGGCCACGACGCGGTCTCGGCAACCCTGTCTGCGTGGGCGGCACGGACCACGGCTACCTCCTCCGTCACTATGCAGGTTGATCCCGATGACCAGGATCGCGTACACGGCGTATTTACCCCGGGCACCCAAGGCACCTGGTACTTCCGCGTCGATGCCTGGTCCGATCCCATCGCCACGTGGAAGAACGCGGTAACCAAGAAGATGGCGGCTGGGCAATCGGCTGCTGAGCTTGCCAATGACCTGCAGCATGGCGCAGAGTTGTTTTCTCGCGCGGCTCTGCAAACCCCGTCGGATGTGGTGGAACCGCTCTTTGTGGCTGCTCGGGATTTGGAGGATGAGTCCTTGGACGTCGATAAGCGCGTGCAGGTAGCGCTCTCGGAAGAGGTAGCAGGCATCCTGCACTCGCATCCCCTGCGCGACCTGCTGGTAGAGGGCGCAATCCACGAGGTATATGTGGAGCGCCGGGCCGCGCTCTATAACTCGTGGTACGAGCTTTTTCCCCGCTCCACGGGAGGCTGGGATGAAGAGGGAAATCCAGTCCACGGCACTTTTGACACCACTGCCAAGGCACTGGAGCGGGTGGCCGATATGGGCTTCGATACGGTGTATTTTCCGCCCATTCATCCCATCGGCAAGGTACACCGCAAAGGAAAGAATAATTCGGTCGTTGCCGAGCCCGGCGATGTGGGAAGCCCCTGGGCCATCCAAGACCACTCCACCACCCATCCGGACTTGGGCACCATGGAGGATTTCAAGAAACTAGTCTCCCGCGCCCAAGAACTCGGCCTGGAGGTAGCACTCGATTTCGCTCTTCAGGCATCGCCCGATCACCCGTGGGCTAGCAGCCACCCAGAATTTTTCACCGTCCTTCCAGATGGCACCATCGCCTACGCCGAGAACCCACCGAAGAAGTATCAGGATATCTATCCACTTAACTTCGATAACGCTCCTGATGCCATCTACCACGAGATCTATGAGACCTTGATGATTTGGGTGGAAGCCGGAGTGAATACATTCCGCGTGGATAACCCACACACCAAGCCGGCAAACTTTTGGAACTGGCTGATTACCCGCGTGCATGCCACCCATCCGGATGTCATCTTCTTGGCCGAGGCCTTTACCCGCGCGCCTCGCCTCTTCGGTCTAGCGAAGGCGGGTTTTTCCCAATCCTATACCTATTTCACCTGGCAGACCTCCAAGCACGAGCTCACCCAATTTGGCCAGATGCACGTCGACCAAGCAGATATCTGCCGCCCCAACCTCTTTGTTAATACCCCGGATATCCTGCACGAGTCCCTGCAGACTGGCGGGCGTGCGATGTTCGCCATTCGCGCGGTCCTAGCCGCCACCATGTCGCCTCTATGGGGTGTGTACTCCGGCTTTGAACTCTACGAGCACACCCCGGTAGCCCCAGGCTCTGAGGAATATCTCGACTCTGAGAAGTACGAACTGCGCCCGCGCGATTTTGCGGCGGCGGCTGCGTCGGGAGATTCCCTTGAGTCCTATATCCGGCTGCTCAACCAGATCCGCCGCGATAATCCCGCTTTGCAGCAACTGCGCACCCTGCGGTTCCATGACACCGACAATGAAGCCATCATTGCCTATTCGAAGGCGGATCCAGCCTCCGGCAATGTAGTCCTCGTCGTGGTCAACCTGGATCCGCGCAATGCACAGGAAGCCACCGTGACGGTAGATATGCAGGCTATCGGCCGCCACCCCGGCGAGTCCTATACCGTCCAGGACACGATTACCGGCTCTGCCTACCACTGGTCCGAGCGCAACTTTGTGCGCCTAGAGCCGCTTCGCGACGTCGCCCATGTCTTCGTCCTTCCCCCTGCCGACCACGCCCTCCAGGAACAGCTCACCTGGCGCGTAGTTAGCGACTATCGCCCGTAAACATTCGCCCACCGGACCACACCCGAACTAGGTACTCTGATTGTATGACTATCCCGGCCGCTGACCTCGCTCGCCTCAATGACTGCCGCCACCATGACCCGCACGGTTTCTACGGCTGGCACGAAGGTACTGTCCGCACCCGCCAACCGGGTGCTACCGCGGTCCAGCTGCACACTCCCACGCAAACCGTGTCCATGGAATTGGTTGGCGATGACATCTGGGAGGCGGAAATTGGCGATAACTGCGATTACCGCTTAGAAATCTCCTATCCGGAGGCCCCTACGCGCACCGTGGCAGACGGCTATCACTTCCTTCCCACGGTGGGCTCGCTGGATCTGCACCTGATTGGAGAAGGCCGCCACGAGCGTCTCTGGGATGTCCTCGGCGCCAACCTGCGTTCTTATGACACTGAGATGGGTACCGTGTCCGGCGTCTCCTTTGCCGTATGGGCGCCCAATGCCCAGGGAGTTGCCGTTGTGGGCGATTTCTGTGGCTGGAACCCCACCCAGTATCCGATGCGTTCGCTCGGCTCTACCGGCGTATGGGAGGTCTTTGTTCCTGGTATCGGTGCTGGCGAGCACTATAAGTTTGCCATCTTTAGCCACGAGGGCCGCAAGGACAAGGCCGATCCCCTAGCCAAGCGCACCGCCTGCCCGCCGGAGACGGACTCTATCGTGGATTCCACCAGCTTCGCCTGGTCCGATTCCGCCTGGATGGACAAGCGCACCGGCAACCTCGATGTGCCCATGAGCATTTATGAGGTCCACGTTGGCTCGTGGAAGGTTGGCGCCAACTACAACCGCTTGCGCGAGGAGCTCATCCCATACCTCAAGGAGCACGGTTTCACCCACGTCGAGCTCTTGCCCGTGGCCGAGCATCCCTTCGGCGGGTCCTGGGGATACCAAGTCTCTGGCTATTACTCGCCTTCTGCGCGCTGGGGCTCGCCGGATGAATTCCGAGAGCTGGTCAATGCCCTGCACGAGAATGGCATCGGCGTCATCGTGGACTGGGTGCCGGCACACTTCCCCAAGGATGATTGGGCCCTTGGTCGCTTCGACGGCCAGGCTCTCTACGAGCACCCCGATCCCCGCCGCGGCGAGCAGGCCGATTGGGGCACCTATGTCTTTGACTTCGGCCGCAATGAGGTCCGCAATTTCCTCGTGGCCAACGCCCTATACTGGGCCGAAGAATTCCACATCGACGGCCTGCGCGTAGACGCCGTGGCTTCCATGCTCTACCTAGACTATTCCCGCGATGAGTGGCTGCCCAACCAATATGGTGGCCGCGAGAACCTAGAGGCGGTGCAATTCCTCCAGGAAACCAACGCCACCCTCAACCGCACGCATCCAGGGGTACTCACCATCGCAGAGGAATCCACTTCCTGGCCGGGCGTTACCGCCCCCACCTCTGAAAACGGCCTGGGCTTTTCCCTGAAGTGGAATATGGGCTGGATGAATGACACCTTGGAGTACTTCAAGCACGAGCCCATTCACCGTTCCTATCACCACGGCGAGCTCACCTTCTCCATGGTCTATGCCTACTCCGAGCGCTACGTACTGCCGTTTAGCCACGACGAAGTTGTGCACGGCAAGGGCTCGCTGTGGGAGCGCATGCCTGGCGACGACTGGAATAAGGCCGCCGGACTCCGCGCCCTCTATGGCTACATGTTCTCCCACCCCGGCAAGAACCTGCTTTTCATGGGGCAGGAATTTGGCCAGACTACCGAGTGGGCCGAGGGGCATTCCGTGGACTGGGGTAACCTCCACGGTTGGGGTAGCGAATGGCACCAGGGCATCAAGCGTCTCGTACGGGATATCAACCTCGTCTACCGCGATACCCCAGCACTGTGGAGCCAGGATTTCAGCCAAGACGGCTTCCAATGGGTCAAGGCGGATGATTCGAATAATAACGTGCTCGGCTACGTCCGCTACGGCGCAGACGGCTCTGCGCTGCTCGCCCTGTGCAACCTTTCTGGTTCTTCCATCCCCAACTATGGCCTCTGGGTTCCACACGACGGCGAATGGCAGATGGTGCTCAACACCGATGACGCCGTCTACGAAGGCGCTGGGAACCCACTTCCCCAGCGCATCCACGTGGAGAACAACTCCACGACGCTGCATCTGCCGGCCAATTCCGTGCAGTGGTATGTCTTGGAAGGCTAAAGAGCTACCGCTGCGCGCGCACGAACTCCGCCACGCGGGCATCGATGTCATCGCGCAGCGCGTCCATGCGCTCTTCCCCTTCCAATCCGCGTAGCGATGGATCCTCAATGTCCCACCGTTGCGCTGGGCCATCGTAATCCGCATCGCCTACCACCACCACGTGGTCAACAGTTGCGGCAATCTGGGGATCCACGAGAGTGGGCGTACCCGACATCTCTACTCCCACCTTCGCCAGGGAAGCTTTCGCCTCTTTGTTGATTCCCTGCTTGACGTGCTCATCGGTAGTTTGCACGCCAGCAGAGTAAATATCCCAATCTGGTGCATGTTTGAGGGCGAGTGCTGCTGCCATTTGCGACTTGCCTCGGTTGGTATTGCAAAGAAAAAGCACTGAAGTCATGCTTTCCCATGCTACCCAAGCTAGTACAGGGCGCTCGCCAGCTTGGTGCGGGCGTCGAGCACGCGCGGGTCATTGCCTTCAAAGAGCCCAAAGAGCTCCAGCAGGCGCTCGCGCACGCGGGACTTCTCGTCGCCGGCCGTTGTTTTCATCGTCTCGATGAGGCGATCAAAGGCCTTTTCTGGGGCTCCAGCTACCACCTCGGCGTCGGCAGCCCGCATTTGCTTATCGACGTCCCCTTTATCCCCTTCCGCGGCCGCAATCGGGTCTTCGGTCTGGTTGGCAGGATCGAGGCGCTTGAGCAAGACTGTGGTGTCACGCGCCTGCTTAATCTGCACATTATCGGGCTCGGATTCCAAGATGGAGTTGTAGACGTTGAGAGCGCCATCAAAGTCGCCGGCGTTCAAGAAGCTTTCTGCTTCCTGGAGACGCGGATCCTCTTCTTCCTCTTGGGGCTGTTCCGATGCCTCATTGCCTTGCAGGCCCTTCAGCTGTGGACCCACATTCTGTACCAAGGTATCTACCCATTGCTTTAGGGCGTCTTTGGGTTGCGCACCCTCAAAATTGGTCAGTGGCTGCCCAGCACCCAAGGCCACGACTGTCGGCAGGTTCTTAACACCAAAGGCCTGCGCAACCTGCGGAGTAGCATCCGCATCCACGTAAGCAACCAAGAAGCTCAAGTTTCCTTGCGCGGCCAAATCCGCAAGGTCAGTCTTCAACTGCTCCGACTGGGTAGAGCGAGCAGTACCGATGAGAACCACGACCGGAACTTCTGTAGAACGGCGAACCACATCTTGGTCGAAGTTGGCCTCCGTCACTGTGAAGAAGGGCTGGATGCCGCCGGCACTTGTCTGCGGCGACTCCTGCGCCTTTTGCCGGGCCTCGGCTCGCGCCTTGACCTGGCTGAGGTCAAGTGCTCCTCCTACATAAGCATTATTTGGTGAAGTCATCTAGTCCTCCTTTGCAAGGCGGCGGTTAACCGCATCTACCTTGTCCGTTAGCTGATTAGTTACGCCTTCGCGAATATCGGCTTTGACCACCAAAGAAGTGCGCGGGGATACCGCACGCACTGCATCGGTGGCCTTCTTAATCGTGTCAAAGACCTCGTCCCATTCGCCTTCTAGCAAGGTGAACATGGCATTGGTCTCGTTGGGCAGGCCGGATTCGCGGACTACGCGCACGGCCTCGGACACGGCGTCGGCCATTTCTTGGGAGTCATTATTGACCACCGCAGGGGCTACAGAAAATGCAACAATCATGCCCGCTAGTCTACCTACGCTCCCAGCAGTGGCGGTGCCAGTGCCGGCGATCTTCGCCCTGGCGGCCCACGTCCCGCGGCCAGGCGACGATGTGTGCCACCCCGGGCGGAATGTTCTGGTTACAGCCAGGGCACACGTAGTACTTCTGAGCGCGAGCAGAACCGATATGCCGCATGACATAGGGCTCGCCATGAGTCCAACTTGGTCCCTCGACAGTTTGCGAACCTAGAAAGGTTGAACCGTCTTTGGGCAGGGACCGGACTTCCACGGGTTTGCGCCTATTTCGCCGTGGCATTAGAACAGTCGCAATTCGTTCGACTCGAGCCCGCGTAGCTCCTGGTAATCCAGTACGACGCACCGAATGCCGCGGTCCTCAGCCAAGGTACGCGCCTGCGGCTTGATTTCCTGGGCTGCGAATACACCAGACACAGGGGCGAGAAGCTCATCGCGGTTAAGCAGCTCCAGATACCGTGTCAGCTGCTCTACGCCATCGATGCCGCCGCGGCGCTTTACCTCGATGGCGACGTTATTATTGTTCTCATCCTTAGCCATGATATCCACAGGACCGATGGCGGTGGGATATTCGCGGCGCACCAAGGTGTAGCGCTCGCCCAAGGTATCAATCTGGTCTGCCAAGAGCTCTTGTAGGTGAGCCTCGACGCCATCTTTGACTAGGCCTGGGTCCTCGCCCATGTCATAGGAGATTTCTTCATGAATCTCGGCAATGGTGATGCGCAACTGCTCGCCCTTAGGGTTTTCCACCAGCCACAAAACCTCGCCTGTGTCTTCACCGTCGAGGTCCTCAATCGCGGACTCCTTCAAGGTGCATGGAGGCGTCATCCAGTTGAGTGGCTTATAAGCGCGGTCGTCGGCATGCACGGACACGGAACCGTCCGCTTTGACGATGAGCAGGCGGTCTGCCATCGGCAGGTGGGCATCCAAGCGGCCCACGTAATCTACTGAGCATCGGGCGATTACTAAACGCATGCTCTCTACCCTAGCGGGTGGGCCTATCGCTTGGATTGACGGGTAGCGCGCTCGCGCAATTGCCGGAAGTCAAAGCGCTGCTGGCGCTTGGATGGAGCGGCCTCTACCCAGGCTCCAAAGGCCATGATTCCGTGGGCGTCCGACGCCAGCTCATATTCTCTTCCCTTGGCCCGAAAGCGAACGACTTCGGTGGCAGCGGACATAAAAGAAGCCTCGTCATCATCTAGCGGACGGGTGCTCACTACTTCGATGTCGAGGCGGTTGATGCGCAGATCGCAGCGCGGAGAGACAGAGCGGAGCTTGAAATACTCCACAAATTCACCCTCATATCGCAACGAACCATGGCGCCAGGAAAGGGAATTCTTAGCCGGAACTCGGCGCAGGAGGACGGAAGTACCGCGCGATCGCACGGTGAAAAAGCGAAGCGCAGCCAGAAAAATAACTAGCAGCAGGGCCACTCCAAGGGCCCACAGAAGCACTGCAAACACCGTTGAATTCATGGGCCTTTCACGCCATCCTCGCTCTGTGGAGAAACTGATTCTTTGGATTGTAACGCCTTGAAGGCCCCACACGCCAATAAGAAAAGGCAAAGAAAAACGAAGAAGGCGCACCGGCTATAAACCGATGCGCCTTAAGAGAGCAGGAAGGGCGGCTATTGCTGCCCTCTCCTACCAATCCAAGGTATTAAGCCTTGGCGCGGCGAACTGCACGCTGTGCGGCCTCGCCACGGGACTTGGTGAGCTCGTGCTCAGAAGCGAAATCCTTCTGAGCCTTCTCCTCATCCACCTCATCGGACCAGATGGCCCAATCAGCGAGGACGGTGATCTTGTCCTGGGTAACGGAGAGGAAGCCACCCTGCACGGCGGCGACGCGGCGCTCGCCGTCCACTGGGTGGATGGTCACCACGCCATTATCGATCAGCTGACCGATCATTGGCTCGTGACCGGGAAGCACGCCGATCTCACCCTCGGTGGTCTCAGCCGTGACCATGGAGGCCTGTCCAGACCACAGCAGGCGCTCGACGGAAACCAATTCGGCGGTGATGTCAGCCATGTGCCTCTCCCTACTTCTCGTTCAACTTCTCGTATGCAGCCTTGACGTCGTCCAAGCCACCCAAGCCGTTGAAAGCCTGCTCTGGGTAGTGGTCAAACTCGCCATCGCAGATGCGCTCGAAGGCATCGATGGTCTCAGACAGCGGCACGTAGGAGCCCGGCAGGCCGGTGAACTTCTGTGCGACGAAGAAGTTCTGGCCCAAGAAGCGCTCGATACGGCGGGCACGCTGAACGGTGACCTTGTCCTCCTCGGACAGCTCGTCCATACCAAGGATGGCGATGATGTCCTGGAGTTCCTTGTTCTTCTGCAGAATACCGATGACGCGCTGTGCAACCTCGTAGTGCTTCTCGCCAACGATACCCGGCTCGAGGATACGAGAGGTAGAAGTCAGCGGGTTCACTGCTGGGTAAATACCCTTGGAAGCAATAGCACGGTCCAGCTCGGTGGTGGCGTCCAAGTGAGCGAACGTCGTAGCCGGAGCTGGGTCGGTGTAGTCATCGGCAGGAACGTAAACGGCCTGCAGGGACGTAATCGAACGGCCCTTGGTCGAGGTAATGCGCTCCTGCAGAACACCCATCTCATCAGCCAGGGTTGGCTGGTAGCCCACAGCGGAAGGCATACGACCCAGCAAGGTCGAAACCTCGGAGCCGGCCTGGGTGAAACGGAAGATGTTGTCGATGAACAGCAGCACGTCCTGGTTCTGCACATCGCGGAAGTACTCCGCCATGGTCAAGCCGGACAGAGCCACGCGCATACGGACTCCTGGCGGCTCATCCATCTGGCCGAAGACAAGTGCGGTATCTTGCAGCACGCCCATTTCTTCCATCTCCAGGAAGAGGTCGGTGCCCTCACGGGTACGCTCGCCGACGCCGGCGAAGACGGAGGTACCGGAGAACTCACGGGCGATACGGGTAATCATCTCCTGAATGAGAACGGTCTTACCCACACCTGCGCCACCGAAGAGGCCAATCTTGCCGCCCTTAACGTACGGGGTCAGCAGGTCAATGACCTTAATGCCGGTCTCCAGAATCTCGGTCTTACCCTCGAGCTGGTCGAACGCTGGCGGCTCGCGGTGGATGCCCCACTGCTCACCATCGCGGCCGAGACCCGGCTCGTCGAGGCAGTCACCGAGGGCGTTGAAGACGTGGCCCTTGACGACGTCGCCGACCGGCACGGAAATTGGCTTTCCGGAGTCGATGACCTCGGCACCGCGGACGAGGCCGTCGGTCGGTGCCATGGAGACGGTACGGACAAGGTTGTCACCGAGGTGCTGAGCGACCTCGAGGGTGACGGTCTTTGCAACAGCTTCGAGCTTAATGTCGACGTGCAGTGCGTTGTACAGGGCCGGCAGTGCCTCACGTGGGAATTCCACGTCCACAACCGGACCGATGACGCGCACGACACGACCGGCGACTGCCGAAGACTGTGCATTCTGCTCTTGCAGAGCTGTAGTCATAATCTAGTCACTTTCTGCGCTGTCAGATAGCGCGCCAGCGCCACCGACGATCTCTGAAATTTCCTGGGTAATCTGTGCCTGACGGGCCTGGTTAGCCACGCGAGAGAGGTCCTCGACCATCTCGGTTGCGTTGTCAGTAGCAGACTTCATAGCTGTACGGCGTGCAGCGGACTCGGAAGCAGAAGCTTCCAAGAACATAGCAAACAGGATACGCGAGACGTACTGCGGAAGCAGCGCTTCCATCAGCGTATCTGCGTCTGGCTCAAACTCGAATCCTGCGGCAACATCGTCCGCAGACTCGGCGTCAGTCAGAGCGGAGTCACCGAGGTGATACTCCTCATCCTGAATGACCGGCTGAACTGGCAACAGCTGCTGAGCACGCGCGGTCTGGGTCAGCATGGACTCAAACTCGGTGTAGACAACGTGTACCTGGTCAAAGCCACGTACACCGGCGCCCTCACCCTGCGCATGCAGGCCGTCGCGGCCCTTGGTAGTGCCATGAGAACCAGCAATAAAACCATCAATCAAGTGACGGCGCACATCGTGGGTGGTCTCCCAGGTTGGATCCTGAGAGAAACCGCCCCAGCTGCCCACTACTTCGTCCTCGCGGAACTTGTAGTGGCCGATGCCCTTATTACCAGTAACGTAGCGAACTACCTCGTAGCCCTTGCTTTCCAGGAGAGCCTGCAGCTGTGCCGCCTTCTTGAAGACGTTGTTGTTATAGCCACCGCACATACCACGGTCAGAAGTGACCACGAGGATGGCGGCGACGTTTCCGTCTTCACGCTCACGCAGCATGTCATGCTCCAACGTAGAAGCCGCAGCCAGCTTGTTCATCATGCTGGTCATCTCAGCCGCGTACGGCTGAGAAGCCTCTACCCTAGCCTGCGCCTTGGTAATGCGCGAGGTAGCAATGAGCTCCTGGGCCTTGGTGATCTTCTTAGTCGAATTGACGGACCGGATGCGGTCACGTAGTTCGCGAAGATTAGCCATCGTTTCTCCTCCCTTCTTTAATCTAGACGGTTAGTTGTGAGTTCTGAACTCTACTTAGCCGTCTTGCGGGAGACGTTGAGCTCGGTGTTCTTTACGTCGCTTTCATCCAAAGGCTCTACCGGTGCCTCGGAGCCCAGGTTATGGCCCTCGGAGGTGCGGAAGGTCGGCTGGAAGTCCTTAGCTGCCGCAACCAATGCGTCCTTGGACTCATCGGTCAGCGGCTTGCCACCGGAAATCTGCTCAAAGACCTCTGGGGTATTGGCGTTGAGGTACTCGTGTACCTCGTCCTCGAAGCGGCGGACGTCTTCAACGGGAACGACGTCGAAGATGCCAGCCTCGGCGAGGTAAATGGACACCATCTGGTACTCCACCGGCTGCGGGGAGGACTCGGACTGCTTCAGCAGCTCGACCAGACGGGAACCGCGCTCCAGCTGAGCCTTGGAAGCGGCGTCCAGGTCAGATGCGAACGCAGCGAAGGCCTGCAGGTCACGGTAGGAAGCCAGGTCCAGACGCAGATTACCGGCGACCTTCTTCATGCCCTTGGTCTGTGCAGCGCCACCGACACGGGAGACGGAAACACCGACGTTAATAGCCGGGCGAACGCCCTGGTTAAACAGGTCGGACTCCAGGAAGACCTGGCCGTCAGTAATGGAAATGACGTTGGTCGGAATGAAGGCGCCGACGTCGTTTGCCTTGGTCTCGATGATCGGTAGGGCGGTCATGGAGCCAGCACCCATGTCGTCGGAAAGCTTTGCAGCACGCTCCAGCAGGCGGGAGTGCAGGTAGAACACATCGCCTGGGTATGCCTCGCGTCCCGGCGGACGGCGCAGCAGCAAGGAAATGGCACGGTAGGCCTCAGCCTGCTTGGTCAGGTCATCATAGATAACCAGGACGTGGTTGCCCTGGTACATCCAGTGCTGACCCAGCGCTGCACCGGAGAACGGTGCCAGCCACTTGAAGCCGGCGGAATCGGAAGCCGGTGCGGCCACGATGGTGGTGTAATCCAGTGCGCCGTGCTCCTCAAGGGTGCGGCGCACGCCAGCGATGGTCGATCCCTTCTGGCCGATCGCGACGTAGATGCAGCGTACCTGCTTATCCTTGTCGCCGGACTCCCAGTTAGCCTTCTGGTTCAAAATGGTATCGATGCAGACCGCGGTCTTACCGGTCTTACGGTCACCGATGACCAGCTGGCGCTGGCCGCGACCGATCGGGGTCATTGCGTCGATAGCCTTGATGCCGGTCTGCATTGGCTCTTCAACCGGCTGGCGCTGCAGCACGGATGGTGCCTGCAGCTCGAGGACGCGCTCCTCTTCAGCGTTGATTGGGCCCATGCCGTCGATCGGCTGACCCAATGGGTTAATTACGCGGCCGAGGAATTCCTCGCCCACTGGGATGGAGAGAACCTCGCCGGTCCTCTTAACCTCGTCGCCCTCCTTGAGGGACTCGAAGTTGCCCAGGACCACAACACCGATGGAGTTGGTGTCGAGGTTCTGTGCGACGCCAATCACGCCGCCTGGGAACTCGAGCAGCTCATTCGCCATAACGGATGGCAGGCCAGAAACCTGCGCAATACCGTCAGCTGCCGAAATGACCACGCCGACCTCCTCACGGGAGGCCTCCGCGGAGTAGCTCGAGGTGTAGTTCGCAATCGCACTACGGATCTCGTCGGAGGAGATCGTCAGCTCCGCCATGTTCTTCCTGCTCTCGGTAGTATCTTCCAGCACTTACTTAAATCGTTTCTGTCGTTTCGGCTACGCCATCTGGGCACGCAGGCGGGCAATCTTGCCTGCCGTGGAGCCATCAATGACTTCATCGCCGACGCGGATGCGCATGCCACCGAGGAGGCTGGTGTCAACCTCAGAGTGAATGGACATCGCACGACCATAAATTTTGCCCAGCTTCTCAGCGAGTACTGCTTGCTGGCCTTCGTTTAGTTCACCCGCTGCGGTAACGCGCGCAATGGTGCGGTCCTGCAGATCAGCTGCAGTATCGGCCAGTGCGGCTACGTCATCGATCGGGTTCTGCTCTGGGCGGGAGATGGCCTGAAGCACGAGGGCCTCAGTAAACATCGTGACCTTGCCGTAGAGCACGTTTGCCAGCAATCCGCGCTTGCGGGCGGAATCAGCAGTTCGGTCGGAAAGCAGCTGGGTGAGCTCGCCCTCACGGTCAAGGATCTGAGACAGGCGGAAGAGCTCGTCTTCTACCTGGCCCAGCTGACCCTGCGCCTCAGCACCGCGCAGCAATGCGCGGCGGCCCAGGGACACCAATCCCTTGACAAAGTCCTTCGGGGTGGACCACTGTGCGGCCGCAGCTTCCTGGATGATGCGCAAGGCGCCATCGGAAATCTTGGAGCCGAACAGGGTCTCTGCTAGGGACTTGCGTGCCTCGCTCGGGGCGGCGATATCGGTGAATGCGACGCGCAATTCGCGGTCAGCATCCAAGACATCGACAACCTCAAAGATATCCAGGCCCGCCTGCGCGGCGGTGGCGACGTTGTTGTCGCCTGCCAGGATTTCATCCAAGCGGGTTTGTGAGGTTGCGAGTGCTTCGCGGCTAGCTGCCTTCATAGTTGCCTACTTTCCGGCCGGTGCCACAGAGTCGAGCTCGGACAAGAAGCCATCAATGGTGGAGGACTTCTTAGAGGCGTCGGAAAGCTCGCCGCCCAGAATCTTCTCCGCCAGGTTGATGGAGTTCTGGCCCATTTCGGAACGCAGCTCAGTAACAACCTGCGAGCGGGAAGCCTCCAGCTGCTTCTCGCCATTGGCGACGATGCGGCGGGACTCTTCTTCCGCGTTGGTCTTAGCCTCGGCCTCAATCTGCTTACCGCGCTCGCGCGCCTGCTCGCGGATCTCGGCTGCCTCTGCACGGGCGTCGGCCAGCTGAGCATTGTACTTTTCCAGAGCGGCCTTAGCCTCGGCCTGCTGGGCCTTGGCACGCTTCAAGCCGCCCTCGATCCGGTCTTCACGCTCCTGCAGCATCTTGTTGTACGCCGGAAGAACGAACTTCCAGAACACAATCAGGATGATGGCGAACGGAATGATCGACCAGACCAAGTCGTACATCTTGGGCAGGAGGATGGAGTTGCCGCTCTCCAGCGGCAGGTGCTCACTTCCTTCTGCTGCAAGGTAGTAAATGACGTTGTTCATGGGTCTCCGTTCTTAAAGTTCGATTTACTTGTGTAAAGCGTTCTTTAGAACAGGAAGCCTGCAACGAGGCCGATGAGGGCAAGTGCCTCAACGAAGGCGATACCCAGGAACATGGTGGTACGCAGCTGGCCGGCCATCTCAGGCTGGCGTGCCATGCCCTCAACGGTCTTGCCAACGAGGATGCCGATGCCCAGGCCCGGGCCGATGGTGGCCAGGCCGTAGCCGAGGGACTGAAGGCCGTCGAAGGAGGTGGTTGCTGCGTCCTGAGCCAGGATGATCTCGTTCATGTGAAAGTCGTTCCCTTTCAATGTATATCCCGCGGGAGTGTCCTGCGGGGCGGTGTTGGTTTGATTTTGGGGTATTTAGTTAACCGCGAGGTTCGCGTTGTTGTTAGTGCGAATCTGCATGCAACGACAATTCGATGTATACCGCCGTCAGCAGGGCAAAGATATATGCCTGCAGGAAGATGACGATAAGCTCGTAAAGCGTGAACAGAACCGCTGCGACCAGGGTCAAGCCACCCACTGCGGTCCAGGCGTTGAACTGGAAGAAGAAGAAGTTCGTAGCCGAGTACAACAGGACCAAAATGAGGTGACCAGCCAGGAAGTTCGCCATAAGACGAAGAGCCAGGGTGACTGGGCGCATAACAAACGTAGAGAAAGCCTCAATCGGCACGACAAGAATGTGCAAGGCCGGCGGCAGGTTAGGAATAACCACCGAGGACTTGATGAACTTGCCAAAGCCATAGCGCTTAGCGCCGGCGTAAATCATGGCGATATACGCGACAGCTGCCAAGACGATTGGCATACCGATACGGGCGTTCGGAGAAATGTTCAGACCCGGCACAATAGTTGTGAGGTTCCAGAACAAAACTGCAAAGAAGATAGAGGCCAAAAGTGGAAGGAAGCGACGTCCTTCCTTCTTGCCCAAGATGTCTTCTGCGATCTGAACTCGCACGAAGTCAATCGCATGCTCGCCTACGTTTTGAATTCCTCTAGGAACCAGCTTGGGGTTCCTGAAGGCGACAACAAATAGGAGCACCAGCACGGCCGCCATCAGAAGGCGAACAAGCATGATGCGATCCAAAGCGAACCAACCGTTGGCAAAATCGCTCAACCAGAGGTCAACGACTCCGCCATCATCGGTTACGTGCCCCGGGAAAAATTCTGGGTCCAGTTCGGGTGCGTGGAAGCTACCCTTCATGGCCAATGTTGTAACGCTCAGCGTTCTCTCCCGTGTTCGGGCCACACAGCTTGTCGAAGGCCGTGTGGTGCGATGGACGTCTCAAACTCTCTGCCTCACACACGGACTCCGTCGCACATCAGCGTGCGCAAGACAGGGATTCACCGCTGCGAAAGCCAGCTTTTGTGCTAGCCCGCGGTAACCCGAAGAAAAGCGTATCAGTTAGATCGAGAGTTTTCGCACGTGGGGGGCCACTAACGGCCCTAGTTTCGCCACTGCAGGCTCAATTCCGCCACAAATTCACAACAAAAAGGCCACATTCTGCCGAAATCCTGCTACGTGGAGTTCATCACACTGGCCTATTTCCCCACCTTGACGGGGGTAACCCCCAACAGAAACGATTGCATGCACACAGAGCAAAAGGGCCCACCACCTTTCTTTAAAGAAAAGCGGTGGGCCCGTACAAAGGCCACTTGCCTGCTACGAGACGTAGGTGACCCGCGAGGTAACGACGGCCCATACCTCCGTGCCCAAAGTGGCAAAAAGGGCCAGCATCACGGTCACGAACAGCGCCACGTTGTCATAGAAATCCATATCTCGGATTACGAGAAGCACCATGACCAAAACGATGACCTTGAGCAGCCAACCGCCCAGCACCACGGCCATGGTGTTGGCGGGAGTGGTATTGGCAGTCAGCAAGACCGACAAGGCGGTAAATAAGACGAAGCCGCCACCGATAGCGGCACCGACTAGGACTCCCCAAATGCCGGGGAGACCACTGATACCGCCCCAGACGGCTAAGGAGACCACCGTGATAACCAGCAGGGCTAGGCCGCCCAGTCTGACCGCCCTTTGCATGGGACGGCGGTGGTCATCAAATTCCGAGGGTTGCGTAGTCGCTTGTGCTTCACTCACGGCTACACACCCTACCTCACGAGGGCTCGGATTCCTTCACCACGACGGTCTCTCGCGCAGCTGGGCCAATCTTTCCTTGCCGCAAAGGTACGAGGGTTGCCGCGAATGCCAAGAGCAAGGCAACAACGGTAACGCCAATGGCCACGGGTGCGGGCACGATAGAAAAGGACACCGCGCCGAAGGCTACGGCGGAGACCCACAGGTAGAGGACCAGCACGGTCCGGCGGTGGGTATGGCCGAGCGAGAGTAGGCGGTGATGGATGTGCGCCTTATCTGCAGAAAACGGCGAACGCCCTTGGGATAGTCGACGAATAACGGCCCAGACAAGGTCCAGGACTGGAATGAACACCGCTGCAACCACAACGATGATCGGCGACATCAAGGCGACAATGTCCACCGTGCCGTAAAGCGACATGTTGATCTTGCCAGACGCGGAAGTCGAGGCCGCAGCAAGCAAGAGACCAATAAGCATCGAGCCTGAATCCCCCATGAAGATGCGAGACGGTTCAAAGTTATGCGGCAAGAATCCAGCGCACATTCCCACCAGGGCTGCGCTGATGATGGCCGGTGGGTATGCCGAGACCGCACCGCCTTGGTCATGGAGAACGGTCAAAGAAAACACCAGAATTGCCCCGCCCGCAATCATGCCAAGGCCTGCCGCTAGGCCATCGAGGCCGTCGACAAAGTTGATGGCATTGATGAGCAGAACAGTAAAGAAAGCGGTGAGCAGGGTGCTTTGCAATTGGTCGAGGACGACCGTGGTGCCGCCGCCAAAAGGGATGAAAAGCAGTGTCCAGGTAAGGCCCAGCCCGCTCATCAAGGTGGCCGCAAAGAGCTGTCCAAACAGCTTCACTATGGCACTCAGCTCCACCAAGTCATCGACCACTCCGACAAGCACTAGCGCCAGGGCCGCCCAGAGCACCGCATTCATCTCCGGAGTGACGGGCATAAAACCCCGAGTCAAGGCTGGAAGCTGGGCTGCGAGGAATATCGCCGCCGCGAAGCCGATAAACATGGCCACCCCACCCATGCGCGGGGTGGGCTGCGTGTGGGCGTCGCGCAGGCGAATCTCCGCCACGCGGCCGGTGCGCACCAAAACGGAGCGCACCACGCCGGTGGTGAGATACGTAAATGCTGCTGCGACGAGGATGACGAGGGCCAGCTCGCGCAGCGGTACACCACTGCCGCTCACGCGCATTCCTCCCTTAAGCCTGTGGGCGGGTACGCAGGGTCTGCGCGTCGACGCCAATGACCTCGCCGATTTCCTCGGCCGAGAGTGCCCCTTCTCGCAGCAGATACGGGCGCTCGCCGGAGAGATCAATGATGGTCGAGGGCTTGCCGACGGCCGTCTCTCCCCCATCCAAGTAAACCGTCACGGCTTTACCAAGCTGCTGCTTGGCCATGAGCGCCGTGGTCGGCGGCTGGTGACCAGAAATATTGGCGGAGGAGACAGCCATGGGGCCAACCTCGCGCAGCAACTCGATGGCAATGGGATGCAACGGCATGCGCAGCATCACGGTGCCGCGGGTATCGCCGAGGTTCCACGGCAGAGACGGCGCTTGCGGAACGACGATGGACAGGCCACCGGGCCAGAAGGCCTCAACCAAGTCGCGCGCGGTATCCGTATAGGAAGCAACGAGGCCGCGAACGGTATCCCAGGACCCCACTAAAACCGGCACCGGCATATCCGGGCCGCGCTGCTTGGTGGCCAAGAGGTTGGCTACGGCATCATTATCAAAGGCATCGCAGCCGAGGCCGTAGAGCGTATCGGTGGGCATAACCACAAGGCGGCCGGATTGCGCAGCCTTGACCGCAATATTCATCCCCTCTTCGCGCTCGGCATCATCGGCGCAGTTAAAAATCTTTCCTTGCATAATCTTTTCCCCTTCTTGCCCTCAATGGTGTCTTAGTCTACCCCGCGCACCGCAGTGACAAAGCGGGGCGTTCCCGTCAGGTCTTGCAGCGCGGCGATCTGTTCAAAGCCGCCGTGGCGGACCAATGCGGCTTGTACGGCCTCGCTCGTGGAATCGTCGTGTTCGATGGCTAACTTGCCGCCTGGGCGCACAAGGCGCGCAATGGTCGGGATAAGGCCGGTGATGACCCCCATCCCATCCGTACCGGCAAAGACCGCGTTATGCGGGTCATGATAGACCTCCGGTTCAAGATCCGAGGTCTCTGGCACATAGGGCGGGTTGGTCACGAGGAGGTCCACGGTCCCATTCCAGTCCGCCAAGGTATCCTCGGCCGTGGCGTCGGCCTGAATGATCTCTACCCCGGTGTTACGGGTATTGGCTTGGGTATAGGCCAGGGCGGCGTCGGCAAGCTCCACTGCCTTCACCTGGGCGTCAGGCAGATAGTGGTGGAGGTAGAGCGCCAACGCGCCCGTGCCGGTGCACAAATCAACGAGCCGCGGGCCTTCGGCATTGCGCACCGCCCAGTCCGCCATAACCTCGGTTTCCAGCCGCGGGATAAACACGCCCGGGCCCACCTTGAGCTCCAGCGGGCCGAACCAGGCGCTGCCTAATACGTACTGCAAAGGCTCGCGGGCCTCCCGGCGGCGCAGCAGTGCATCAAAGGCCACGTCGAAGCCGGGCATAGGAGACTGATCGAGCGGGATATCCATGTGGCCGCAGTGGATTAGGTGCGCGGCCATGATGCGTGCATCCCATTCAGGGCTGGCCACCCCGGCAGCACGAAGGCGCTGCACCCCGCGGCGCAGCGCCCGTCCATACGTGTTATCCACGCTGAGTTACCCCTCGGCCTCGAGGCGCTCAGCGCGCTCTTGGTCCTGCAGGGCCTTAATAAGGTCATGCATGTCACCGTTCAACACGGAATCCAAGTTATTAGCCTTGTAACCAATGCGGTGATCCGTAATGCGGTTTTCCGGCCAGTTATAGGTGCGGATGCGCTCGGAACGGTCCATGGTGCGCACCTGAGAGGCGCGCTGCTCGCCGGCCTCAGCCTCGCGCGCCTCGCGCTCCATTTGATCCAGACGGGCCTGCAGAACCTGCAGCGCACGCGCCTTATTCTGAATCTGGGAACGCTCCTTCTGGCAGGTCACGATAAGCCCAGTAGGCAGGTGGGTAATACGCACCGCGGAGTCGGTGGTGTTCACGCCCTGACCGCCCTTGCCGGAAGAGCGGTAGACGTCGACGCGAATATCCTTGTCATCGATATTGACGGACTCGACCTCTTCCGGCTCCGGGTAGACCAGCACGCCGGCGGCAGAGGTCTGGATGCGGCCCTGGGACTCAGTGACCGGAACGCGCTGTACGCGGTGCACGCCGCCCTCAAACTTGAATACGGACCATGCACCGTCGCGCGACGGGGACTTGGAACGGAAGGAAATGGTCATATCCTTCACGCCGCCCAGATCGGACTCATTGAGGCCCAAGACCTCCCAATTAAAGCCCGTCTTATCCGCATAGCGCTCATACATGCGGGCCAAGTCGCCGGCAAAGAGGGCTGCTTCTTCGCCGCCCGCGCCGGCCTTGATTTCCATAATGATGTCCTCGGAATCCTGCTCATCACGCGGCGCGAGCAGATCAGCGAGCTTTTCTTCCAAGCTCTCCACGGACTTTTCTAGGCGGTCCGCTTCCTCCTGGAAGTCATGGTCCTCATAGGCCATCTCCTTAGCATCAGCGAGATCCTCGCGCGCCTGAGTCAGCTCATCATTGACCATGATGATGGGGCGCAGCTCCGCGTAGCGCTTGGAAAGCTTGCGGAATTGCTTCTGGTCGCCGGCAACTTCCGGATCGGCCATCTGCATCTCAATGCCCTGGTACTCGGACACGATGTCATCAACGAGCGAAACCTGATTAGACATAATCTTCTTCATCCTTATCCGCAGCCATCGGGGCCGAGGAGGCCACCTGCATCAAAAACTCGCCATTGGAGCGGGTCTTCTTCAGCTGCTTAATGAGCAGGTCAATGGCCTGGTGGGAATCCAGGGCGGAGAGGATGCGACGCAGCTTGGTCATGATGCGTGCTTCCTCTGGTACGAGCAGCAGCTCGTCCTTACGAGTACCGGACGGGTTAACGTCCACGGCTGGGAAGACGCGGCGCTCAGAGATGCCACGGTCCAGCTTCAGCTCGGCGTTGCCCGTGCCCTTGAATTCCTCGAAGATGACGGTATCGCCGGTAGAGCCGGTCTCCACCATGGCGGTGGCGATAATCGTCAGCGAGCCGCCCTCTTCGATATTGCGGGCGGCACCCAAGAAGCGCTTTGGCGGGTAGAGCGCATTGGAGTCCACACCGCCGGAGAGAATGCGGCCAGAAGCCGGAGAGGAATTGTTATAGGCGCGGCCCAGGCGGGTAATGGAATCCAGCAGGACCACGACGTCCTTGCCCTGCTCCACTAGGCGCTTGGCGCGCTCGATAGCCAGCTCCGCCACGGAAGTGTGCTCTGATGGCGGGCGGTCAAAGGTGGAGGCAATAACCTCACCGTTAACGGAGCGCTGCATGTCCGTAACTTCCTCAGGGCGCTCGTCTACGAGAACGACCATGAGGTAGCACTCCGGGTTATTGGTAGAAATCGCGTTGGCGATATTCTGCAGAATCGTCGTCTTACCGGCCTTTGGCGGGGAGACGATAAGCGCGCGCTGGCCTTTACCAATCGGCATGATGAGGTCAATGACACGGGTGGTGAGGATCTTCGGATCCGTTTCCAAACGCAAGCGCTTATTCGGATACAGCGGGGTGAGCTTATTAAAGTGCGGGCGCTGCTTTGCGCCTTCCGGATCAATGCCGTTGACGGTATCGACCTGTACCAGCTGGTTGTACTTGCGGCGGTTGCGGCCATTGCCGTGCGTATGCGTCGGGCCGGAAACCTTGACCTGACCGGTAATGGCGTCACCAGAGCGCAGGCCAAGGCGGCGGACGATGCCGTTGTTCACGAAGACGTCGGAAGCCGCGGCGCGATAGCCCGTGGTGCGCAGGAAGGCGACATTATTGTCTACGACGTCCAAGATGCCGCCGACGGCCTGCAGCTCATCGCCCTCGCGGACCTGCAAATCGTTGCCGCCGTTATTGTCATTGTTATTGCCGCGGCCGCGGCGGTTGCGGCGGTTGCGGCGCCCACGGCGGTTGCCGCGTTCGTGGTTATTGTTGTCCTCATGGCGGTTGCCGCGCTGCTTATTATCGCCACGGTCATTCTTCTCGCCCTGATTATCGGAGCCGTCCTGGGAGTTATTGTCGCGGTTGTCCTTAGTGCCGCCCTGCTCCTCGTTGCGGTTGCGCTCCTCACGCTCTTGCCGTTCTTGGCGCTCCTGACGCTCTTGGCGGCGGGCGCGGTTGCGGCGAGCGCGGCGGGCCTGGGAGCGCGACTCATAGCGCTGCTCCTCGCCAGAGCCCTGCTGGCGGTTATCCTGCTTCTCGCTGGATTCTTCCTGCTTTTCCGCCTTGTGCGGCGCATTTTCCTGCGGCTTATCTGCCTTCTCAGGCTTCTCTGCCCTTTCCGCCTTTTCTACCTGAGCGGCCTTTTCCACCTTGGCCTTGGCCTTAGGCGGGACCTTTCCGGTCTTGATGGCGGTGATGAGATCCCCCTTGCGCAGGGCAGAGACACCACGTAGGCCGCGCTCTGCGGCCATTTTGCGCAATTCCGGCAGCTTCAGGGATGCAAGATCCTGTGCTGCGGTGTTGTCCGTTTCGCTCACGGATATCCTTTCGTTGCTTGACCAGGTCCGATTATGCGGGAGTCGCCGCAGCCTTTGCTCGCGGCGTTGCACTGGAAGCCAATGTGTATTTTTCTAGGACTTCTCGCCCTCGTGCCAAGGCGCATGCGCGTCCTGCCGGGCAATAAGTATGAGGCCTCTTCCGTGTCCTTATGGAGACTTCGCACAGCGAGTGCACGAACCGGAAGAAATCAAGAAACGACTGCGGGCAAAAATACTTCTCTGGGCCCGAATGCATAGGAAAGGGGAGCTAAAACTTTCCAGTTTCCTACCAGTCGCGAACAAGTATAACGCATAGGACGCAACGCCCGCACCATGACACCGCTACAGTAGAGGCATGCTTTCCACGATGATGGATATCCCCCTCTCCCTGACCCGCATTTTGGAATACGGCGCCTCGGTGCACGGGGACACCACGGTTACCACCTGGCACGGTGAGGGCACCGGCTCGGAATTCGATCCGGCCGAGGAAGTTACCTTCCGCGATATCGCTGCCCGCGCCGCCGCGTTCGCCCACGCCATTCACGATGAATTGGGTATCACCAGCGATGAGCGTGTGGGCAGCTTTATGTGGAATTGCGCCGAGCACTTGGAGGTAATGTTCGGTACCGCCTGCAAGGGCGCGATTTTTACCCCGCTGAATAAACAGCTGATGAATGACCAGATTCGCCACATTATTAACCATGCGGAAATCTCCGCCATCGTCTGCGATCCCCGCCTGGCGCAACAGCTGGGCAAGGTGCTCGTGGGCACCAACTCCGTGGGAAGCGTCATCATCACCGGCGCCCAACCAGCGCAGCAGTTTGCCCACCTTTTCCCCCGCGGGGTTGAGGTCTATTCCTATGAGGCTCTTATTGACGGCCGCTCAACTGTCTATGACTGGCCCGAACTAGATGAGCGCACGGCCGCGGCGCTGTGCTATTCCACGGGCACCACGGGTGCCCCCAAGGGAGTTTTGTATTCGCACCGGTCTCTCTACTTGGAGGCCATGCAGCTGCGTTCCTCGGACTCGCTGTGCATTACCCACGGCGAGACCTTCCTGTGCTGCATTCCTATCTGCCACGTGCTCAGCTGGGGCGTTCCCTTCACCTGCTTCATGACGGGTACCCCGCTGGTGCTTCCCGACGCCGACGTGTCCGCCCCCACCCTTGCCAAAGCCATCGCCGCTACCTCTCCGCGCGTGGCACACGGCGTGCCCACCATCTGGATTCAGCTCTTTGTCCACTACATGCACCATCCACCAGAGCGCATGACGCTCACCGAGATCTACGCCGGCGGCTCCCCCGTCCCGCCGACGCTGATCAAGATGTGGGAGGAGCGCTACGGCGTCGATGTGGTCCACGTGTGGGGCATGGTGGAAACCTCCACCGTAGGCAGCGTTGCCCGCCCGCCCCAGGGCGCCTCCGGCGATACCCGCTGGGCCTACCGCGTATCCCAAGGCCGCATCCCCGCCTCACTGGAATACCGCGTGGTCAACGACGGGCAAGTCGTCGCCCGCACCGACCGCAATGCCGGCGAGCTGCAGGTGCGCGGCAACCTGGTCACCGGTTCCTACTACCACTCGCCCACCGCTGAGCCGGGCGAAATCGCCTCCGAATTCCGCGGCAAGCAAGTCGAGGCCGCTGAGGATAAGTTCACCGCCGATGGCTGGCTGCGCACTGGCGACGTCGGCTCTGTTACCAAGGACGGCTTCCTTACCGTGGAGGACCGCGCCCGCGATGTCATTCGCTCCGGCGGCGAATGGATCTATTCCGTGCAGCTAGAAAACCTCATCATGTCCGACGAGCTTGTCGTCGAGGCCGCCGTCATCGGCTACCCCGATAAGCAATGGGTCGAGCGCCCACTCGCCGTCACAGTATTGGCCGAAGGCGCCTCGCCCACCATTGAGACCGCGGAGCGCCTGCGCGCCAGCATGCGCAAGGAACTGCCGAGCTGGATGCTGCCGGAGTATTGGACCTTTGTGAAGTCCATCGATAAGACATCCGTGGGCAAGTTCGATAAGAAAGATTTGCGCGCTCACCTGGCAGAGGGCGAGTACAACATCATCCGGCTCAAGGGTCCAGGCGAATCCCAGCGCCTCGATGCCACCAACGCCACCGATTTAAGCCGGGAAAAATAGGAATAAATTCGCGTCAGTCGCCGTTGCAGCTTGGTGTACCTCGTCCCCTCTCTTAGACTGGCACCAATGACCTCTTCCTCCCAGCAGCCCGTGGTTCCCCTGCCCCTGCCTACCGTAGGCCGAGCGAAACCGCCGGCGGATCTGCCTGCACCGGCCGCTGATGGCACGCGCGCACTGTTGGATCGCTATGGGCGCCAAGCCCGTGACCTGCGCGTCTCGCTGACGGATCGCTGCAACCTGCGCTGCACCTACTGCATGCCGGCCGAAGGCTTGGAGTGGATGCCCACAGAGCAAACCTTGAGCGATGAGGAAACCATCCGGCTGATCCGGATAGGCGTCGGCAAGCTAGGCATCCGCCAAGTGCGCTTTACCGGCGGCGAGCCCCTGCTGCGCAAGTCGCTGGAGAAAATTATTGCCGCGACCAAACAGCTGCGCACCGACCAAGGCCGCTCCCCATCCACTGCGCTGACCACCAACGGACTCGGTTTGGAAAAGCGCGCCGGCGCCCTCGCCGCGGCCGGGCTCGACCGCATCAATATCTCGCTCGACACCATCGACCGTGAGCGCTACGCCGCGCTCACCCGCCGCGATCGGCTCGACCACGTGTTGCAGGCCATCGCCGCCGCGGATGCCGCGGGCCTGCATCCCATCAAGATCAACGCCGTAGTCATGCCCGGGGTCAACGAAGAAGACATCGTTCCACTGGCGGACTATGCCGTCCACCACGGCGCCCAGCTCCGCTTCATCGAGCAGATGCCGCTTGGTCCCCGCGAGCAGTGGCGCCGCGAGGACATGGTCACGGCCGAGGATATCCTCGCCCGCCTGCGCACCCACTTTTCTATGGCGCCGGCACGCGAACCACGCGGTTCCGCCCCCGCCGCCCTATGGGAGGTCAGCGCTCCGGACGGCACGCGCGGCACGCTGGGCATCATTGCCTCGGTCACCCACCCCTTCTGCGGCGATTGCGACCGCACCCGCCTTACTACCGACGGCGCCATTCGCAATTGCCTCTTTGGCAATTCCGAAACCCCACTGCGAGACCTGCTGCGCTCCGGCGCGAGCGATGAGGACATCATGGAGGCTTGGGCCGGGGAAATGTGGAGCAAAAAGCCCGGTCACGGCATCGACGACGAGGGCTTTCTCCAACCAGACCGCCCGATGTCCGCCATCGGCGGCTAACCTGAGTCTTATGTCCACGCCCCGCAGCATCTCCGCGCACCTCGACGCCGTACTCGCGCTGGCTTCCACGCCACCGGCCGAGTCCGCACCAGTCGATGCCTCCCTCATCGGCCGCATCCTCGCCGCCGACGCCACCGCGCGCTTTCCCGTGCCACCCCATGCCAATTCAGCGATGGATGGCTTCCTCGTCCATGCCGCGGATCTTTCTTCCTCCGCACCGTGGACCCTCCCCGTCGCCGGCGATGTACCGGCCGGCGCGGCTCCCATCGATGTGCCCGCCGGCCACGCCGTCCGCATCATGACCGGCGCCCCCGTGGCCGATACCGCAGGGATGCTCGTCGTCCCAGTCGAAAACACCACCACCCCGGCCGGCCCCGTAGCACTTCCGGACGAGGTCACCATCACGGAGGCCCCCGCCAAGTCGCATATCCGCCCCGCCGGCGAGGACATCCAGCCCGGCGCGCCAGTCGCCACCGCCGGCACGCTTATCGATGCCGCCGTCATCGCCGCCCTCAACTCCGCCGGCGTATATTCCGTCGCGGCCTACCGGCGCCCGCGCATCGCGGTGATTTCTTCCGGCGAAGAACTCGTCTCTTCCCCAGCGCAGCTCGCCCCCGGCCAGCTGCCGGATTCCAATGGCCCGATGCTCTCCGCTCTCTCTGGTGCAGACGCACACGTCCACGTGGGTGATGCCCCTGCGGACCTAACCTCTGCGCTGGATGAGCTTGCCACCTCCCACGACCTCATCATCACCTCAGGTGGAGTATCCGCCGGCGCCTTCGACGTCGTCCACACCGTACTCGGGCGCACGGATTCCGCGTGGTTCGGGCACGTCGATCAGCGCCCGGGTGCCCCGCAGGGCTACTCGCTGTGGAATGACGCCCCGGTGCTTTGCTTGCCCGGCAACCCCGTAGCGGCCTTCGTCGATTTCCAGCTCTATGCCCGGCCACTTATCGCCGCACTGTCCGGACACCCCGCACCACGCCAGCGGGTCAACCTGCGCGCCCGGGTGGATTCGCCCCTTCCCGCCTCCCGCGGACGGCCGACCATTGTTCCCGTCACCGTAGACTTTCAGGCAGCGCCCGCCATCACCTCGCACCTGCCCCACGGCAGTCACCGCATCGTGTCGCTGGCCGGCACCAATGGCTATTGCCTCATTGACTCCGCGCCGCCGGCCATGGGCGAGGACATCACCGTTTATCTGTATTAAGGAGTAACCATGGAATTTACCCACCTGAACTCTGACGGCGCCGCCTACATGGTCGACGTCACCGAGAAACAGCCCACGGTGCGCACCGCCACCGCTGAGGGCGAGGTAGCCTGTTCCCCGGAAGTCATGACCGCCTTGCGCGATGGCACCGTGCCCAAGGGCGATGTCCTCGCCGTTGCCCGCATCGCCGGCATTTCGGCCGCCAAGAAGGTTCCCGAGCTACTTCCCTTGGCACACACCATCGGCGTACACGGCTGCGCAGTCGAGCTCACGCTTGCCGATGACCACGTTTCCATCTCCGCCACCGTCCGCACCGCCGACCGCACCGGCGTGGAAATGGAGGCTCTGACTGCCGTGAACGTTTCCGCGCTCGCCATCATCGACATGGTCAAGGGCGTGGACCGCTCCGCGTATATCCGCCGCTGCGGAATCGTGGCGAAATCCGGCGGCCGCTCCGGGGACTGGTCCCGCACCCTCCCGGAGTCCTAATGCTCGGCGCGGTCATCCTCGCCGGCGGCCACGGCAGGCGCATGGGCGGCGCCGATAAGGCCTCCCTTTTTGTCCACGGCACGCGCTTTATCGACCGCCTGCTCGCCCAGCTTCCCTACGGCACCCCGACCGTGGTTGTCTCCCCGCATCGCCTCGGCGTGCCCCAGGTGTGCGAGTCACCGCTCTACGGTGGTCCTGTCGCCGGCATCGCGGCCGGTGCCCAGGCGTTATCCCACTGCTCCGAGCTCGCCCTCTTCGCCGTGGATGCCCCCGATTCGCCGCTACTGCTTCCCCGTCTGCGCTCGACCCTCGCCTTCTCCACGGCCGATGCCGTACTCACCCGCGCCGCCGACGGCTACCTCCAGCCGCTGTGTTCCCTCTGGCGCGCTCCCGCGCTCCAAGCTCAGCTCGATTCCCTTCCTACGGCTCGGAACGTCTCCGTCCGTCGCCTCATCCATGGCGCCGACTTCATCGAGATTCCCGGCACCGGCGCCGAACGCGACTACGACACCCGTTCGGAGCTGCGCGAGCTTCCTGCGTTCACTCCCCACACCGCCCTTCGCGCTCACCGGCAACCGCTGACCTAACTCACCTGAGCGCCAAGGGAAGAAGTCTCGGCCTCCCCTCCCTTCGCGCTCACTGAGAGCCGCAGCAAGCTCGAAATCGCCGCCTCCGTGAGCGCGAGGGGTGGACGAATGCACAAACCCGCCCTTCGCGCTCACGGTGGGCACCAAATATGACCACGAACGTTCGCTGGTGAGCGCGAAGGGTGGGAGGACCGAGCGGCGAGAGGAGCCGAACCGCGGGAGGACTACTCGGTGACGATGAACTTGCCGTGCTGGCCCTTCTCCGCGTTAGTCATGATGTGATTGACAAAGGAATAAGTACCGGGCTCGTTGAAGGTCATCTCGACGAATCCTCCTTGCGCCGGGAGGAGGTCCAGAGCTTGCGAGCCGGTCGAGTCCTCATTTTTGATGAGGTAGGCGCCTTCCGTGTAGGCAGTATCGAATTGCTCGCCCACAACGTGGAAGCTCAGCGGCTGGTCGGGGCCTAAATTGGTCAACCACAGGCGGACGGTATCGCCTACCTTGGCTTTGATGGGCTCTGCGTCATATTGGCCAGGGTAGTAATTGAAGGCCATCAGGTCGAAACGACCGTCGGCAACGCGCTGGGCGTCGGCGCCGGTGGATTCCTCGCCCAGGAAGACATCGGTAGCCATGAAGTTATACTCCGCGTCAACGGGCTTGAGGTTCGGCGGATCGATGATGACATTGCCGGCCATGCCGTTGGCGATGTGAAGGGACATGGGCATCGTGGAGCAGTGATACATCCAGATGCCGGAGCGGTTCGCGGTGAACTTGTAGGTCAATTCTTCGCCCGGCTGGATGGATTTCATGGTCTTATCTGGGTTGACCTCGCCGGCGTGGAAGTCAATGGAGTGGGCCATGGAGCCCTCGTTCTTGATGGTGATTTCGAACTTATCGCCCACCTTGCCACGCAGGGTGGGCCCCGGGGCTTGGCCGTTGAAGAGCCAACGCATCTGCTTGATGCCAGGGGCGACCTCCACGACTTCCTCGGTCATCGTCCAGGTCTCTTTGTGCGTCTTCGTCTCAGCGGCCGGCTGCAAGGTGGCGTCAAAGGCGGAAAAATCGTCGCGCTGTGCGCCGAGTTCGGCGGCAGTTGGCACGTCTACGTGCGGATTGCTAGCTGAGGACACCGCATGGTCATGTCCTGCAGCGGCGCCGTCTCCCACGTTGACCTGGAAGGTCATGCCCTGCATCTTGTGGCCGGCGATGGTGCAATAGCCTTCCTCGGAGGAGTCGATGACTCCGGCGTCGAGTTGGACGGTCTCGCCCGGGTCAACGCGGCCGGTTTCGGCGTCGCCAATCTTAAGGTCATGGACTTGGTCGCCGGAGTTGGTGAAGTTGACCACCAGGTGGGTGCCGGGCTCGATGTCGATGGACGAGGGGGTAAAGGCCATACCATCCACGCCCACGTCAATGGTCTGCGTTTCGCCAGAGGATACCGGTGCGGCAGACTCCGTGCCCTTGCCGGTGGAATTGATCACCGCGAGCGCGATGACCGCCGCCAGCGCGATGCCGATGAGCAGCCACGAGGCCCACGATGAATCCTTCGGCGCGGGTTTTTCCGCAGGTTGTGAGGAAGAAACGCTCAGCATTTAACTCTCCAGTCTTTTCTGTAGGTAGATGGCTCGGCCGACGGCAATAACGTTGGCGGCAAGGCCTATCCCCATCATGATAAGCCCGGCCACGGTAGCGCCTAGCAATGTCAGCAGTCCGCCCACGTTGATGAGCAGCAGACGGGCGTAGCCGGTGCGCTCAGTGGTATCAGGGCGTGCGCCGGTAAGGATGGGTAGCAGGTGGTGAAGGACTCCGGTGACCAACTGCAAGAGGCCGGCACCGAGGAAGGCGGGCAGCAAAACCAGGGTGATGGTGCGCGGGTAAGCGCCCACCGCTGCGGAAATGGCGTCACCGGCACACAGCGCCAACATCCACAGCAGTCCGGCGATGACGGCAACGGTGGCGGTGGTCAGCCGCGGCGAGCGGCCCATTACGGTGGCAAGCACCGGCTGAATGACGAGCACCGCCGCGAGGACCACGAGCAGTTGGGCCACGCCTGCGGCGCGGGTAAGGCCCACCGCGTACAGCGCCATCGCCAAGGACAAGCCAACGCAGTGCACGATGAGCGCGCGAGTACACCGCGCGCGAGCGGTGGGCGAAATCGCCGTGGCCGATAGCGTGGGGAGCAACGTAACCACCGTGCCGATGACGGTAAGCCACGCGAAGCCCCAGACCATGCCGCGCGAGTGGGCGCCGACGAGGAGGGAGTACTCGCCTACCCCATTACCGCTGAGGATGACAAGCACCACGGAGGCAATCATGAACACAGCCGCCGCGATATAAAAGGGCACGGTCACGGCAAAAGAACCAGACAGTGAGCCGCGAAGGCGCCGCGCAACGAACCACAGGTGCCAGGTGAGGGCGGCGATGATGAGTATAGAGGCGGCGTCGGCAAGCGGGCCCCAGTCATACCCCGCCCTATCAATGAGCAGCAGGATAAGCCCGAGCTGCACTAGGCCCACGCGACTGCCGACGCCCCGATAGTCCCCACCCGCAGTCCGGGTCAACGCCTCAGTGAAATGGGTGGAAAAGACGATGATCGCCGTGGTCAGCGCGCCAATAGTAAAGGGGTGGATGATATCCCACCACACCACGGGAGCACCCAAGGATCCCGCAATGAGCAGACCGAGGCCAATAAAGATCCACAAGCCAATGATGGCGGCGCTCAGGGTATGCCAGCGGCCGCGCGCGGCCAGGGATACGTCATGAATGCGCACGTCGCGCCTCCTTTACGGTCAAGGCAATGCCGCAGGCGAGAAAAATTAACACTGCGAATATCGTAACCACCCCGCCGGTGTGGAGGGCAGTGGTGTGCTCGGCGCAATCGGCAAGGAGGCGCAACGCGAGGCCGCCATGTAAGAGCACCACCGGCACATAGAGCACCGGGTGATACGGCAATCGGCGGCGGATAACGGAGGTGAAGATGATAGGAGCGTGCGCGAAAATCATGGACATAACAAAGCCCAAGAAGATGGCGTGCACTGAGGCATCATAGGCAAAGCCGGTGGACTGTCCGTGCAGCAGCCAGAGGTAACCGCCGAGGGCGAGCCAGCCATAGCCAGCCAACATGCACGCTGCCGAGTAGCGCGGCAGGCCGTGAGAGCGCACCAGATTCTTGGCCACGTCTACCCGCGCGGTGGCCGCTGCGATGGCGATGAGCACCAGGCCCATGGCACGATAGCCCACCGCTGGGGAAAGCACGTAGATGACGCTGGCCGCTGCAAACCCCAAAACCAGGAGGGTGAGGTAGTTTTCGGCGCAGGTTCCGGCCATGGTGACGCGCGCTAGTTCCATGCGCTCGCCGATGATGGTGGCCACGGCGTAGAGGACACACAACGGCATCGCCGCAGCGAACCCGGGGCCCATGGCCCACAGTGCAGCGGCTGCTACTCCCCCGATTACGCCAGCTGCCTGCACCAGAATTGCGAGGCTCGCCTGGCGGCGATAGATAGTGGCGTAAATGAAGCCAAGGACAAGGAAGCTGGCGGCAAAACACACTGCGGGGACCGCACGCGGCAGGCCGGCGAGAATGCCCAGTACGCCGGCGACGTGGCATACGGGCCCGGCCCATGCCCACGAGGTGCGCACAGCGACGGTGCGCTCCAGTCCGATGGCTCCGCCCACGAAGCCGAAGACCATGAGCGGTCCGTGGTCGGCGGCAAAGGACGCGCCAGGGGTGGCGGTCAACCCCAAAAGAGTGGCGCCCGCAGCTAGGCCCACCAGCAGCGATAGGCCAGCGAAGGCGAGGAAGATGAGGCGATGCGCCACGCTATTATTTTGCACGGGTTTTATCGTACTAATATTGCTAACAGAGCGAAAACCGCACCCCTTAAGAAAGGACTACAAACCATGCAACTGCCCATTTCCGATGCCAATAAGCCGCACTCCATCCCGACCCTGAACGCCTCCGAAATTCCGCACGCCGTTCGCCACGGCGCCATCCATGGCGCGCTGGGCACCCTCAACGTGGGCGAATCCATGATCCTCATCGCCCCACATAATCCAGTTCCACTGCTCAAGGAGGTCGAGGCTCGCGAGGAGAGCTTCGAGCTGGACTACCTCAAGGAAGAAGAAAACGACTTCCACATCAAGTTCACCCGCGTGCGCTAAACCCTCGCAGGGCGGAGGGCTATCCTGGATAGGTCACACTCTCCGCTGTAGAAGGAGCCCTCCGCAGATGAAGAAGCGCGCCGCCGCACTCCTCGCCGCCATCGCATTCGCCCTTACATCCTGCGCTCCCCCAACGTCAACGACCTCCGCCCAGGACACGGATGCTCCTACGCTTAATGTCCTGGCTGCGTCCTCCACCCGCGTCATCAATGAAAAACTCACTCAGCGCGCAGGCCAGCTCGAGCCTCCAATGAATCTGAGCTTTGACAATGGCGGCTCCTCCGATCTCGTGAGCAAGCTGCGCGAGGGCGCCCCAGCAGATCTTCTCCTAACGGCGTCCAAGAAAACCATGGACCAAGCAGTAAAAGACGGCACCGTCACCAAACCTAAGGTGCTTGCCACCAACGTCATGGTCATGGTGGTGCCTAAGGGAAACCCGGCCAATATTCACTCGCTGCAGGATCTTTCCCGCGCCCGCCACTTTGTGCTCTGTGATCCGCAGGTACCCTGCGGCGATATCTCCTCTCAGATCATCGATGACAAGCACCTCGACGTTCACCCCTCCTCCCAAGAGCGCCAGGTAGCGGACGTTTTAGGAAAAGTGTCCGCGGGTGAAGCCGATGCCGGATGGGTGTATTCCACCGATGCCGCCGCAGCTGGCGATGATGTCGAAGTAATTGCCATTCCTGGGGCAGACAAATTCGCTAACCAGATCGTCGGCGCAGTCACGGCCGAAGCCGAACACCCCAAGGAGGCGCAGGAAGTCCTAGATCTTTTGGCCACTGACTTTGATTCCACCTGGCGCGACCGCGGCTTCACCCCGGCGGAGTAGGCTATGTCCGCACCCCAGCCCCTTCGCCCCAAAGCCCCGCTTCTTATCGGCCTTATTGGCCTCATTGCGGTAGCCACCATCATTGTTCCGGTGGCGGCCCTCGGGCTGCGCGTGCCGTGGGATCGCATCGGCGACTACCTCGCGCGTGACGAGATCCGAGACATGCTACGCATCTCAGTGGCAGCCGCCTTCCAATCTATGGTCCTTGCGCTCGTGCTGGGTTTGGGGCTGGCCCTGTGGGTGCAGCAGCTCGGCCGCGGCAGCGCCGTAGTACGCCTCTTGGTCTACCTCCCTCTGGCCATGCCACCGGTGGTGGGCGGCTTGGCACTTACCGCAGCTTTCGGCCGCAAGGGGTATCTGGCCCCACTTCTCGACGCCCTAGGTATCCACTTCGCTTTCGCCTTCCCCGGAGTCGTTTTGGCACAGACCTTTGTGGCGCTGCCCTTTGTGGTGGTGGCGGTCGATTCGGCGCTGCGCCAGCTAGACCAGGAAATCCTCGCTTCTGCGCGCGGCGTGGGCTTGGGGCGGTGGGAGATACTCGGCAAAATCACCCTGCCTTCTATTGCGCCCGCTTTGGCGACCGGTGCCGGCTTAGCCTTCGCCCGATCCCTAGGCGAATTTGGCACGACCCTAACCTTCGCCGGCTCGCAGCCCGGTGTTACCCGCACCATGCCGCTGGGCATTTATTTAGAGCGCGAGGTCGACGCGGACGGCGCTTATGTACTTTCGGCGCTGCTCATCAGCCTGGCATTACTATGCCTGGCACTGGCAGGCTTGCCTGTCCTGCGGCGGAGGCACTACCAACCGCGGGCGCGGAAGTTGCACACCTTCGACGTCGACAAGCTGCGCGAGCTCACCCGACCCGCTGAGGTTCCGGCCGTTTCCGTGAAGGTCGATGGGGTGCGCACGGACTTTTCCCCACGCGCTATTACCGCCATAGTGGGCCCAAACGGCTCCGGTAAAACCACGCTCATGGGGCGCATTGCCGGGCGTCTGAGCGGCGGGGAGATCTCCCCGGAGGGCGCCGACGTCGTCTTGCTCACCCAGCGGCCGGGGTTGCCGCCGCGCTCGACGGCCGTGGAGGCGGTGGCCATGGTCACCCGCGATAAGGTACGTGCGCAGGAGCTCCTGGCGGCAGCGGGATTGCACGAGCTTGCCGACGTCCCCGTTCCCGCCCTCTCCGGCGGCCAAGCCGCCCACGTGGCGCTGGTGCGCGCGCTAGCCGCACGGCCGGCGGTGTTGATTGTGGACGAGCCCCTGGCCGCAGTCGACGTGAAATCGGCCGAGAGATGGCGCCGCTTCTTGCACGCGGCCTGCGCAGACCGCACCACACTGCTTGTTACCCATGATGCGCTCGATATTGCGCACCTAGCGCAGGACATGCTGGTCATGGAATCCGGCCAGGTGCGGGCGCACGGCGCAACCGCGCGTCTGCTTGAGGCACCGCCGACAGGATTCGTTGCGGCGCTAGCGGGTCTTAACCGCCTCGAGGGAACCGTAACCGAGATTGGCGCGTCCGCGGTAGAAGTCGCGTGCGGCGATATTACCGTTCTGGCGACCACGGAGCATACGTCTTTTGAGCCCGGGCAGAAGGTGGCGGTGACCTTTGACCCGCAGGCGGCCACAATTGGCGCAGCGCCAGAGGCCTGCAATCAATGGGCAGCGCGCGTCCTTGCAGTCGAGGCCACCAGCCTCGCAGCGGCGCAGCTGCGCGTTGATCTGGGCGGCCAAGAGGCTACAGTACCGGTAGACCGCGAGTTCGCTTTAGGCATCGCGGTGGGTAACATCGTATCCTTAGCGATATCTAAAGCACACGTTTTTGTCCACCCCAACTAGTTTTTCTGTATTCGCAGACCCCAAGGCGGATTTCTACCATGCCTGATTCACTTCCCCGGCCCACCACCGAGCTCTTTCCAGAGGCCCTCAACCTCTCACCCAAGCAGCGCGAGGTCCTCACCGCTGTGCAGCGCCACCCCGAAGGCGCCAAGGCCGGCACCGTAGCCGAGGAACTAGGCATGCACGTCAACACCGCTCGCGGACACATCGATGAACTGGTCAACGCTGGGGCCGTCAATGTAGTATCCGCGCCGAGTAAGGGCCGCGGGCGCCCCTCCCTCATCTTCCAAGCCCGCATTCCAGATAATAAAGCGGTGGCAGAGGAATACATCACCTTGGTGGAAGTGCTGACCACGATGCTGGCGGATAAGGAAGAGCTTGATGACGCCGCCTCGGCCAAGGCCCTCGAGATCGGGCGACGCTGGGCGCGCGCCGCGGGCGCAGATGCCTCCGATGGTGCGCTCGATACGCTCTTTGCCACCCTGCGCGATATGGGCTTTGATCCTGCCACCAAACCCGATTCAACCGACATCGAGCTTCATGCTTGCCCGTTTGTCTCTTCGGGTCTCGAGCCTTCGCCGTTCCTGTGCGCGGTACACGCTGGCTTCCTGCAAGAAACCAGCGATGATGACACCTCGATCACCTTGGTGCCGCGCCAGCACCCCAACGTGTGCCGTCTAAAAATTAAGCCTGCGTAAGCTCCACGCGGACGGGGCCGGCCACGGTGAGGTCGATGACGCGGAGGTTCTGCTCGCGGGCGTCGGCAAGAATTCCCTCCTCAATATCCTCGGTGTGGAGCACCATGACGGTGGGGCCAGCGCCGGATAGGTAGGCCGCATAGCCGCGGTTGCGCAGGCGGTTGACCCACTCCGCGGTCACGGGAAGCACATCCGCGCGGTACGGCTGGTGCAAGCGATCGCGGGTTCCCTCCCACAGGAGATCCGGGTAGTTCTGCAATGCCGCCACCTGGACCGCGGTGCGCGAGACGTTGAACGCCGCATCCGAATGCGTCACGTGCGAGGGCAGGACGCGGCGCACCGCCTGGGTGGAGGCGTGGAAATCAGGCACGAGCGCGGTGGCGCGGATATCTTCGTGCACCTTGATGGACGCGGCGCGGTAGTCCGGCAAAGAATGGCCGTCGACGGGGACATTGGTCCACGACACCACGGCGTCACCCAACACGGAGGCGGCCGCATTATCGGGGTGGCCCTCAAAGGCGGAAGAAAGCTGCACCACTTGCTCTTGGGTCAGCGGGCTTCCCGCCAGCGCATTGCCGGCGGCCACGCCCGCCACCGCGGCGGAGGCGGAAGAGCCCAGGCCGCGCGACTGCGGGATATTATTATGCGAGACCACGCGCAGGCCGGGCACCGTGGCGTCGGCCGCCGAGAGTGCGGAGCGAATCGCCTTGACCACCAAGTGGGAGCCATCGCGCGGAAGGTCTTCTGTGCCCTCGCCGAAAATTTCCACCGTAAGGCCCGAGGCGGTTACCTCTACCTCGACGGTGTCATACAGGCTCAACGCCATGCCCAAGGTGTCATATCCTGGGCCCAGGTTCGCCGTGGAGGCAGGAACGGTCACAATGGCTTTAGTGCCGACTTCAACTTCGATACTCATAGCTATCCAGTCTATGGGGCCCGGGCTAGCTGCCGAGGCGGATTACGGAATGAACGGCCTTGACCTCTTCGAGCTCGCCCAAGGCAGCCACAATGGTGTCCAAGGTGGCCTCCTTCGCGGCATGGGTGACCACGATGAGGCGGGCGGTGTCCGCGCCGTCTTCCTGACGCACGGTGCGCAGGGAAACGCCATTATCGGCAAAGACGGCGGAGATGGCGGCCAGCACACCGGTGCGGTCTTGGACTTCCATATCGATGTGGTAGCGGGTTTCTACCTCACCGAAGTCTGCGATAGGCAGGTTGGCATAGGTATTCTCGCCCGGTGCGCGGCCGCCGTGGACGATATTGCGGGCTGCCCCGACGACGTCGCCAAGCACGGCAGAAGCCGTAGGATTGCCGCCCGCACCATTGCCGTAGAACATCAGGGAACCTGCGGCCTCGGCCTCGACGAAGATGGCATTATAAGACTCGCTCACGGAAGCCAATGGGTGCTCCTTGGGCACCAACGTGGGGTGCACGCGGGCATTGACCGCCTCGGAGCCGTCCTCGCGCTGAAGGCGCTCGCAAATGGCCAGCAGCTTGATGGAATAGCCGGCATCATTAGCGGCGGCGATATCCGCGGCGGTGACCTTGGTAATGCCCTCGCAGTGGACGTCCTCAAACTTCACGCGGGTGTGGAAGCCCAAAGACGCCATGATGGCGGCCTTGGAGGCGGCGTCATGGCCCTCTACATCCGCAGTGGGATCGGCCTCGGCATAGCCCAGGCGGGTAGCCTCCGCCAGCGCTTCATCATAGGATGCGCCCGTGGACTCCATCGCGTCCAAGATGAAGTTGGTGGTGCCATTGACGATGCCGGAGATGCGCTCTACCTGATCGCCGGCCAAGGAGCGCCGCAGCATGCCTACCACCGGAATCGCGGCGGCTACGGCAGCCTCGAAGTAGAGATCTACACCGGCGCGGTCGGCGGCCTCCGCCAGCTCGTCTGCGTGCGCGGCCACCAGGGCCTTATTGGCGGTCACCACCGATTTTCCGGAATTGAGTGCGGCGAGCACCAGCTCGCGTGGGAAGTCGATACCGCCGATAACCTCAACCACGAGGTCGATATCATCGCGGGCGACGAGCGCCTTGGCGTCATCGGTCAAAAGCTCCTTGGGCACACCCGGGCGCAGCTTATTCTTATTGTGGATGGCGATGCCGCGAATCTCGGCTGGACCACCGATGCGGTGAGCAAAGGCATGAGCATTCTCTCCTAGCAGGCGAAAGACCTCAGCACCAACGGTGCCAAAGCCCAGCAGCGCGATACCAACGGTCTCGCCCTCGCCCTTGCCGGAATGCTCGTGTGCCTGAAGCTCGCTAGTCGATGCAGCCATAGTCCGTCTCCATTGTGCGGTTGGGGTAAAGGTTTAGTGCCCGCTAATTGCGGATACAGGACACTATACAGAACAAGCTGTCTACTTTCGCCCTAAATAGAGCCATTAATAGAAAAGTCCCCGTCACAGGGCGTGAATTAAATTCCGCCATGTAACGGGGACTGAAGGATGGAGGTTAATCCACCTCTAAGGAAAGAAGATCCTCGATGGTCTCGCGGCGCAGCATGGGCTTGGTCTGGCCCACGCGCGTGGCGACGACCGCCGGGCGCACCGCACCGTTATAGCGCGAGGACATCATGTACTGGTAGCCGCCAGTCGCCGCAAAGGCGATCAAGTCTCCCGACTGGATATCATTGGGCAGCTCGCCGTCTTCAAGGAGAATATCGCCGGACTCGCAATGGAAGCCCACCACGCGCGAGGGCACCACTTCCCCATCGCTAAAGCGGTTGACCACGCGCACGTCATAGGCCGAACCGTAAAGCGCAGGCCGGATATTATCTGACATTCCACCATCGACGGAGATGTAGCGACGCAGCGGCAGATCCGACTTGCCAGTTTCTACATCCTTAACGGTACCCACGCGGTAGACGGTCACCGCCGAGCCGGCGACCAAGGAGCGACCCGGTTCCACCAAGAGGAAGGGCGCCTCAATGCCCAACTCCTCTGCGGTGTGCTTGACTGCGCCGAGCATATCGCCGGCCACGCGCTCGATATCCAGCGCCTCCTCATAGGGCATGTAGGGAATACCAAAGCCGCCGCCTAGATCGAGCTCTTCCAGCGTCACACCCAGCTCGGTATAAATCTGGCGGTACAGCCCCATGACGCGCTCCGCGGCAAGTTTGAATCCCTCCGCATTAAAAACCTGGGATCCCACGTGGCAGTGCAGGCCGCTCAGGTGCAGGTTGTCCACCTCCAAGCAACGCTTGGCCGCAGCAAAGGCCGCGCCCGTGGCGAGCGAAATACCGAACTTTTGATCCTCATGCGCCGTGGCGATGAATTCGTGCGTATGCGCATCAACGCCCGGCTTGACGCGGATCATCACCGGCTGGACCTTGCCGGCCTCGCCCGCAATGCGATTGAGCTCTTCCAGCTCGAGCTCGTTATCAATGACCACATGGCCCACACCGGCGTCTACGCACAAACGCAGGTATTCCTCGTCCTTATTATTGCCGTGCGTGGTGATGCGCTCGGCCGGGAACTCTGCGGCCAAGGCAATCTTGAGCTCATTGAGCGAGGCCGCGTCCAAGCACAGGCCTTCCTCATTGACCCAGTTCACGATCTTCTTTGAGATGAATGCCTTGGAGGCATAGTGCACGTGCTCGGGTCCACCGAAAGCGCGGGCCATGTCCTGGCAGCGGGACCGGAAGTCATCTTCATCGAAGACATAGAGCGGGGTCTGGAATTCCTCCGCCAAATCCGGCAGCGGAACACCAGCAATGGTTACTACGCCGTCTTCCTCGCGCTTTGCATTGCGCGGCCAGACGTGGGCCGGCAGCTCATTGAAATCCGCCACTTACATCTTCTCCGGGGTGCTCACGCCCACCATGGTCAAGGCATTGGCCAAGACCACGCGGGAGGCTTGTGCCAGCGCGAGGCGGGCACCATGGATAGGAGCTTCATCCTCGCCAGCCTTGGGCAGGACCTGGCAGGAGTCATAGAAGCGGTGGAATACCGCGGCGAGGTCCTCGGCATAGCGGGCGATGCGGTGCGGCTCGCGCAGCTGCGCGGCTTCTTCCACCACGGCTGGGAACTCACCCAGGGTGCGGATGAGGTCGCCCTCGCGATCATGGGTGAGCAAGGAAAGATCCGCGCCTTCCGCATCGACGCCCAGCTCGGCTGCCTTGCGGCCGATAGAGCACAGGCGGGCGTGGCCGTACTGCACGTAGTAGACGGGATTATCGGAAGACTGCGTCTCCCACAGGCCCAAGTCAATATCGATGGTTTGATCCACGGAAGAGCGCACCAGGGAATAGCGCGAAGCATCCACGCCAATGGCGGCGACGAGATCCTCCATGGTGATGACCGTGCCTGCGCGCTTAGACATGCGCACCGGCTTGCCATCACGCATGAGGTTAACCAGCTGGCCGATAAGAACCTCGACGGCATCGGCGTCGTAGCCTAGGGCAGCCGCTGCCGCCTTCAAACGCGGCACATAGCCGTGGTGGTCTGCGCCCAGCATGTAGATATTCAAATCGTGGCCGCGATCAAACTTATCGGCCACGTAGGCAATGTCACCTGCAATATAGGCTGCATTGCCATCGGACTTGACCACCACGCGGTCCTTGGAGTCGCCATAGTCGGTGGACTTGAGCCACCACGCATTCTCGGCCTCGTACATATGGCCTTCGGCCTTGAGCTTTTCCAACGCTGCATCCACAGCACCGGAGTCAAAGAGGGAGTTCTCGTGGAAGTAGACATCAAAGTCCACGCCAAACTCGTGCAGGGACTGCTTAATCTGCGCAAACATCATCTCCACGCCGTCTGCGCGGAAAGCTTCCTGGACCTCTTCTTCGCTGCCCTCTAGCGCGGATGGGTTCTTCTCCACAACAGCCTGGGCGATGTCCTGGATATAGGCTCCACCGTAGCCATCCTCCGGAGTCGGCTCGCCCTTCGCGGCAGCCACCAGGGAACGGGAGAAACGGTCAATCTGGCCGCCATGGTCATTGAAGTAATACTCGCGGGTAACCTCCGCGCCAGAGGCCTCCAGCACGCGGCCCAGGGAATCGCCTACGGCCGCCCAACGGGTGCCGCCAAGGTGGATCGGGCCGGTCGGGTTCGCGGAGACAAACTCTAGGTTGACTTTCTTGCCCGCAAAGGCATCATTATTGCCATACTCCTTGCCTGCGCGGAGAATCTGAGCGACGATTTCTCCCTGGGCGTCGGCAGCGAGGCGAATATTAATGAACCCAGGTCCCGCAATGTCAGCCTCGGCAACGGCATCATTGTCTGCCAAGGCCTCTGCCAACCAGCCGCCTAGCTCGCGCGGATTAGCACCGGCCTTCTTGGCCACCTGCAGCGCCACGTTGGTGGCATAATCGCCGTGCTCAGGGTTGCGCGGACGCTCAACGGTTACCGTTTCTGGCAAGACAGAGGAATCAAGCTCATGGCTTTGCATGACCTTAACGGCAGTTTCTTTAATCAATGTGGCCAAATCAGCTGGTGTCATGTCGCACGATTCTAGTGGACTGAAAAGTCAAGTGTGAAAAGGGCCGCGCCAGAATACTCCCCTTTGCAGCGCAAACGGTGGATAGCAGTTTTCTACAACACTAATATTGCGAAATAATTGCTGGTCAAGCGGGGGACGCATTACGCACATACTACTTAAAGGGAGTAAGGTCGTGCCTACCCCATGTAAAAAATCAACGAGGAGCACCGTATGCGCATTGCGCTATTTTCCACTTGCATTGGTGACGCCCTTTTCCCGGACGTACAAAAGGCAACGGCACTGGTTCTCTCCCGCTTGGGCCACGAAGTGGTCTTCCCGGAGGAACAGACCTGCTGTGGCCAGATGCACATCAATACCGGCTATCAGAAGGAAACCCTGGGAATGATCCGCTCCTATGCGGATGCCTTTGCCGACCCCTCCATTGATTATGTCGTCGCGGCCTCCGGCTCCTGCGTCGGCGCCGTTCGCGAGCAGCACGAGCGCATCGCTGACCGATTTGGCAACTCCGCCGACGTCGACGGTGCACGCAAGACCACTCAGAAGACCCTGGATCTCCCAGAATT
Organism: Corynebacterium sp. MSK158; assembly: GCF_030229085.1. Classification (NCBI taxonomy): domain Bacteria; kingdom Bacillati; phylum Actinomycetota; class Actinomycetes; order Mycobacteriales; family Corynebacteriaceae; genus Corynebacterium; species Corynebacterium sp. MSK158. Next base: position 176,046 of record NZ_JASPHJ010000001.1, read on the forward strand.
CCTAGTGGATATCGCCGGTGTGACCAACGTCGGCGCATTCTTCCCGCACCGCGTAACGTACCACCCCTCCTGCCACGGCCTGCGCTTTTTGAAGCTGGGAGACCGCCCACTGCAGCTTCTCCAGGAAGTAGAAGGAATTGACCTAGTCACACTTCCCAATAAGGAAGAATGCTGTGGCTTCGGCGGTACCTTCGCCATCAAGAATGCAGAGGTATCCCGTGCGATGGTCACCGATAAGACCCGCCACGTCAAGGAAACCGAGGCTGAATACGTCACCGGCGGTGACTCTTCCTGCCTGATGAACATCGGTGGTGCCCTCAGCCGCCAGCGTTCCGGTATTCGCGCCGTTCACATGGCTGAGATCTTGGCTTCCACCAAGGAGCACCCATGGACTCCTACCTCCGCCGCTTACTCCAAGGAGACGATGCTCTAATGACCTCTTTCCTCGATACCACCCCACCGCGCGCGCCGGAAGGCTACGGCAACCTGCGCGGCAGCAAGGCCTTTGTTCCCCTGGCACACGTTGGTCTGAATAACGCCACCCAGCGCCACAACCTGCAACACGCCACCACCTCCATTCGTGAGAAGCGCTCCAACGCTGTGGAGGAGCTGGACGATTGGCAGGAGCTGCGCGCTGCGGGTTCCGCCATCAAGGAAGATGTTGCCGCTCGCATGCCAGAACTGCTCGAGCAGTTCGAAGAGGCAGTCAAGGCTCGCGGCGGCATCGTCCACTGGGCACGCGATGCCAAGGAAGCTAACCAGATCATTGAGGGTCTGATTCGCGCTACCGGCGAGACCGATGTGGTCAAGGTTAAGTCCATGGCCACCCAGGAAATCGGCTTGAATGAACACCTGGAGGCCGCGGGCATCAATGCTCGCGAGACCGACCTGGCCGAGCTCATCGTGCAGCTAGGTGAGGATAAGCCGTCCCACATTCTGGTTCCGGCTATCCACCGCAACCGTGCGGAGATTCGCGATATCTTCGTCAACAAGATGCCGAATACCGATGACACCCTGCAGGCTGAGCCGGCAGAGTTGGCCGAGGCTTCCCGCCAGTTCCTGCGCGAGCAGTTCATGCAGGCCAAGGTTGCCATTTCCGGCGCCAACTTCGGTGTAGCAGAAACCGGCACCATCAACATCGTGGAGTCCGAGGGCAATGGCCGTATGTGCCTAACCCTGCCGGAGACCCTCATTACCGTGATGGGCATTGAAAAACTGGTTCCAACCTTCCAGGATTTGGAGGTCTTCCTCCAGCTGCTGCCACGTTCTTCCACCGCGGAGCGTATGAACCCGTACACCTCCATGTGGTCCGGCGTTACTGAGGGCGATGGCCCGCAGAACTTCCACTTGGTGCTGCTGGATAACGGCCGTACCGCGGCCCTGTCCTCCCCGATTGGCCACCAGGCCCTTAAGTGCATCCGTTGCTCGGCTTGCCTGAATGTTTGCCCGGTCTACGAGCGCGCCGGCGGCCACGCCTACGGCTCCGTCTACCCTGGCCCCATCGGTATTTCCCTGACGCCGCAGCTGACTGGTATGAAGGACCACAACGATCCTTCCGCCAGCCTGCCTTATGCGTGCTCCCTGTGCGGCCGCTGCGACGAGGTGTGCCCGGTGAAGATTCCGCTTTCCGACGTCATTTTGGAAAACCGCCACCAGAAGGTCACCCACGCCACCCCACCAATCGAGCCGAAGCTCTTCAAGACCATTCAGTTGCTGTGGAGCAACCCGAAGCTGTGGAACAAGGCAACCCACATGGTCGCCTTGGGCCGCATCTTGGGTGGCACCAATAAGACCATCGAATCCCTGCCACTGTTTATGTCCGGTTGGTCCGAGGGCCGCGACACCGCGGTTCCGCCAAAGAAGTCCTTCCGCCAGTGGTTCGAGTCCGAAGAAGGCAAGGAACTTCTTGCCGAGGCCCGTGAGGAGTCCAAAAAGTGAACGCAAAGCAGGAAATCCTAAGCCGCATCCGCTCCGCCCAGAAGCAGGCTGGTCTCCCCGACCACGTTGATGCCCCGCGCGACTACCACCACGAGGGCACTCTGAACGCGGACGAACTGCGCGATATGCTCATTGACCGACTCGAGGATTACAAGGCCGAGGTGCACGTCACCGAGGAAGGCGAACTGAAGCAGGCCATCGCCAAGATCCTCAATGACCGCAAGTGCAGCGACATCCGCTACGCCGAGGGCATGGACGCCGCCCTCTTCGAGGGCTTCGACGCCAAGCCGGACGATAAGTCCGTCGATCCGCGCACCCTGAACGAGACCGACGCTGTGGTCACTTATTCCCACGTCACCTCCGCGCAGACCGGCACCATCGTCCTCCAGTCTGACGAGCGTTGCGGCCGTCGCGCACTGACCCTGGTTCCGGACCGCCACCTGTGCATCGTCCACCAGAATGAGATCGTCTACGGCATCCCCGAGGTCATCTCCCGCATGAACCCGGAGAAGCCAGCGACCTGGATCTCCGGCCCGTCCGCTACCTCCGATATCGAGCTCACTCGTGTCGAGGGCGTACACGGCCCGCGTGACCTCATCGTTGTCATCGTTAAGTAGTACTGCGTAGCCCCTCTCCTGCCTCGGCCGGTGAGGGCACCCACCTACTGTGAGTATGATGCCAAAAGCATCAAAAAAGCATAGGCTAGGTCTACCAATTACTTTTATTCTGGAGACCTAACCTATGCTTTCTTTTTCTTCTAAGCTTGCGGCCACACTCGGTGCTGCTGCGGTCGCCATTGGTGTCACTGCGCCGATTGCCACAGCCGCGCCAGCCCCCGCGCCGCAGGACACCAAGCCCGCCATTTCCTGGGAAGACTGCCCAGAGCAGGTAGACATCGACAACGCCGAATGCGGCCGCATCGACGTGCCTACGTATTACGACAACCCTGAAGCCGGCACCATTAGCGTCGGCTTCGTGCGCGTTCCCGCCGCCAACCCAGGCGCCCGCCGTGGCGCGTTGTTTACCAACCCTGGTGGCCCAAGTGGCGATGCCTACGGATGGGCCGGCAATAGCGCTATTCCGTGGCCACAGGCCGTGCGCGATGAGTGGGACACCATCGGTGTGCAACCGCGTGGCCTGCCTGGCTCCACGCCAGTAAAGTGCGATGCCACTGCTACCAGTAATCCGCTCCAAGGCAGCCTCCAGGTAGGAAAGCTCACCCGCGATGCATGCGAAAAGCACACCCCGGGCTATACCAACTCACTGACCACTGCGAATACCCTGCAGGATTGGGAAATGGTGCGCCGTGCTTTGGGTGAAGAAAAGATTGACATCGCCGGCACCTCCTATGGCACCTACCTCGGCTCCGCCTACGCCACCAAGTATCCAGAGCATACCGGCAAGGTACTGCTGGATTCGGGTATGAGCCCCAAGTTGGCGTGGAATGGCATCTTTGCTTCGCAACAGCGAGGCTATGAAAAGGGACTGCACGACCTCTTCGGGTTCATTGCTAAAAATGACGCCAAGTACCACCTCGGCACCACCCCATTGCAGGTCTATGAAAAGTGGTCACAAAAGGTAGCCCGCGAGGCCGGCGTTCGCCCCACGGTCTTACCCCCGAATGCCAAGATTGGTGACCTCCCACCAGGGCTCGAATTTGCCGGACAGCCTGGCGCGGACATCATGACCGCCACCGGCCCGCTGCGGGTGCAGGCGGAGTTCCTCAGCCAGAAGATTCAGCACCCCAATGCCGTGCAAGTGTCCTCCCCGCTTTTGGGCATGACGCGCGTCGTTGTTCCGGTTCCTGCGCAGTGGGATGCCTTTGCCAAGCACTTAAATGGCAGCGAGCCTTTGGATTCCGATCAGTCCGATCCGGAGGCAGTGCGCAAGGAGCAAGAATCCGTGGCTCAGGCGATGAATATGCAAAACCTCATCGTCTGCAATGAAAACACCGTGCCGGGCAATCCGCTGCTGTACCCGAGCTACCTGTGGGCCAATTTCGTCAGCGTTGACCCCTTTACCCTCATCAATTCCCTCTACGGCTCTGGTGCGGGTTGTGGCGGCCGCGCCCCGGTGACGGGACAGGCACCTCTCGACGGCTCTAAGCTCGCCACCAAGCCCCTCCAGATCCAGGCAACGGGCGACCCACAAACGCCGTATCAGTACCACACCAGCCTCTCAAAGCCGATGCAGTCTCGAGTTGTCACCGTCCATGGCCCTGGCCATGCCCACTTCGCATCCAAGAATAAGGTCGTCGATGATATTGGCGTGCACTACCTGCGCACCGGCGAAGTCACTACTGCCGACGCCCCTGGGTTGATTTAGTCCCCCACTAACCCATGCGCTAGAATCACATCGTTGGGAATTCTCCCAGCGATGTCTCCGTAGCTCAGCGGATTAGAGCATCGGTTTCCGGTACCGAAGGTCGCAGGTTCGATCCCTGTCGGGGACACACTCACCGCTGACCACCAGGACTTTCTGGTGGTCAGTGGTTCATTTTTCCTCCGGCCAGCTAGTCTTTCCTGGCTGGACACGAGCCTTCTATTGCCACTCCGGGTTGTCGGTATCCACCCCTTGTGCCTTAGCCGCATGCTCAATTGCGTCTGCCAGCCACTGCGCCAACCCCTCCTGCTGCGCCTCATAGTGGGCACGGAAGCGTTCATCAGCCACATAGCCGCGCGAGATTAAGAAGTGCTTTGCCGGCGTGACGGGAAAGAAGGCACTGAGTGCTGCGCGGTGCTTGTCGACGAGCGCCTGTGCCTCCTCCGACCCAGCAGCCACACCGTCTGCTACGGCCTGGGCCAGCTCCTTTTCCACCTCAGCGACGCCGGTTTGCGCATCGCTCCAGTTCTTCTCCGACCAGCCGGCAGTGCGCTGCTGATACATAGCCCAATCCTCAGTCGATCCGTAGGCCTCCTCGGCTTCTTGTTGATGCGCGGCGAAGTTGGCATCGCCGACAATTTGTCCGATTTCTTCGGTGGTGAGCTTTCGGTTATTCATTGCATCCTCCATCAAGGTGTCAATTGCTGCCAGCATGTCGCTAAGACTGTCTCGCTGCGCGAGCAGGCTTTCTCTTTGCCTCCGCAAATGTTCCAGATCGGAAGCATCGCCATCTAGCAGCTGTTTAATATCGGTCAATTTCATACCGGTAGCGCGGTAGATCAGAATCTTCTGCACGCGGGCGCAGTCTTCCTCGGTGTACAGCCGGTAATTGGACCAGCTGCGCCACGTGGGAGACAGCAAGCCTTGTGCCTCCCAGTGGTGCAAGGTGCGCACCGTAATGCGGAAGAGCGCTGCTACCTCGCCAACGGTATAAAGAACTTCATCGATGTCGTCCATGGCTTCATTGTCGCGCCTAACGCCACGTCAGGGTCAACCCCAGAGAAAATCTGCAGAAACTGTTGCCAGAGTGTTGGGTTTATGCAACACTTGAATGCATGACAGCAAACGACGCCCCTGTTTCAACAACGATCCGCGCCGAACGGTTCCGCAGGCCCGGCCCCACCCGTGGATTAATCGCGGCAATGTATGGCTGCGTGGCCGTATCCGCGATTTTCCTCATCCTCGCATTGGCGATTTCTTCTTACTGGGCACTGTTAGGAATGTCTATCGCAATGGTGCTTTCTTGCATTCCGTGGACCATTCTGCGGGTATCAATTGATTCCAAAGACCGCAAGCCGCTGTCCTCTCTTGATGAGTATGAGGCCCAGGTTCTCGACCAGTGGCGCCGGAAGGCTTTGCAGCTGTCTAACGCGTTTCTTTTTGCCGGCGGTCTTGTCACCCTTCTCGTAGGCAATTGGTTCCTAGGCGGAGGAATTACCGGCACTATTGGCACCAAATATTTGCTTGGAGCTGGCTACTACCTGCTCTTTAGTTACTTCATCTCTGCCACGTTGCCCGCTGTCGGATACGCGCTAACCTTCAACCAGAACTCGGAGGACTAACTCATGCCCACCTTGACCATTGACCACCTCAATAAGTCCTTCGGGGAGACTCAAGCCCTGCGGGATATGACCTTTAGCGTTGGTGACGGCGAAATCTTCGGTTTCGTCGGTTCCAACGGCGCCGGAAAGTCCACCACCATGCGCATTGCGCTTGGTGTGCTGGCCAAAGACTCTGGCGAGGTCTACTTCGATGACGCCCCAATCAATGACGATAACCGCCGCCGCATTGGTTATATGCCAGAAGAGCGCGGGCTCTACGGCAAGGAGCCGCTGCTTAGCCAGCTGGTTTTCCTCGGCACGCTGCACGGCATGGATAAGCCCGCCGCCAAGCGCGCCGGCATTGAACTACTAGAACAGCTGGGGCTGGGCGAGCGCATGGACGATAAGCTCGATGACCTCTCCTTGGGCAACCAGCAGCGAGTACAGCTCGCGGCCTCCCTTATCCATGACCCAGACATGCTGATTCTGGACGAGCCCTTCTCCGGGCTGGACCCGGTGGCGGTCAACGTCATGTCAGACATGCTGCGCGAGCGCGCCAATCGCGGTGTGCCCGTTATTTTCTCCTCGCACCAGTTGGACCTGGTGCAGCGCTTGTGTGACCGCGTGGGCATTGTGACGAAGGGGCATATGGTGGCTGAAGGGGGCGTCGATAAGCTGCGCAGCCAAGGCCCTCCCCGCTTTGAGGTCGCTACCCCAGCGCGCGGCTGGTATCCGGAAGGCACGGAGCTGGTGGCAGAAACTGCCGATGCCGTCGTGCTCGAGGCCGATGAAACCATCGACGACCAGGCAATCCTGCAGGCAGCCCTAGCCGCAGGCCCGGTACATTCCTTCGGACGTAAGATTCCGGATCTCACCGAGCTATTCCAAGACGTCGTCACCAGCAACCAGAACGAGGAGGCCTAAGCCATGCAGTATTCCACAATGAAGACCATCGGGGTCGTAGCCAAGCGTGAGATGGCGGTCGCGCTGAAGTCGAAGATGGTGGTAGGCACCATGCTGCTGCTCATCCTCGGTGCCATTATCGCCCCTATCGCTATCAATTTCTTCAGCGGCGATGACGAACCGGATTCCGTAGCCGTCGTGGGGATGGAAGCGTCTGCTTTTGATGATTCCGGCATCGATGCCACTGCGGCAAATGACCGCGCGGAAGCCCAGCAACTGGTGGAAAATGACGAGGCCGATGCCGCCCTGGTGCCGGCCGAGGATGATGGCTGGGATCTCGTGAGCAAGGGGGATGCCCCAGCATCCGTGTCCACTACCGTCAACCAAATCGTGTCTTCTCAAGCACAAGCAACGGCGCTGAATAAGCTAAATATCGACCCACAGGACCTAGCAGACGCTACCCCATCCACCACGGTCAATCAGGTGAACTTAGAAGAAGAGGACGGCACGGAACAAAAGATGGCCGGCGTAGCCACGGTCCTCATTGGCGCAATGGTGGTCGTCTTTTCCGTCATGACCTTCGCCGGCCTCATTGGCGGCCGCGTCACGGAGGAAAAGTCGTCCCGAGTGGTGGAAATTATCTTGTCTTCCGTGCGTCCGGTGGACTTTTTGGCCGGCAAGATTCTGGGCAATACCATCGTTGGATTCCTAGCCACGCTGCTCATTTTGGGCGGCGGTGCAATCTCGCTTGCTGCGACCGGCCTGGCTAGTGACATCGAGCTGGACTATGGCTTGGTAGCCGTGCTCCTTGTTGGCGAGATTCTAGGCCTGCTCTTCTTTGGCAGCCTCTACGCTGCAGCCGGCTCGATGGTGCAGCGCACCGAGGATCTCCAGTCCACGCAGGCACCTATCCTGTTCCTCGTCTTTGCCACCATGTATGTACCGATGTTCGGCTGGATGCACCTGGACGCCACGTGGATGCAGGTCATGACCTGGTTGCCGCCAGTCTCCATGCTGGTCGCTCCGCTGCAGGTGGCCGGAGGCAACCTCAGCTGGCTAGGCCTTGCCGCAAGCTACCTACTGATGGCCTTGACCACTGCACTTATTATCGTCATGGTTGGCCGCATTTACCGCCGCGCCATTTTGAACAATGGCCGCAAGATGACCTGGCGCCAAGCACTGAGCAAGTAAAAATAATCCGGCTCCCCGCCGATTGTGTGGGAGCCGGATTCTTTTATGTGCCGAAGCTACTGAGTAATGAACTCGTTGGTGATCGGCTGGGTGATGTCCAAGGTGCCGTGCTCGATGTAGTACATACCGAAGAACATGGCTGCCAGCATCACTACGGATAGCAGCATGGAAGGGATCCATTGAAGGAATACGGGAACCCAGCCATTGCCCTTATCGCGAGCTGCCGCTTCGCGCTGTTCCTGAGCCTCACGCTCGTTCATAATGATAAAACCTTTCGATCCACCGAGGATTAACTACGGATATCTTAACAGTTAAGTGCTTACAAGGCCGCATTCCTCGCACTTTTGATTGACACCGAAAATCGGCGATTAAATTCCTGGGTCCTCATCATTGAGCAGCGCCTCTACGAAGGACTCGCGGTCACCAAGCATGCGCTCAATGTCCTTTTCCGCGCCGACGATCCACAGCTCAGTGTCTTGGTCATAGGTGAGAGCGGAATCTGGGTAGGCCTCTAGTGCCTCCTCCATGGCGGCAACCTGGTCCTCGCTAGCTGCGTCGTCCAAGTGCACCTCTGGATCGCCGATGCGCGGGCTAAGCTCCTCCAACGCGGTGATCCCGTAGGTCTTATATTGCTTCTTCGGGTGCTCAAAGAGCTCTTGTCCCATCATGGAGCTTAATCCTTTCCGTGTAGTAGCGAATCGGGCACGTACCCCTCATAGCCCGGGATGTTTTTGACCTGAAGAACTCCGGTGAAAAAGCGCCGCAGCGCCGGTACGTCCTCGGGTTGCAGATGGTCAAAGACCATACGGCGCACGGATTCCACGTGCTCCGGAGCGGCACGCCGCAGGTGTTCTAGGCCAACGTGGGTCACGCACACGTTGATGCCGCGAGCATCTTCCTCGTCCGGTTCTTTAGTGAGCAGGCCGCGCTTTTCCATCCTGGTTACTTGGTGGGAGGCGCGGGAGCGATCCCACTCCAACTGCGTGCATAGCTCGTGCAGGCGCAGGCGTTGTTCCGGTGCCTCGGACAGGGCTACGAGCACGGCGAACTCGGAGGCAGATACCTCACCGCCGGCCTTAAGCGTCTCATCCATTCCCCTATCGATCTTGCGCACGGCGCCAAGGAGCAGGCGCCATAGCTCCTGCTCTTCGTCGTTTAACCAGCGAGTTTGATAAGGCATGGGACCTAGATTACCCCTTTGAGGGAAGCTATGCCGCGCTCATCGCGTCCCGGCACCCGGGAGTAGCGCTCTGGCATGCAGGTAAAGACCAATACCTGATTATCCCGGCCGACATGGGAAAAGAGCGTAGCCATAAGTTGCAGACGGTGCGCGTCAGTAGAGCCCAGCGCATCATCGACGATGACCGGCACCGACTCCGCCCCCACTAATTGCGCAATGGCAAAGCGGGTAAGGATGGCCAGTTGCTCGCGGGCACCACCAGAAAGGCTAGCCAGACTTACCGTCTCATCGTCCTGGGTGCGGGTGGTCACGCGGAGGTCGTCATCCAGCTCAAAGGTGATTTCGCCACCATAAACGGTGCGCGCCAACTGTGAGAGCGCGGCCACGAAGGGCGCGGCATAGCGCTGGCGGGCGGCATCGCGATGCTTGAGCAAAAGTTCGCGCAGGTAGCGGGCGGCTTGCGCACGCTTGTCCACACTCTCGTACACGGCCCGGGCCATCTCCACCCCCGCGGTGGCCTGTTGGGCGCGCTCGGCGGCACCGGAATGGAAATTCACCTCGCTAGAAAGCCGGCCAAGATCCACCTCGCAGCGTTGGATGCGTTCGGTGAGGTAATCCAGGTGGGATTGCGCGCCTTCTACCAAGGAGTTGGCGGTATTGAGGTCAACAGCTTCCATTTGTTCGAGCTGCCCGCGCAGGTCTCCCACGACGCCTTCTAGGCGGGTGACCTCGGCGCCCAGGTCCTCGTCGGCGGCGCGTTCGCGTGCGGAGGAAAGGTCTCGAGTCACGCGCTGCGCGTTTTCCCGGGCCGCAGCATGTTCGGCATCCAGGCGAACTACCTCATGAGCTAGGCGGCTTTCGCGGTACGGCAGGAGCTCGCGGTCGAGCGCATCGACCTTTTCGCTGGCTGCTTCCTCCGCGGCTTCGGCGGCGGCGAGGTCTATCTCTTTCGCGTCTGCAAGGTCCGCGGCTTTCTCAGCCAGTGCGGCATGCTGGGCACGCAGCTCGCCCAAATCATCCGGTCCCAGTTCCGCGGCAAGGGCACGGGTGGCGGCATCGAGGGCGTCGTTCTGTGCACGGTGCACCTCATGGGCTTCCTCGGCCGCGGCCACTGATTCTACGCCGAGGGTATCGAGCAGCTCGTGCAGCCGGGTGCGGGCTTGTTCCACATCGCGCTGGGTGTCCTCCGCGGAATAGGAACCGGCCGAGAAGCGGGCGGTGATATCGCCGATGGTGATTACTCGGGAATCGACAAGCTCGACGGCGGTATCCTCCCCCACCTCGATGTCCTCGCCATCGACTCGGATGGTGGAGCCGGCAGGTCCGGAAAAATGCACCTTGGCGGCGGCAGCCTCGTGCAGGCGCTCTGCCACCGACAACGCCGAGTCCGCTTTATGCAGGCCGGTGATATCGGCCGCGGTGACCTCGCGGCCGCGCTGAGCGATGGCCGCACGTGCCTGGTCTACCTCGGCGGCTAGGCCGTCAAGCGAATCCAGCCGGGCGCTGAGCTGTTCAAACTTCTGCTTATCCTGTAGGCGACGTGCCTGCTTCAAAGTGCTGCGGGCCGCGGCATAGTCCTCCTTGGCCTCCGCTAGTTGCTTCTCCAGCGATTCTTTGGACGCGGCTTCTTCTTTCGCCTTGTCTTGGGCGGCGGTCAGCTTATTCTGGGCGGCCTCGGTGGCCGCGGCAGCTTCCTCGGCCGCGGTGACGAGCCCGGCGCGCTCGGAAACGGCGGCTTGCACACGGGCAAGATCCTCTGAAGCACGGGCGAGGGTGGCCTTATGGGAGTCCAGGGTGGCCTGCGCGGTAGCGGCTTCTTCGGCCTGTGCCTGTTTTTCGGTGAGATCAGCGCGGGCGGCGGGGAGCTCTGCTTCAGCGGCGACTTGGTCGCGCTCGAGTTGCTCGTAACGCTCGACCACGGAATCGAGCTCGCGCAGAACCCGGGTAGCTTCTGTGTATTCCTCTTCGGCGCGGGCTAGGGCTGCGGCGGATTCCTTGTACTCGCCTGCTGGATTACCCTTCGCCGCGGTGAAGTAGCGCTGATATTCCTTATCCACTCGGGCCAACAACGCGGAGTCATCGCCGGAGACTTCTTCCTCAGCCAGGCCGGATTCGCGCTCTAGCGCCCGGGTTAGGCTGGGTATGCCGACGGCAGAAATGGCCTCGCCGGTGTCGTCTTGGCGCATAAAGAGGGCGTCGACAAGCGAGCGATCCAAATGCTCAGAGAGGATGCGCTCCAGCTCATCATCGGCTTGGCTGCCGGTAAATTGCGCCGGCCGGGGTGCGGTGATAGTCAGCTCGCAGGACTTTTTGGACAGCCAACGCTTGGCAATGCGGAAGCGGTACTCGCCTACGCTTAGCTCGGCCGTAACTTCCGGGGCAACGTCCTTGCCCACCGGCTGCAGGGAGCGAATTCGCTTGGAGCGGCCGCTGTGCTTTTCGGTGAGCACCACGTCGAGTGCCTCCACGATGGTGGACTTGCCGGCCTCGTTCTCGCCATGGATGACCACGACGCCGGTCTCGGGCAGCTCATCGAGGACCAAGTGCTCAATGCCGCGGACGTTGGTGAGTTCTAGGCGGTGTATGCGCATTAGGACTGTCCCTCCAGGCGGAATAGCAGGTTGGCGGCGTCGCGGGCGACGGGATCCTCGCGGTTATCCAACAGTTCATGCAGCGCCTCAGCCGCGTAGCCGGAGATATCGAGGCTGGCTAGTTCTTCCTCGTTGGGCTCCAAGTAGAGATCCATAGTGCGCTCGCGCGGGCGCAGGGAGGCAAATACGGCTTCGTACTCATCCAGGCCACGCTGCAGACGGGCGTGGGCCTCGACTCCGAGCGTGCCGCGCAGACTATATTTCACGGCTGTGCGCACCTTATCGGGGTACTCGCCTAGGCGCGCGAGGAAGCGTTCCACGTCTTCGGCGGAATCCACGGCGGCATCAATGGTTTCAAAGGTCCAGCGGCCAATACGGCGCTTGTCGACGTCCACCTTATCCCCCACGCGCACCACCAACGCATTGCCGGAATCGGCCTCGCCACCGCCGGTGCTCGTTTCCTTATAGTCCGTGGTTTCCGGACTGCCGGAAAACCACACCCGGCCGGTGGCGCCGAGGCTGGCGGTGGAGTGGGTATCTCCCAGCGCCAGGTAGTCGATCACCCCTCGGTCCAGGCAGCCCTCGACAAAGGCAAGGTCGATGGTATCGGCGTCATCCTCGCCGGAGCGGGAATCCACCTGGCCGTGGCCGACGGCGATGCGAATGCCCGCGGCCGGCTCCAACGCTTCGAGCGCTTGGCGGACCAAGTCGTGGTTCGCGCGCTTGGACAGGTACGGCGCGCCGACCAGCTCCACGCCGGGTGCGACCTCGATGGGCTCCGAGTCTGCGATGACGTGGACATTCTCCGCGCTGGTCTTATAAAAGACCGAATCCGCCACCAGCGGGTCGTGATTTCCCGGCAGGACATAGACCGGCACCGGCAGGCGCTTAAACATCTCCGTGGCGCGGGCAAGGATGTCGCGCGAGAGGGCATTGTGCTCAAAGACGTCGCCGGCCACGACGATGAACTCCGCGCCGGTCTCCTCGGCCAGCTCGCCTAGCCGCACGATGGCGGCCTCGCGGTCATCGTTAAAACGGCCTTGTGCTTCCCCCTTCAGAAACCACCGGGTCATGCCCAGCTGAAAATCGGAGGTATGGATAAACGTGGTAGCAGTCATTAGTGCGAGAGGTGGTAGTAGAGGTCTTCAATATCGGATACCGCGCGCAAGAGATCCAGGTTGGTATGCGAGACCGAGCGCATGGCCTTGCGCAGCAGGTCCGGATCGGAGTCATCGATGGCCGGGGCGACCTTGGGCTGCGGCAGCTTCGGCAGCTCGCGGCCGTTCCAGAAAATGTCATTCTTTTCTTCCTCGGACAGATCGCTCGGGGTGAAGCTTTCGCGGCTGACCGCCTTGGCCTGCTCTAAGACCATACGTTCCAGCCGGGCAAAGTCCAGCCCGCGCATATTAAAGATGACGGCCGGGTCCGCATCGGCGCGAGTGGCGAGCTTATCGCCCACCGCCACGATGTGCTTGCATACGTACTCGCCGTCGGGGCAGTCACAGGTCAGGCGCAAGTCTTCGGCCTCGTGGGCGAAGAGGGTGTCTAGGGCGGCGTCGGAAAGCATGCCCTTGCGCGCATTGGCCACGGAATTGGGGGTGCGGGCGAACTCGGTGGCTAGCTGGGCAATATCGTCGTTATTGCGGTACGGCAGCTGGATGAGCACCGCAAAGGGCTCGTTCTGGGAGCCGGCCACGCGGCCATGGATGGCGCCATTGCGCACCTCGAGGCCTACGACGTGGCCGCCCTCGGCATACTGACGGCCGCGAGTAATTCGGCCGCGATCCGCGCCATGCGAGGTAAAGGCCGCAATCCGCGCAGCCGTGGTGGACAGTATGCGCCCGCTGCGATCAACGTGATTGACCTCGGCCGGGGTGCTTACTCGTTTTCGGGTACCAAAATTGGCATAGATGACGTTGTCGTCGCCTTTAACAGCCATGGATTACTCCCTCCCCCGGTAGCTCATGAGTGCGGCCAGCTGATCTGGGTCTAGCTCGGTAAGCCAGCCTTCGCCCTCGCCCACCACGGCACCGGCCAGCTGCGTCTTACCGTCCAAGATGTCCTGGATGGATTCCTCCAGCGTACCTGCGGTGATCATCTTATACACCTGCACATTGCGGCGCTGGCCAATGCGGAAGGCACGGTCCGTCGCCTGGTTTTCCACCGCCGGGTTCCACCAGCGGTCCATGTGCACGACGATAGAGGCGGCCGTGAGGTTCAAGCCAGTGCCGCCCGCCTTGAGCGACAGGATCATCGCCGGCGGGCCGTCCTCGGACTGGAAGTCCTCCACCATCTGGTCGCGCTTATTCTTGCTTACCCCGCCGTGGAGAAAGGGGATCTCCCGGCCGAGCTGGTCGCTTAAGTAGGGCTGCAGGATATCGCCAAAGGCCTTGTACTGGGTAAACACCAGGAGACGCTCGCCGGATTCGGTGGCCTCGTCCACGATGCGCATGAGCTCTTTGACCTTGCCGGAGCGGTGCTTGCCCTTGAGCGTCACCGGCGAGTTATCGCCCAGGTAGTGCGCGGGGTGATTACAAATCTGCTTAATGCGGGTGAGAGAGGCCAGCACCAGCCCGCGCTTATTGATGCCCGTCGCTTCCTGCAGGTCCTTCTTGACCTGATTGACCAGCGCCTTATACAAGGCGGCCTGCTCGGTGGTCATGGAAACGGTAAGGATCTGCTCGGACTTTTCTGGCAGATCATCGATGATATTCGGGTCCGTCTTTACCCGGCGGAGGATAAACGGCGCGGTGAGCTGGCGGAGGCGCTCGGACATCTCCTCGTCATTATTGCGCTCGATGGCCTTGGCAAAGTGATTGCGGAAAAATGATGCGGAGCCCAGCACGCCGGGATTGCAGAAATCCAGGATAGAGCGCATCTCAGAGAGCCGATTTTCCACGGGAGTGCCGGTTAGCGCCACGCGGTGTTCCGAGGGCAGCGAGCGCACGGCCTTGGAAGAGCGCGTCGCGGAGTTCTTAATCGCCTGGGCCTCATCGAGGACAACGCGCTGCCAGCCGACCTCGCCCATGTCCTTAAAATCGCGGCCCACGGTGCCGTAGGTGGTAATCACGAGGTCGGATGTGGCGGCGGCCTGGGCAAAGTCCTCGCCACGCGGACGGCTCGAGCCATGCTGCACCATAACCTTGAAGTCTGGGACGAAGCGCTGGGCCTCGCGGGCCCAGTTGCCCACCACGGACGTTGGTGCCACCACGAGCGTGGGGCCGGTCTGCTCACCGCGGTCCTTTTCTACCGCGAGGAGGGACAGTAGTTGGAGGGTTTTGCCGAGCCCCATGTCGTCGGCAAGCACTGCCCCAATGCCATTGCGTGACATCCAATACAGCCAATCGACGCCGCGGCGCTGGTACTCGCGCAGCTCCGCCTGCACAGTCGTAGGAATCTCCACGCGCTCTGGGGCAACCTTGTCCACCCCGCCGAGCAGCGCCGTGTGCCAGGTGCTGCCGGTGAACTCAATGGGCTCTTGGGTCATGGACTCCAACGCCAGCTCGCGCAGCTCAGCCACGGTGACCTGCTCGTGCTCCTCGCCGCCCTCGTTGAATTCTTGGCGGCGGCGCTCCACGTCCGCCATCAGGGCTTCCCACCCTGGCTCGTCGAGCTGCTTGGCCATCTCCGCGGAGGCGGCTAGCTGCTCGAGCTCCTTCTTCTTGCGCGCGATGGCCTTCTCCCGCAGCGCGTCCATGTAGCCGGAGACTTGGGAGACGACCTGCTTATCGGCCATGACCCACTTGCCGCGCAGCTGGATGAGGCCGGACTTGGAATTGACCAGGTCCTCCATCTCTTCCTCGGTCAGCTCCACATCGCCCACGGACATGCGCCAGTTATAGTCCACCAGCTTATTCATGCCGATGTGCTTCTTCGTGGCGGCCTCGGCCGGATCGCGGGCCTCGTGGGTTTCTAGCTTGGCCTTAGTCTCCATCTGCGCCCATGCTTTGGGAAGCATGACGGTCACGCCGCTGGCCTTGAGCTTATCCACCTCGTGGGTAATAAAGTGGGTGAGCTGGTGGGTTTCAAGGTAGACGTCCCAGTCGCCGTCGCCAGGCTGCGGCAGTTGCGCGGTCTCCCTCAGTGTGGGTGCGATGCGCACTGCTTTGCGGTGAGCCTCGCGCAGCTTTTCCACACTCGCCCTATCCAAACTCTGCGCCGACACCGGCCGCGGAGAATCCGTGCCCGAGCGAACCCGCACGCGCACTGGCCACTTGGCCGTATCCGGGTCATCGTCAAGCGGCTCCTCCACGATGTAGACCAGCTGGAGCTCTACCTCGTAAATGGAGTTCTTCCACTCATTGAGCCCGCGCAGCAGCTGCGATCGCCCCCGTCGGATCGGCCGCGTATCGAGCAGGGCGCGAGCAAACTCGTGCCATGGCATCGGCCGCGGCGCCTCCGCCACGGGCCGCAGCTCGCGGAAGGCAATCCAGTGGGTAAGCTCATCGGCCATATCATCCGACAGCGCACGGTTATTAACGTGCAAGATTCCTGGCGCGGCCGCCATCATCTCCGCGAGCCAGCCGCGCTCGCCCAAGCCGGAGGCCAGCTGCCACATGGGGAACCACTCATTGGCCTGGTAAGCCAGCCGGAAGGTCACCCGCCCGGCGCGCACGAACTTGCACAGGCCGCTGTAGGCATGGATCAGCCACTGGAGGTCGGGCGCGATGGTGGCGGGCGGCTTGTGGTTCAGGTGCTCCATTTGGGCAAGCGCCGCCACGGCCTCTTCTGGGCCAAACATCGCCATCGGCACCATCAGGGAGACATCCTTGCCCTTGGGCGTACGCAGGGAAACCCGTGCCCGATTGCGGAAGGACTTTTTCCCCAAGATGGACTCCACCGCCGGCGGAAAGGTGCCCTCAGGAACAGCGTTGGGCATGACGATCTTGTGCCCTTCTACCTGTTCAATCCATAGACCTAGTCCCGTAACGGGGAGCCACAGTCCATGCACGAGGTAAGAAGCCATAGCCGCCAGCATAGCAGCCCATTTGATTTTGTTACACGCTCGTTATGTTCCGTTCTTTTCCCAGTTGAACGACAGAAAATCCAAACGGAGATCTGCGCCACACCTGTATTTTCGCTTGGGTTAACCTTGTGACCTCGTTAACGTAAGAATGTCCTTTACAAAATCTACAAGGAGCAAAACGTGCAAGAATCAACTTGGTACGTCATTGCGATGATCGTGTATCTCCTCGCAATGGCAGCCATTGGCTATTGGAGCTACAAGCAAACCGATCAATATGACGATTATGTTTTGGGCGGCCGTGGCCTGCACCCATTCGTAGCGGCACTGTCTGCCGGCGCCTCCGACATGTCCGGCTGGCTGCTCATGGGCTTGCCAGGCGCACTCTTCCTCTCCGGCATGTCCGAGCTATGGATGGCTATCGGCCTGCTCGTTGGCTGCTGGGCAAACTGGAAGTGGGTCGCGCCGCGCCTGCGCTCCTACTCGGAGATTGCGGCCAACTCAATTACCGTGCCGTCCTTCTTTGAAAACCGCCTGCACGATAAGTCCCGTCTGCTGCGCATTATTTCCGCAGCCATCATCATCTTCTTCTTTACCTTCTACGTCTCCTCCGGCATGGTCTCCGGCGGCCGCTACTTTGAGTCCACCTTCGGTGGCGACTACCTCACCGGCATGCTCGTTATCGCCGCGGTGACCATCTTCTACACCTTCGTCGGTGGCTTCTTGGCGGTGTCCTACACGGACGTCGTCCAGGGCGTGCTTATGTTCGTCGCCCTGATGATCGTGCCGATTATGGCAATCGTCTCTCTCAGCGATCCTGCTTCCATCTTCTCTTTCGCAAGCAATAATGCCTACGGCACCGATGGCGTAGTGGAAAATGACAACTACTTCTCCATGTTCGCGGGCGTTTCCGCTGGCGTTATCATCGGCAACCTTGCCTGGGGCCTGGGCTACTTTGGCCAGCCGCACATCATCGTGCGTTTCATGGCGCTGCGCAAGCCTTCCGACGCCCGCCAGGGCCGCTTCTACGGCGTCACCTGGATGGGCCTATCCGTCATCGGCGCTATCTTCGTCGCCCTATCCGGTACCGTTTACTTCACCCAGACCGGCCACAGCATCACCGACCAGGAGAACTTCGAAACCATCTTCCTGGATATGGCGCAAGCCATGATGCACCCACTGCCCGCAGGCTTCGTCCTGACCGCGGTTCTGGCCGCCATTATGTCCACCATGTCGTCCCAGATGCTCGTCGTCTCTACTTCCCTCATCGAGGACCTCTTCCTCATCTTTGCTAAGAAGAAGCCAGGCGAGCAGGTCCTCATTAATCTCTCCCGCACCGCCATCGTCGCCATCGCGGTCATCGCCGCCCTGCTGGCAATCAACCCATCTGACTCCATTTTGGGTCTGGTTGGCTTCGCTTGGGCAGGCTTTGGTTCTGCCTTCGGCCCGATCATCTTGCTCTCCCTGTACTGGAAGCGCCTCAACTCCGCCGGTGCCATTGCAGGCATGCTTACCGGTGCAATCGTTGCTATTGGCTGGGGCATGTCTCCGCTTTCCGACGTCCTCTACGAAATCGTCCCAGGCTTCTTCCTGGCCCTCATCGTGGCGGTTATTGTCTCCAAGCTCACGAAGGAGCCTAAGCCAGAGGTTGTTGCCGAATTCGAAGAGTCCACCAAGCTGGCCAAGCTCGTGGAAAATGACTCCAACCTCGACTTCGAGGAAGCCGCAGAAAAGGTCACCGATAAATAGTCGGAACCACCCTGCGCTCCGCGCAGTCCAATAGGACATGAAGTCCTATTACTTGGCCGCGCTATCATGCATTACCGTTCTCATCGGCGCATGGTATGCGTGGCCTTTTCCACGTTTTGATGTTGCCACTCTCCCAGCTCGCCCCGAGGCCACCGGCTACGACCGCGAAGACTTCGGCATCTGGCAGCCCCACGGCGCCTGCACCACCCGCGAGGTCATTCTAGAAAGCCAATCAAGCGATCCCCTCCACGCCTGCCACGCCCGCAGCGGGACTCTTTATGACCCCTATAGTGGCACCACCATTCCCGCTACCTCTCCCATTGAGATCGACCATATCTTTCCCCTCTCCGCGGCCTATGACCTTGGCGCTTCCGAGTGGGACCGCGAAACCAAGGTCCGCTTTGGCAACGACCCGCTCAATCTCGTAGCTACCAGCCGTGAGCTCAACCAAGAAAAGTCAGACTCCCTCCCTGCGGATTGGCTTCCTCCCGCCAACCGCTGCGGTTATTCCCGGCGCCTCGCCGACATCGCTCGAAAGTACTCCCTTCCCCTGCCTTCCAAGGACGTGCGGGTTATGCAAAGGCAATGTCGGTTAGCCGTACTCACCGGGAATTGATTAGGGTTGACGTGGCAACTTTCCGCGATTGAAGGGTTCTTTCAATGACTTCTTTCCTTGTATTCCTCCACGTGGCCGCAGCCATTCTCTTGATCGGCCCAGTATGCGTATCCACCTCCAGCTTCCAGACCCAAATGGCCAAGGCGGCACAAGGCGACCACGCGGCGCTCGGTTCCGCTCGCGCCCTGTATAACATCACCAATACCTACGGCTACATCTCTGCCATCGTGCCTATCCTCGGCCTCGGCGTATTTCTGTCCGATATTGACGCTTACAAGTCCGCGGTCAATTTCCACATCGCCATCTTGGTTGCCATCGTCGCATGGTGCCTGCTCTTCTTCGTCATTCTGCCAAAGCAGAAGAAGGCAATGGCCGCCCTCGAGTCCACTGAATCCTTCGACTACGCGGCAGCAAAGAAGCCGCTGTCCGCATTCGGCGGCGTATTCAACCTCCTGTGGATCATCTGCCTCATCCTGATGTACGTCAACTTCTAAGTGGCCTTTTAGAGAGCCATTTATTCTTCTGGGACAGTGTCTTCACTGTCCCTTTTCTCGTTTTCTAGCTCTTCCTTCAGCTTTTGCGCATCCTCGTGCGCATTTTGCCGACGCCGCTGCGTCGCCTGTGCCACAGTCTGCGCCCATCTCCGATTCTTCGGCGCGAGCGGTCCGCTGGCTTCGTCATAGACCCAAGTCGAATCTTCAAAGAGCCAGACGACGTCCCCGCTAATCGGGTCCTTGATATAAAACGCCCGCCCATCAGTCTTAATGTTGTGGTGATGTTGACACAGGCAGGTCAAGTTCGCCGCCGAAGTAGGTCCCCCGTCAGCGAAATCATGCCGATGGTCCATCTGGGAAGCCATCGCCGGCCGCGTACATCCGGGCCACCGGCAGGTTCCATCGAGCCCCTCCACAAAGGCACGGATATGCGGCGGAGTTACATAGTTTCCGCTTTCATCCTCCGCTGCTGTATCCATGTCGCGGACGGTCGTGGCCCGCGATTGCATGTCATCGGCAACCTCCGGTGAAACCCACCCCAAGCTTTGGACGAAGGCCGGAGCATCCGGCAGATCGCAGCGGTACATATTGAGCACCACCTTCGCCTTGGCTTCGGCCTCGCCGGTGAGCAACTCGACCGCAGCCTGAGCCAAGGAAATGTCCTTCTCCGTGGCCACACCGCGAATATTTCGGTCGATGATTTCGGCAGTCTCTAAGCCCACATCGAGGCACACTGCGGCCCACTCCCCGCCCGTAGGCTCGAGGTGATAGGACTCCTTGCGCCGCGGGTCGCGTGCGGCGATGGTGGGATCAAGGCGGACAATGAGCTCCCGCAGCTTTCGCCGCAGGTTGCGATGGGACGGTAATTTTTGGTTGGGACGTTTGGGGGTGAGGTAGGTGGTTAATTCGGCGTCGATAAGCAGGCATTGTTCGGTGCCAATCTCGCCCAACTTGGACAGCGTCTGGTCGATGGTAATTAAGCGGTCTAAATCTAAGTGGTAGTGCTCTTCCTGCCGGGCTTTAAGGCGCGGCAGCTCCTGTAATCGCTCAAAGGCGAAAATGATATTTCTAATTCGGGACTGCCGCGTTCCGGTGAGATCTGACAGTGATTGGCTAATTATTTCGATATCATCATCCGGGTCTGGATGCAGGCGCTTCCAGAGGAGGTATTCGGCCTTGCGGATGTCTGTTGCTGCTTGTGAGGTGGAATTTGCTGGATTGGTATTGGCAAAGTAGGGCGCATTCATGGACTTCCCCCGCAGAAGTTTCTCTAGAACATGTTTGCGCTTTCAGTATACAAAACCCCTCCGACACACTACCCCCGTTTATAGTAAAACCGCAGGTCAAAAGGCACGAAAAAATGGGCCTCCGAAAAGGCCCATTCAGTCGAAAATGCTAGTCTCGCCAGCGTCCACCGCGCTTGCGTCCGCCGCCGTGGTCACGGCGTGGCGGGCGGCCGGTGTCCTTTTGAATCTTGATCAGCTGGCCGGAAATACGGGTATCCTTCAGGCGGTCCAGCACTGCCGGGTCAAGGTTCTTTGGCAGGTCAACCAGGGTATGGCCCACCGCGATGGTGATGCGGCCGAAGTCCTTGGCCGACAATCCGCCTTCATTGGCGATGGCACCCACGATAGCTCCCGGGCGCACATTTTGCCGCTTGCCGACGTCCAGTCGGTACGTCTCAAAGTCTCCGTCCGGCCGCTTGGGGCCGCGGCCCTTGCCGCCGCCCTTGAAATCACGCTTGCGATCGTCGCGGCGTTCGCGGTCGCGCTTCGGCTTGGGAAGCGGCTTGTCTTCCATCAGGAAGTTCTTGCCGCCCTGCAGCATGACGGCGAGGGCTGCGGCAATGTCATCCATGGCCGCGTTATTGTCCTCGGAGTATTTGCGCACCAAGGTGCGGAAGAAATCCGCCTGCTTATTGTCCATGGAGTTGGTAATGGACTGCGCAAACTTTTCCTTGCGCTTTTCATTGACCTCATCGACGGACGGCAGGTCCATCTCTTCCAGGCGGGCGTTGGTCACGCGCTCGATGGAGCGCAACATGCGGCGCTCGCGCGGGGTGACGAACAGGATGGCTTCGCCGGAACGGCCCGCGCGGCCGGTGCGGCCGATGCGGTGCACGTAGGACTCGGTATCGTTCGGGATATCGAAGTTGACCACGTGGGTGATGCGCTCAACGTCGAGGCCACGGGCGGCGACGTCGGTAGCCACGAGGATGTCTAGGCGGCCATCCTTAAGCTGATCGACGGTGCGCTCACGCTGCGCCTGGGCGATATCGCCGTTGATGGCGGCGGCGCTGAAACCACGGTCACGCAGGGTCTCAGCCACTTCTTCGGTCTCGTGCTTGGTGCGGCAGAAGACGATGATGGCGTCGTAATTGATGACCTCGAGGATGCGGGTGAAGGCATCCATCTTTGCGCGGTGCGGGATGAGAAGGAAGCGCTGCGTGATGTTGTCATTGGTGCGGCGCTCGGACTTCACCGTGACCTCGGCGGGGTTGTCGAGGTACTGCTTAGACAGGCGCCGAATAGCGTTCGGCATGGTAGCCGAGAAAAGCGCCACCTGCTTGCGGTCCGGGGTGTCTTCCAGGATGCGCTCGACGTCTTCCTGGAAGCCCATGTTCAGCATCTCATCGGCCTCATCGAGGACGAGGAACTGCAGCTGGGACAGGTCCAGCGAGCCTTTCTCCAGGTGGTCGATGACGCGACCCGGGGTACCCACGATAACCTGGGCACCGCGGCGCAGACCGGAAAGCTGAATGCCATAAGCTTGGCCGCCGTAAATAGGCAGCACCTCGACGCCCTTGAGGGACTCGGCGAAGGATTGGAAGGAGTCCGCCACCTGCAGGGCCAGCTCGCGGGTTGGAGCGAGCACGAGGGCCTGCGGATGGCGGGCTTTGGTGTCAATCTGCGACAAAACCGGCAGCGCAAAGGCTGCGGTCTTGCCGGTACCGGTCTGGGCGAGGCCGACAACGTCGCGGCCTTCCATCAAGATCGGGATGGTTTCTTCCTGAATGGGGGAAGGCTTGGTGAAGCCTACTTTCGCAACGGCCTCCAGAATTTTCTCTGGCAGGCCAAGATGCGCGAACCCCTGGGAGTTGTCGTTGGCTGAATCTTCGGACTCAGCGCCGGTGTCCTCAGAAGTATTCGCAGCCCTGGTGTCCTTGGTGACACCTTGCGAGTTGTCCTGAGATTCCGACTTATTAAAATCTTCCGGCTCGTTGACGCCGCCGGTGGCGTTATCGGTAATGCTCATTGCTTCACCAACCCTACGCGATTGCAGCCACAAACTCCATTGCGCAGCTCCTCGGCTTTCCTAGCCCAGATTTCCTGCAATGTTCGAAGCAGTTCGAAAACACCGAAGCGTGGCGTCGCGTCCTTCTTCTAAGGTGCAGTTCATGTCTCATCCACGCCCACGGTTCCTTTACGACCAAGCACGTATCCGTGCCAAGCTAAGTTCGTATCCAGGGTTCAGCACGGAACTGGACCCTCCGGTAGATCTTTATCTGTCCTCGCTGTCTACGGGCCTGATCTACCCCACTAGGCGCAGCCGTCGGCCACAGCATGGCGAGTTTGTACACATTACAGACCGCCGCTTTCACCTAAACCCCGTTTTTCGCATAACTAAGGTGGAGGACAATTTTGAGTTTTATGTGGTGGAGCTAGATCCAGTGCGCTTTCACCGCACTGAATACGCCGCACGTCCTAAGCTTCTTAGCCTTGGCAGCGTGGTGGACAACGAGAAAACTACTTACTTTCCGGTGGAGTTTGATTTCGCATCTCGTGCCAAGTTTGTGACTTTTAGTGCTGTTGATAAGCCTAAGGTAGGCCGCCTATACTCCTGCTTTACTTCACGGCCTCGGCACCCTTTATGCCTGCGCATAGAATCCACGGAGGACAACAATGGGCTGGTGCGCGCCCAGGTGAGCGAGCTCTATAGCGACTTTGAGCGCGGAGAAAGAAAAGGACCGCGAAAGGACTACGGCCCCGATAACCTCCCCTACCGGCCACCGGCTATCACCCGCACGGACGTAGAGATAGAGCTAGGGCGCTTCCGTCGCCTCTACGACCCAGAGTCATGGACTGTTCATGGTGCACAAGACGAAGAAACCCTCTTTATGGTAGAAGATCCGGATGGATCGCGGGCGGTCTTTATCGGCAAAAAAGACGCGTGGCTGCATATGACAAAAGAAAAAGGCCGCCGACTATATCAGATAGCGGCGACCTTTCTAGAGGAGCGCTAGGCTCCGGCGATAAAGGTGCGATAGCTCAGTGGCATGCCTGGGCGGTAGGCCAAGTGCACGGCGCTGGGGGCGTCGAGCACGTGCAGGTCCGCGGCGGCGCCCTCCACAATGGTGCCCTTAGCGGGGCGGCCCTGCGGGTCGAGGCCGTTGCCAACGTTGTGGCGGCGCAGGGCGGTCGCTCCGCCGGTGGTGGCGGCGTGGATGGCCTCATCGACGGAGAGGTGTTGCTGCAGGACCGCGGTGGTCACGCAGTAATTCATCGAGGAGGTATAGGACGTGCCGGGGTTGAGGTTGGAGGCGATGGCGAGGGTAGCGCCGGCGTCGAGAAGCGTGCGGCCCGGGGCGAGCGGCTCGCGGGTGGACAGGTCGCACGCCGGCAGCATGGTGGCCACGGTATCGGAATTGGCCAGCAGCTCGACGTCCTCGTCGGTTAGGTGATTGACGTGGTCTACCGAGGCCGCGCCCAGTTCGACGGCGAGGGCAACGCCCGGTCCCTCGCCTAGCTGGTTGCCGTGCACGCGCAGGCCGAGGCCCAACTTTTTACCGGCCTCCAGCACGCGGCGGGATTGTTCCTCGTTGAAGGCGCCGCGCTCGCAGAAGACGTCGATCCACTGCACGTAGGGAGCAACGCCCTCGAGCATGGGGCCAACGACCTCGTCGAGGTACTCCTCCGCGTCCGCACCCGGCGGGACCAGGTGCGCGCCCAAGAAGGTCACGTCATCGACGTGGCGGGAGGCAACCTTTGCGGCCTCCACCTCGGACTCGGTATTGAGTCCGTAGCCCGTCTTAGTCTCGAAGGTGGTGGTGCCTCCGCGGCGGCCGGCGGCCACGCGGTCCGCCACCAGCTGGTCCAGGCGATCGGTCCCGGCCTGGCGGGTGGCGTCCATGGTCACCGCGATGCCGCCTGCTTCGTAGGAACCGCCGGAGATGCGGGCCTCGAATTCGGCGGAGCGATCACCGTCGAAGACCATGTGGGTGTGCGAATCTACCCAGCCGGGCAGGACGGCGCGGCCGCCTAAGTCCACCTTCTCGTCGGCGGCCGGTGCCTCGGAGGCTGGGCCGACCCAGGCGATGGTGCCGGATTGGGCGATAATGGCGGCGTCGTTAAGCGTGCCACGCTCGCTGACTGTACGGAGTTCTGAAATGCCGGTAAAAAGTGTGCTCATCTAGTCCCTTGCCTTGAATTCCATCGGAATGCGGACGCCGCGCTCGTCGGCGACCTCCTTCGCGCGAGTGTAGCCGGAATCGACGTGGCGGATAACGCCCATGCCCGGGTCATTGGTGAGCACCGCGCGCAGCTTGGCCGCGGCGAGCTCGGTGCCATCTGCAACGGTGACCTGGCCGGCGTGGATGGAGCGGCCCATGCCCACGCCACCGCCGTGGTGGAGGGAAACCCAGGTAGCGCCGGAAGATACGGCGGTCATGGCGTTGAGCAGCGGCCAGTCAGCCACGGCATCGGTGCCATCGAGCATGGCCTCGGTTTCGCGGTATGGGGATGCCACGGAACCAGAATCCAGGTGGTCACGGCCGATGACGATCGGCGCCTTGATCTTGCCCTCGCGGACCAGGTCATTAAAGAGCAGGCCGGCCTTGTGGCGCTCGTTGTAGCCCAGCCAGCAAATGCGTGCCGGCAGGCCCTCGAATTCGACGTATTCTTCGGCGGCGTCGAGCCAGTTGTGCAGGTGCTCGTTGTCCGGGAAGAGCTCCTTGA
The DNA here is from genome assembly GCF_030229085.1 of Corynebacterium sp. MSK158. Classification (NCBI taxonomy): domain Bacteria; kingdom Bacillati; phylum Actinomycetota; class Actinomycetes; order Mycobacteriales; family Corynebacteriaceae; genus Corynebacterium; species Corynebacterium sp. MSK158. Next base: position 201,548 of record NZ_JASPHJ010000001.1, read on the forward strand.
GTGCTTGGTCGGTGACCTTAATGTCCTCTGGGTCGCCGGAAAGCGCGGCCCAGCGGAAGGGGCCCAGGCCCTCGCAGAAGAGCGGGCGGATATAGGCCGGAACGAAGCCCGGGAACTCGAAGGCGCGCTGGTAGCCGGCCTTGCGGGCCTCATCGCGGATCGAGTTGCCGTAGTCGAAGACCTCGGCACCCTCATCCTGGAACTCGACCATGGCCTGGACCTGGGCGGCCATGGACTCGCGAGCCTTCTTGGTAAAGGTGGTCGGATCCGCCTTGGCCTCGTTGTGCCAGTCGTCCATGGTGATTTCAGAAGGCAGGTAGGACAGCGGGTCATGTGCGGAGGTCTGGTCCGTGACGATATCTACGGTAAATTCCCCGGCGCGCTGGCGGCGCAGGATCTCCGGAAAGACTTCAGCGGCGTTGCCCACGAGGCCGACGGACAGGGCTTTCTTGTTTTCCTTGGCATCCAGGACCAGCTTCAGGGCCTCGTCGAGGTCGGTGACAACCTCATCTAGGTAGCGCTTGTGCTGACGACGCTTCAGGCGGGTCTCGTCCACGTCCACGATGAGGCAGGCGCCGCCGTTGAGGGTGACGGACAGCGGCTGTGCGCCACCCATGCCGCCGCAGCCACCGGTCAGGGTGAAGGTGCCGGCCAAGCTGCCGCCAAAACGCTTCTTCGCCACAGCCGCGAAGGTCTCGAAGGTGCCCTGCAGGATGCCCTGGGTGGCGATGTAGATCCAGGATCCGGCCGTCATCTGGCCGTACATCATGAGGCCCTCGTCCTCGAGCTTGCGGAAGTGCTCCCAGTTAGCCCAGTCTCCCACGAGGTTGGAGTTAGCGATGAGCACGCGCGGTGCCCACTCGTTGGTCTTCCAAATGCCTACCGGCTTGCCGGACTGCACCAGCAGGGTCTCATCGGACTCGAGGTCCTTGAGGGATTCAACGATGGCGTCGAAGGCTTCCCAGCTGCGTGCTGCGCGGCCGGTGCCGCCATAGACCACGAGGTCCTCGGGGCGCTCGGCAACCTCGGGGTCGAGGTTATTCATGAGCATGCGCAGGGGCGCTTCGGTCTGCCAGGACTTGGCGGACAGTTCGGTTCCGCGCGGCGCGCGTACTTCGCGTGGTTGAGACATGGGCTTCCTTTCGTCGTGCTTGTTCGACGCCTTCCCAAGCCCCCTAGGCCGGTGTCCCGGGGCTGTCCCCGAGGACTTGTTCAGCGTCACATGTCACAAGGTACTGTGACCTAGCTCTGTGTACCATGCCACACGAACCCGAACTGTCTCGTATATGAGACACCCGCGGAGTGATCTACGATGGCCTGCATGCGTCGGTTCATCCCCCTCCTTTCCGTGGCTCTCCTCGCCGCTTGTTCCACCCCCGCCGAGGAACCGCAGCCACCCCACTATGTCGCGCTGGGGGATTCCTATGCGGCCATGGGCTCAACCACACTGCCGCTCGATCCGCCCAATACCTGCGTGCGCGCGCAGGATTCCTACCCCGAGCTTGCAGCCAAGGAAATGGACGCGGAGCTCACCAATGTAGCCTGCCAGGGCGCTAGCACCCTCGACGTACTTTCCTCGGCCGGCGAGCACCCTGCCCAGGTGGACGCCCTACGCGAGGACACCGACCTGGTGAGCCTGTCCATCGGCGGCAATGACGCCAGCTTCGTGCGCCTTACCCAGTGCGCCACGGATGATATTTGCCAGGCGGAATCCGGCGCGCAGATAGACCTGGAAATTCGCGATCTGCCCCGCCGGCTCGACAAGGTCTACGAGGAGATTCACCGCCGCTCCCCTAACGCGAAGATCCTTGCCACCGGCTACCTTCCGCTGATCAAGCGTGGGGAGACCTGCCCCTACATAGAAAAAATCCCGGCCAGTGACCGGGAGTGGTTGGCTCGCTCCATCGAGCGCATCAACCAGGCGGTGCGCGAGGCCGCCGAGCGCAATGGGGCTACTTACGTGCTTGCCGACGCCGCCCTAGACCACACCGCCTGCTCCCCCTCGCCGTGGGTGGATTTTACGGGCGAGGAGACCAATTCCTTCCCCATGCACCCCACCCACGCCGGACAGGTAGCCATGGCCAAGGAGCTACGCGCTGCCCTCTAGCCCGGCGCGCGCGGCGTCATCGGAACCGGGAACGCGCATCTCGAACCGCTCTGTGACCACGGTGTAGTCAAAGTAACCCATGCGCGCAATGGGCTTAATCTTGAGGATGTCCAGCTTGCCGTCCTCGTCGATGACGGATTCATCGATGTGAATGGTCTTAACATCCGCTACCACGAGGTCGATGGTGCCCACCTTGGAGTTGCCTGGCACGCGCAAGGTGGTCTTGTACTGACACTCGAACTTCACTGGCGATTCCTTCACCATGGGAATGCGGTGATTGTCCGCGTACTCCTTGGTCACGGAAAGGCGATCCCATTCGCTTTCGCCATAATCCAGTACTTGGGCGGATTTATTGACCTCTTCACGCAGGTCATAGGTGGCCATATTCCATACGAACCAGCCGGTGTCCTCGGCATTGAGGACCGTGTCCTTGCGGCGACCATCCGGGTACTGGTTAGCCGAGAACATCACCATGGGTGGATCGAAGGTGAGGTTTTGCCACTGGCTATAGGGGGCGATATTTTCGCGACCTTGACCGTCAACGCTGGAGAGCCAACCAATAGGTCGTGGCACCGTGCTCGCCTTAAAGGGCGAAAATGGCAAGGGGTTAGGTTCGGTCTGTGGATGCCAGGAAATGGTCGACATATTAACCACGCAGCTTTCCAGTAGCGTTCTCGACGGCGTCGATAAGAGCGCCTTCCTTGACTAGGCGTACAGTCTCCTCGATTTCCGGAGACAGGTAGCGGTCCACACCTGGACCCTTGACGGTTTCACGCAGCTTCTCAATCACCGCGCCGGTTCCCTTGGCCGGGGTGCCCTCGCGCATGTCGATGGCGCGGGCGGCGGTGAGGATCTCTACAGCGAGCACGCGCTGTAGGCCATCCACGGCCTTGCGCAGCTTGCGGGCGGCGGACCATCCCATAGACACATGGTCTTCCTGCATGGCCGAAGACGGAATGGAATCGGCCGAAGATGGGTTGGCTAGGCGCTTCATTTCGCTCACGATGCCGGCCTGGGCGTACTGGGCAATCATGTGGCCGGAGTCAACACCAGGGTCGTCGGCAAGAAAGGCATTCAGCCCGCGGTTGCGCGCCGGATCCAGAAAGCGGTCGGTGCGGCGCTCAGAAATGGAGGCCATGTCCGCGGTGACAATAGCCAGGAAGTCGAGCGCATAGGCTACCGGCGCGCCGTGGAAGTTGCCATTGGAGACCACGCGACCATCCTTGGTTACCACCGGGTTATCCACCGCGGCGGCGAGCTCGCGCTCGGCCACCTGGGTGGTATGCGCCAAGGTATCGCGGAAGCCTCCGGCTACCTGCGGGGCGCAGCGCACGGAGTAGGCATCTTGTACCTGATTCTTTTTGAACTCCTCGAGTGCAGCTTCCAAGATCTGTGATCCCTCGGCTACCTGGAGGATATTGGCCGCGGCATCAGCCTGACCTGGGTGCGGGCGCAGCTGCTGCAGGTCATCCGCAAAGACCACGAGGGTACCCAGCAGGCCCTCCACGGTCATGGCGGTGGCAATATCGGCGGTCTTTGCGGCCGCGCGCAGGTCAGTAATGGCCAGGCAGAGCTGGCCGAGCATGCCATCGGTGCCGTTGATAAGCGCTAGGCCTTCCTTCTCGCGCAGCTGCAGCGGCTCGATGCCGGCCGCGACCAGGGCGTCGCGCGCATCCTGCAGCTCGCCGTTTACGCGCACCTCGCCTTCTCCTAGCAAGGCGAGCGCACAGTGAGCAAGCGGCGCCAAATCGCCGGAGCAGCCCAGTGAGCCATACTCTCGCACCACCGGCACAATGCCGGCGTTAAGGGCCTTGGCATAGGTTTCCACCACCACGGGGCGCACACCGGTGCGGCCGGTGCACAGGGTAGACAGGCGCAGCAGCATCAGTGCGCGGATAACTTCTTCTTCTACCTCTGGGCCGGTGCCTGCAGCGTGCGAACGCACAAGGGAAAGCTGCAACTGGGCGCGCATCTCCTCTGGGATATGCCGGCGAGCGAGCGCGCCAAAGCCAGTGGAAATGCCATACACCGGGGTGGGATCTTGCGCGAGTTCTTCTACGCGCTCGCGGGTGGCGGCCACCTCTTCTAAGGCTTCGGGCGCAATCTCCACCGTCGCCCCATAGCGGGCAACGGCAACGACATCCTCGATGCTCAGCGCGCCAATGTTAACGGTCACGGTAGTTGGGTAGGCGTTAGGCATGGCAAAAACTCCTTTAAATAAGGGATCAATAAATTCCATGTGTCACGCGACAGCCTAACGCGATGAATGTATGCTACATCATATTTTCACCATGCGAGGGCTCGGCCGTTAATCTGCCGCCTTCTTGCCATAAATGCGACGCGAAAGTTCTGCAGCCAAGAGCGCCAGCCGGTCAACCACCGCGGCTTCCCTGGCAAGGTTCTCCTCGTTGATGGAAAACGTGACCGCCAATGCCGCCGACGGCCGGGCGAGGTGATCCTTGACTGCCACCGCAACCGTGGCCTGCCCCTTAGATACCTCTTCCCTCTCCTCCGCCCAACCGCGCGCACGCAAGGTGCCCACCTGCTTTTTATACGGAGCGAAATAGGCAGATGCCCCCTTATCCGAAAATGCAGCGCGCACTTCACTCTCCGATTGAAAAGCCATCATGATCTTTCCGGAAGCAGTTTTATAGGCCGGCAATCGAACCCCCTTATCCGTCACCAGAGACACAGCGCCCGGCGCGCGAACCTCTTGCAGGTAGACAATTTCAGCACCAGACATGCGGGCGATGTGCCCGGAGCCAGCCACGAAAGTGGCAATGTCGCGCAGCTGGTTTGTCGCCAAGCGCACGAGGGGCTGCTGGGTCGAATAAGCCGAAGCCATGGAATATGCCGCAAGACCAAGTCCGTAGGTTTGATTTTCCTCAATATGCACCACGAATCCGGATTCCACCATTTCATTAAGCAAGTGATAAGTGGACGAGCGGGGAAGGTCCAGTTCAGAACGGATGCGACTGGCGGAGATTGGGACATCAATAGTGGAAAGCAGCCGCAAGATAGCGAGCACGTTTCTCGCCGCTGGAACATGAGATTTAGCCACGGTCACCTACCTCCACTATGGAAATAACTATTACTGTACAGAAATAACTTACTCCTTAACGGTCTCATATACAAGACTTTCCGCCCAATTCGACTAGTGCTTTCCTATTCCGCTCACCGTAGTCTATCTCACACAGAGTGTTACAGGTTACATTCTGTCACCGAATGTGTGTTGTCTAACTTATTGGATTGGAGAACCCTATGCCCGGCCGCTACCCAGACGGAGACTTTTACGGATTCGAACAGGACCTACCCGCGGAAGAACTTGAGATTCTCCACAAGGTCCGCGACTGGACCCACGACAAGGTTCGCCCCATCGCCACCGACTACTGGAATCGCTGCGAATTCCCCCACGAGCTACTCCCCTCTATCCAAGAACTCGACATCATCAGTTTGGTTCGCCGCCAAGGCCGCTCCCATCTGCTGGCTGGTCTAGTCACGGCGGAAATTCACCGCGCCGATGCCTCCGTCGGAACGTTTTTCAGTGGCCAGGATGGTCTGTTCACGGGATCCATTGAGCTGCTCGCTTCCGAGGAGCAAAAGGAGCGGTGGCTCCCAGACATCTACGCGGTAAAGAAAACCGGCGTCTTCGCCATCACCGAGCCGGACGCCGGTTCCGACGTCGCGCAAGATATGTCCACCACCGCCACGAAGGTCGACGGCGGGTGGATCCTCAACGGTGCGAAACGCTGGATCGGCAACGCCACCTGGTCCGATTACGTCGTAGTTTGGGCACGCGATCCTGAAGACAACCACGTCAAGGGGTTCCTCGTCGATACCTCCTGGGAAGGCTACAAAGCCACCCTCATGCGCAACCGCATTGCGCTTCGCGCTGTGCAAAATGCCGATATCACGCTTAACGACGTCTTTGTTCCAGATGATTACAAGCTGGCCCACGCCAATACTTTTAAAGACACCAACAAGGTGTTGAAGTCCGCCCGCTCCACAGTGGGCTGGCAAGCAGTAGGACTGCAAATGGGTGTACTGGATACTGCCTTGGACTACACCGGCAAGCGCAATCAATTTGGAAAGCCACTGGCTAGCTTCCAGATTAACCAGTCCAAACTTTCCACCATTTTGGGCAACCTCATCGCTTCCGAATCCATGATGGCGGCCCTTACTCGCCTGGAGGCCCGGGGAGACACCCGCGGCGAGCACTCTGCACTAGCTAAGGCACACGTATCCAAGTTGATGCGCGAGTCCGCCGCACTTGGCCGCGAACTCCTCGGCGGAAACGGCATCATTTCTGACTACACCGCCGCCAAGCACTTCTGCGATGCCGAAGCAATCTACTCCTACGAAGGCACCTTCGATATCAACCAACTCGTTGCCGCCCGTTCCATCACCGGCATTTCCGCCTTTGTCTAAACCATTTCCCCGGAAAGGAGCTCCCCATGGTCGATACTGGACGCCCACACTCCCTCGAAGGCCTGCGCGTGCTGGATATGTCACGCGTGCTGGCAGGTCCCTTTTGCTCGATGATTCTGGCTGACTTAGGGGCCGAGGTCATCAAAATCGAAACCCCCTGGGGTGATGACTCCCGCAATTTTGGCCCAGATTTCAAAGGTGACTCCGCCTACTACCGGCTATTTAACCGGTCTAAGAAGGGCATCACCTTGAACCTCAAAGAAGAGGCAGACTTGAACACGTTGCGCGAGTTGGTTCAGCGTGCCGACGTACTGGTAGAAAACTTCCGGCCCGGCGTAATGGAAAAACTGGGCATTTCTCCAGAATCCCTTATGGAACTCAACCCGCAGCTCATCGTCACCAGCATCAGTGGCTTTGGCCAAAGCGGTTCTATGAGCAAGGCCCCTGCCTATGACCTTGTGGCACAAGCGATGAGCGGAATCATGTCTGTAACCGGCTGGCCAGGCGGGCGCCCCACCCGTGTAGGCATCAGTCTGGGAGATCTGATCCCCGGACTCTATGGTGCTATCGGCACGCTCGGCGCCTTGCAGGAGCGCCATCGCACCGGCCATGGACAGCACGTTGACGTCGCCATGTTTGATTCCTTGGTATCCATCCTGGAATCAGTCGCCATGCGAGACCTGTATGAAGAAGAGGTACCCACGGCCGTTGGTAGCGACCACGCCATGACCGTCCCCTTCAGTACTTACCGTGTGGATGACGGTGAGGTGGTCATCGCCATCTTGAATGAGAAGCTCTTCGGATGCCTGACTCGCGCCTTGGGCTTGGAATACATGGTCGATGATCCGCGGTACAACTCCAATCCCGCCCGCAAAGAGCGCCGCGAAGAAGTCCGCTCCATTATTGAGGACGCCCTGCGGGGCAAGACCGTCGAGCAAGCGCTCGCCCTCTTCCAAGAACACGGGGTTCCCACCGCGCCGGTCCATTCCGTTGACGAAGCCCTGCACGGAGATGTAGGCACTGAACGCGAAGTTCTCTTTACCGAATCCGATGGATTTACTACCTTAAGCTCTCCCCTGCGTCTGACTGGCTCGCGCCAGCCGGAGCCAGCACCGCAACTAGGAGAGCACAACGCCCATATCCCCGAATGGCTCGCTGAGCCGGTGCGCGGATGATTCTGAAATGGAAACACCATGACTGACACCACAAATCCTCGCACTAAAACCTCCACCCCTCCAGTGAAAAACACCTGGCGATTCTTTGTATATAGCGGACTCGGCATCTTCGCCTTCTTCGTCCCCTTTCCCTTCGGAGGAGAAAACACCATCCTGCTCGATCACCTGGTGGGTTGGATTTCTGACACCCTAGGTAGCGGCTCCAAGTACGTAGTGCTGCTGCTCATCGTTGCCGGTGCCATCGCCCCATTTGCCACGGGCACATGGAAGTCCTCTGCCGCACGCATGGTCTTCGCCTTCTTGAATATCTTGGCGGTGCTCATCACGGCCATGCTGGTGTTTAATTTCGGCCCCGCCTTCGTCTTTGAAGAAGACCTCGGTCCATTTCTCCTCAATAAACTAGTCATCCCCGTAGGCCTCTTAATCCCTGTGGGTGCCATTTTCCTCGCCCTACTGGTTGGCTTCGGCCTCATGGAGTACATGGGCGTGTGGGTCCAGCCCATCATGCGGCCGCTGTACAAAACACCTGGGCGCTCAGCTATTGATGCAGTGGCCTCCTTCGTCGGCAGCTACTCGCTAGGCCTGCTCGTGACTAACCGCGTGTATAAGGCCGGTGGATATACCGGGAAAGAAGCGGCCATCATCGCTGCTGGATTTTCTACCGCCTCCGCCACATTCATGGTGGTCATCGCCCGCGCCCTTGACCTTATGAGTGTGTGGGGAATGTATTTCGGAGCCACCCTTATCGTCACCTTCCTGGTGACAGTAATAATGGTGCGCATTCCACCCATCGCTACCATCCCAGAAGACTACTACCCCGGCGCGGAACCCAACCCGGAATCCGAGGTCGATGACAGCCGTGCGCACGCTGCCTGGGAAGAAGCTAAGACAGTTCTCCGTGATTCGCCACCGCTCTGGAAGGTACTTTGGCACAACTTCCGCGATGGCCTGCTCATGACCATGCAGGTTCTACCAGGCATCATGTCCGTAGGTTTCCTTGGCTTGGTAGTGGCCTTCTACACCCCGTTCTTTACTTATTTTGGCTACCTGTTCTACCCAGTGCTGTGGATTTTGGGAGTACCGGATCCGGGCCTTGGCTCCGAAGCACTTGCCATTGGCCTATCTGAGCTCTTCCTGCCAGCCACCTTGGTTGCCGGCGCGGAGTCCGATGTCCTAAGGCTTATTATCGCCATGGTGTCAGTCTCCCAGGTATTCTTCTTCTCCTCTATGGTGCCTTCCGTGCTGGCCACGGACATTCCACTGAGCATTAAGAACATCATCATAATCTGGTTCGAGCGCGTCATTTTGTCCACCGTCATCGCCGCACCGTTTGCCTACGGCATCGCTGCGCTGATGTAATTCCCCGCCTAACATCGATAACCATGAACACCGAAAAAGCTGAACTTTTCACCCCCGCCCCCGAATGGTCCGGCCGCTCCGATGGCCCTGGCCCAGAACATGCCCGTTGGCATAGCGTTATCAATCAGTCCACCGACTCCCCCGCCCCGGTAACCCTCCTGGGCTTTGCCTCCGATGAGGGTGTGTTGCGCAATGGCGGCCGCCAAGGTGCAGCCGCAGGCCCGGCCGCGCTGCGTTCCGCGCTGGGTTCCTTGGCGGTGCACCATGCGCATGCGCTTGCCGACGCCGGCACGATCACCACCCAAGCCGACGACCTCGACGGCGCCCACGATGCGCTCTCCGATAAGGTGCAGGAACTCGTCGAAGCCGGCACCCTCCCCATCATTCTGGGCGGCGGTCACGAAACAGCTTTCGGCTCACACCGCGGCCTTTACCGTGCGGTGGGCGCCACCAAGATCATCAACCTGGACGCCCACTTCGATCTGCGCCACGCGGACCACGCCACCTCCGGCACCCCGTTCAAGCAGATTTCAGAGCTCACCGATGACTTCGACTACACCGTGCTGGGCATCTCCCGCCCCAATAACACCGCGGTGCTTTTCGACGAAGCCGAGTCCCTCGGCGTGGCCATCACCCTGGACGAAGAGCTGGTCAACCTCTCCCCGGCCGAGTGCGGCGAGCTCGCTGCCCGCGCCACGGAGGGCAAGGACAAGGTCCACCTGTCCATCGACCTCGATGTGCTTCCGGCATCCACCGCGCCGGGCGTATCCGCCCCGGCTTCCCTAGGCGTATCCTTTGAGCGCATCCGCGCCATGGCCGTAGCTATTGCGCGGACTGGAAAGCTGGCCTTGGTGGACGTCGTCGAGCTCAATCCCACCTTTGACATAGATAACCGCACCGCCAAAGCGGCGGCGCGGCTTATCGACGACATCGCCACGGCGCACCTCACTAGCTAAACGCCAACGGCGTTGGGGTTTACCCGGGCCGTGCAGTTTATCGGGTAGCTTTCTTACTCATCCAGCGTTGGACTCCCCACCACATAGCGGGAGTAAAGGCAACGGCGATGAGCCAGTAGACAAGCCAGAAGCTACCCGCTAAGCCAGTCACCACAATGCCTATGAGCAGCAAAAGCGCTGCGCCAGCACTTGCGAGGACACATTGTGTGAAACTGCGCTGGTCATCTTTGGGCCCTTTGCGAGTGCTGGCGCCAGAAACTTTCTGGTCAACGAATCCAATAATGTCTTTGCCGAAGACAACCGAGAAAGCAATATAAAAGGCCGCGAAGCCGTGCATGAATTCGGCCGTACCGCCTTGGCTCAGGCTCACATAGAAAAATACCAAGAGCAGCAGGTCGATGATGGGGGTCGCGGCCATAAGTATCAAGCCGAGTTTGCGCAGTTTAAAGACGTAGCGCGAGAGGCAGCCAGCCACTAAGCAAAGCCAAAAAGCTACCTCAGCTGCGATAGTGGCTATAAGCATCATTGCCCTCCAGCGATATCGATCCTCTTAACCGTCTCGGGTTCAACTTATCAAAACAGCAGGTGGGCAATCGGCGTGGCGATAAGAATGGTCAGCGCCACGCGCTCGAACCAGATGATGACCAGGTGGGTCAGCTTCACCGGGATCTTGGTTGCCAGGATGCACGGCACCAGAGCGGAGAAGAAAATGATGGCAGAAACTGCCACCACTCCGATGACGAACTTGAGCACCATGCTGTCGCTGCCTGCCACTGCGGTGGCGGGCAGGAACATCTCCGCAATACCCATGGCCGCGCCCTTTCCAGCCTGGACCGGCTCCGGCAGCTGCACTACCCACGCGAACGGATAAAACAGGTAGCCAATCCACTCGAAGATGGGCGTAAAGCGCGCAAGCAGTAGGCCAATAAGGCCCACCGACATAATGGAAGGCACGATGGCCGCCGCCATGCGCACGCCATCGCGCAGATTCTCCCAGATGGACTCCCACAAGGACGGCGCGCGCTGCAGTGCCAGCATTGCTTCGCGCCACGCGTTCTTGATGCGCGAGCCTTCCACCGGCTTTTCCGGGTCTGGGTGTGCTTCTGCAAAGTACTCATCCGGAATGGTGCGCAGCGGCGGAATGCGCACGGTAATGGCCGTCACCACAAAGGTCACGATGAGCGTGACAATAAAGTAGGTGCCCCAGATTTTCATCAGGTCAAGCTGCTTGGCCACAATGACCATGAAGGCCGCAGAGACCGTCGAAAAGCCGGTGGCAATAATGGCCGCCTCGCGCCCGGTGTAGCCGCCCTTTTGGTAGACGCGGTCTGTCACCAAAATGCCCAGCGAGTACGAGCCCACGAACGAGGCCACCGCGTCAATGGCGGAGCGCCCCGGCGTCTTCCACAGCGGCCACATGATGGGCTGCATGAGCACGCCAACAAATTCCAGCAGGCCAAAGCCAATGAGAAATGCCAGGAACGCCCCGCCGATAGGCACGATGAGGCCTACCGGAATCGCGATGGAGTTCCACAGGAACGGCACCAGGTCTTCATCGCCGAGCACCCACGGCAACGCATCGATGACCATGAGGAAAGAGACCACCGCGCCCACAATGTTGAGCACCGCAAAGACTGCCTGCAGCGCGCTTTCCTTAAACGCCCCAGTGGTAAAGCTGCGCACCGTGCCATAGACCGCAAGCGCAAAGATAATCCACGGCACCGCCGCTGGAATCCCCTCGCGCACCATGGTGACCATGTGGTCCAAAGGAATGGAGCGCTTATCCTGATACGTCACCGGCAGGAAGAATACGAACGCGCCGATGGCGCTATATAAAAAGAGTTTCCACCGTCCCCCAGGCTGCGGGATTTCCCCGTCGTGGCTCTGGTGCGAGGTGTAGACAGATTCGGTAGAAGTCACAGTAAAACCGTCCCCTCAAGCTTGCATACAAAAATCAAGCCCGCGTGACAGCCTTACGCGAACATTGGGGATATGTTATCTAAGTAACAGCTCACTGTCTAGATGTTTCCGAGATCCAAGGCACAATGGAGTCATGTCTAACCCCATTCGCGTCGTTGGCGCCGTCTTCCACGACGGCGAGCGGTTCCTCGCCTGCCGCAAGAAACCAGGCAAGCCACTGGAAGGCCATTGGGAGTTTCCGGGTGGAAAGATCGAGCCTGGTGAAACCCCTGAGCAAGCTCTAGCTCGTGAAATTCGCGAGGAGCTCAACCTCATCGCCGAGGTCGGCCAGAAAGTGACGACAACAACCTATGAGTATGATTTTGCGACCATTGAGCTAACCACTTTCTACTGCACGCTTGTCGACGGCGACCTACGCCTGACCGACCATGACGATACAAGATGGGTTACCTCCGCAGAGGCCGCGCATCTGACGTGGGCCCCCGCTGATATCCCGGCAGTAGAAGTTATTGCTTCTAGTCACAGCTAAGGAAAGAAAGATTCTTCCTCTCGTATCCTCCTTCTGCCAGCATGCGGCGGATATCCTCTGCTAATCGCACTACCAATTGCGGGTCGGATTCCGCTAATGCTGCGATTTCCTGCGTTGCCTTCCCTCCGTTTGTCGTTTGTCCTTCATAGGAGGGGCGCGCCGAGTAGAGATCAAAATATTTCCGCCTCACGCCATTGACATTCCTAAATTTAGGACCTGGCTGGAACTCGGCTCCATACATGACTCCCCTGGCCAGAAGATTGGAAACCCGAGATATTTCCTCCTTAGGTCCTGAAGCCGGCCATCCTAAACGGATTCCGATTTCAGCCACCAACAGAATCTCATCTCGTAGCCACTTTGGACTTCTCAATCCATTCTCCAATCAAAAGGGATAAAAATTTAGACTGCTGGGATTGCACTTCTTAATCGAGTTCAAAGTCTCTGAGGAGTGCAAACAATGAAGATCACTTTAGGGCAACACCGTCTGGAGAAAATTAATTCGCCAATCCTTGAATCAGCCAATTTGCATTCCGAAGCCTTTAAAATTTGGTCATTATGAGTACTAACCCCGACTCTTCCCTACCTTTCGGCGTTTACGAGACCCCTATTACGGCCCGAATCCGTGAACGCATGAACGAAACGTTAAGCCAACATCCTGCTGCAGGATTCGGTATTGGAAGAAGCTCCGACGAAGAAGCTCATGGCCGCTATACCTCGGCGGTTTCACACCACATTGGTTCACTTCTAGAACGACGGCTATACGCTTTGAAGTCACCCGAAGACCGGGTTGCCCTAATCAATAACATCGCGCTTCTACTGGGCGAAGATGAGGAAATTGATTCCGAAGAACTCCTCTACGCCGTATACAACTCCGGATTGGCGGACCCTCCCCTGCTTCCGGATGTGTCTCTCACCAAGAGTGCACTATTCACTAACGCCCAAGGAGAATCTAGTTTAACCAGCGAAATCGAGAGAGAAATCAAAACTGCTGATTCGGTTGATTTGCTCTGTGCGTTCATCAAGAACTCCGGCATCAGCGTTCTTGATAGACAACTCGAGTACCTTCGCGATAACGAGATCCCTTTCCGTCTACTCACTTCTACCTACTGCGGTGCGTCCGACGCAGCTGCGCTCAAGCGATTGGTTGACAAGTATCAGGCCGAAGTAAAGATTTGCTATGAGCACAAATCCACTCGTCTTCATGCCAAAGCTTGGCTATTCCGCCGAAAAACCGGATTCGATACTGCCTTTATCGGAAGTTCCAACCTTTCCCGATCTGCTCTCGTCGATGGTTGGGAGTGGAATGTCCGCGGGTCCAATACCGCGACTCCTGAAGTAATCGATAAATTCATCAAGACTTTCGATAGCTACTGGCACGACAGCCATTTCAAGACCTTCGACCCAAATCGCGACATGGAGAGACTCGAGCAGTCTCTCCGCGTTGCCAAGGGTAGTGAGGCCTCCGGAGCACTTCGCCAACTGGAGTTATCTGGCCTTGAGGTAACTCCTTACCCCTACCAAGAAGAAATGCTCGAGGCTCTACGCTCAGAGCGTGAGGTAAAAGATCGGCATAGGAACCTCCTGGTTGCTGCTACAGGAACAGGAAAAACAGTAGTTGCCGCACTGGATTACCGGAACCTATGCGAACAATGGAAGCGACGCCCTCGGCTGCTTTTCGTTGCACACCGGAAAGAAATTCTTCAACAAGCCCGCCGGACATTCCAGGAAGTGCTTAAAGACGCGGACTTTGGCGAGCTGCTAGTCGACGGCGCTCAGCCTCGCCGCTGGGACTATGTGTTCGCCAGTGTGCAATCTCTCAGCGCTTCCCGTTTACAAAACCTAAATAGCAAGCATTTTGATGTCGTAGTAATCGACGAGTTTCATCACGCACAGGCCCCCACTTATAGAGCACTTTTGGACCACCTCCAGCCTCAAGAGCTCCTGGGTTTAACGGCAACACCAGAACGTGGTGATGGCGAAAACGTACAGAAGTACTTTGACTATCGCGTAGCTCATGAACTGCGTTTATGGGATGCCTTGCGTCTACAGCTCTTAGTCCCTATGCATTACTACGGGATTGCCGACGGAACGGACCTTTCCTCATTGACTTGGAGCCGAGGAAAAAAGGACTACAACACAGAAGAGCTCTCCGAGTTCTACATCAAAGCGGGAGAGAAGCGCACCCGCTTCATTGTTAACGAGCTAAACCGACGCATCTTCGATCTCTCAGATATGAAAGCTATCGGCTTTTGCGTCACGATTGCTCACGCAGAATATATGGCGCGCCAATTCCAGCAATTTGGCATCCCAGCGCGAGCGGTCACAAGCGATCTCACCGCCACCGAGCGTGCTCAGGCCATTAAAGATCTGGAGACTGGCGACGTCAAAGTCCTGTTCTCAGTAGATATATTTAATGAGGGCGTTGATATCCCTGCTGTAAACACCCTTCTTTTGCTCCGCCCGACACAAAGCCCTGTGGTCTTTCTACAACAACTGGGTCGCGGTCTTCGTCTATCTCCAGGCAAGGACTCCTGCGTCATTCTCGATTTCATTGGCCAGCAGCATGTCGATTTTGATTTTGAGAGAAAGTTCCATGCCTTAACCAGAAAACGCGGCAAGCGCTTGGTTGAAGAAATTGAACAGGGCTTTCCCACCGCCCCACCGGGTTCGCATATTCAATTCGATCAATCGACGACCGAGCAGGTTCTCCGAAACGTCAAGAAGGTCTCACGAAATTCCTTACGCAAAGTGCGGGCATTGCTCTCGGAAATTCGAACCACGAATCTCAAAGAGTTCCTTGAGGATTCTAACCTGCAACTAGAGGATATCTACCGCCCGTCGAAATATTCGTGGACACGGCTTCTTCGAGAAGAAGGCCTACTAGAGCAAAACGCCGATGAGACCGAATCATTTCTACTTAACAGAATTCGAGTCTTCCTTCACGTCAACGATCCACACCGAATCGATGCCTATCTGCGCATCCTTTCCACCCCAAGTCTTCACTACGCCGACATGGAGCCATCCGACCAGGCCTTCACCCGAATGCTCGTACTCGGATTCTGGGCAAACTCAAATTCTCCGCACCCTGGTTCCTATGACGCGGCCCTGACGATTTTGCGCCAATACCCACAAGTTGCTTGGGAGTTGAAACAGGTTATGCAACTGAGCAGTGACTCCTCGCGTATCGTTCCACAGCATAGCGATAGTTCAGTTTTGGAAACGCATGCGGATTACTCGTTGGCCGAGCTTATTGGCGCTTTAGAGTCAGGAAGCCTTCAGCAGCTTGTAAACCTGCCACGCGAAGGTGTGAAATATTTTCCCGATATCAACACTGATCTTTTCTTGGTGACGTTCCAAAAGGACGAACAAGTTAGTGCCTCCACGAACTACCGAGACTATCCAATATCACCCGATCTCTTGCACTGGGAATCTCAATCAACAACGACTTTGAAATCAAAGGCGGCTAGGCGATATATCGGCCATCAGGAACGTGATGGGAAAATCCTCATTGCCTCGCGCTTTACCAAGAAAAACGAAGTAGGGACAGCGAGCGCATATACCTACCTCGGTGCAGTGGATTATGTTTCCCACCATGGGGAAAAGCCGATCCAATTTGAGTGGAAGCTCCAGAGGTCGATGCCCAAGGCTCTTTATGCTGCGGGAAGAACGGTGGCTTAAATCTCCGCTCGAGGAATTGAATTCCTCGTTTTCCTGATACTAGGCAGCACTCTCCCTATAGTGATTAGAAACACAATCAATCGAGAGGGTGCTATGAGCCAGACCAGCGAATCGAATTCCGCCCGGCCTGCAGGGGGCAAGCACGACACAGAATCAACCGACCAGACAAGAGTGAAATGAACCCTGGTTGGTCCGGGACTTGTTGCGGCAGCGACGGGTGTCGGCGCAGCCGACCTAGTTGCCACCATGATTGCCGGTCAACGCTATGGCTACGCTCTCCTGTGGGCGGTCATTATCGGAACAATAATGAAGATTGTGCTGGTCGAAGGCGTCGGTCGGTATAGCCTTGCTACCGGAAACACGATGTTCCATGGTTGGCGCGAGTTGGGACGGTGGACTTCTTGGTATTTTGCCCCTTATATCGTTATTTGGGGTCTTGTCTACGGTGCCGCATCGATGTCCGGCGCTGGTCTCGCCCTTAGCGCTCTTTTCCCAGGTACCAGCCTAGAAATGTGGGCAACTATTGCCGGAATATCCTGCTTTACTCTAACTTGGCTTGGGCGATATCAGCTTTTCGAGAAGCTATCAGCCATCTTGGTCGGAATCATGTTTGTCACCGTGGTGGGTATCGCAGCCATTACGGCCCCGAACCTTCCCGAAGTCATCGGCGGTTTGGTACCGCAGATTCCGGATGGCTCCTTCGTCTACGTGTTGTCCATCGCCGGCGGAGTGGGCGGCACAATCACGCTTGCCGCTTATGGCTACTGGCTGAGAGAAAAGGAATGGTACACACCGAAATGGATGCAGGTCATGCGCATGGACAATGCGGTGGCTTACGCTGTTACCGGAATTTTTGTCTTGGCCACACTCGCACTGGGTGCCGAACTACTCTACAGCGCCAACGTCGCGGTCTCCGATAATGATCAGGGGCTCGTTGATATGGCAGACGTTCTCGAGGACCGCTACGGAACGTTCATGTCTAAGTTGTTCATCGTCGGGTTCTTCTCCGCCGCGTTCTCTTCCTGCCTTGGTGTTTGGAACGGTGTATCCCTGATGTTTGCCGACTACATAGGTCACCTCAAAAAGATCCCGCAAGGCGATCCCCGAACCAGTACTGGTGGAAAGTACTACCGCGCTTACCTCATCTGGCTAACCTTCCCACCAATGCTGCTTTTGCTCCTCGGAAAGCCAACCGGCCTTATCATCGCCTACGGAGTCCTGGGCGCTTTGTTTATGCCGTTCTTAGGCCTTACGCTTTTGGTCCTACTCAATACCAAACACACCCCAAAGCAATGGAGAAACGGTTGGATCGTCAACACGTTGATGGCGGTAATCTCCGTTGCCTTCGTTTATCTATGCGTTTCCCAATTGGCTGAAATTCTCTAGCCGAGAATAAGTGCCTACTTCCCCTGCGGCACTCGCTTGGGCTTGTTCCCCACCCCTGCGTGCGGGTCGCGGCCGAATGCCCAGGCAATGATGCCGATGAAGGCGATGGCGCCGCAGACGGTGAAGGCGAGGGGGAAGCCGGAGGCGTCGGCAAGCAGACCAATGAGCATGGGACCCAAGATTTGACCGAAGTCTCCGGCCATCTGGAAGGTGGATAGCACCTTGCCGCCGGAGCGATCATTTCCCACGATGTCACCCACCGCGGCCTGCTGGGAGGGGTTGATTAGCCCGGAAGAGGCGCCGGCAAAGGCAGAGACGAGCAGGAGGAACCACACGCTGGTAGCCATGCCCATGAGCACCATGAAGATGGCGGAGCCAAGGAGGCCGATGAGGATAAGTGGCTTGCGGCCGTGGATATCGGACCACTTGCCAGAGAACTGCAACACAATGGCGTTGCCGGCCGCAAAGACTGCGAGTGCCAGGCCGGAGGCGGCCGCGCCATTGTGGAAGATGGAGGCCGCAAAAAGCGGCAGGACGGATACGCGCACACCCATATTGATCCAGCTATGGGCAAAGTTGGAGGTCAGCACCGCGCGGTAGGCAGTATCGCCCCAGGCCTCCTGCAAGCGCATGGGTGGCAGCTTATCCTTGCTGGCTTGTTTATGGTTCACGCGAGGCATTTGCCACCAGACGACGAACGCGGCCAGCGCCACGCCCACGCCGTAGATGAAAAAAGGCCAGCGGAACCCCAGGAAGGACAGGCTGGCACCAAGAACTGGGCCGGCGACGTTACCGAGCAGGAAGGCAGTGGCGTAGGTGGCAGAGCACTTGCCGCGAATCGTCGGTGGGGACATGCGCACGATAAGGCCCATGGCGGAGACAGTGAACATGGTCGAGCCAATGCCGGCCAGGGCACGCAGGGCCACGATGTGCCAGTAGCTTTGCGCAATGGAGACTAGGCCCGTGGTCACCGCGACGGTCATAAGCCCGATGAGGTAGACGCGGCGCGAGCCGACGCGATCCACAAGCGATCCGGACATGGGCGCGAAGATAAGGCGCGAAGCTGCGAAGATGGAGACCACAAGACCCGCGGCAGCCATGGAGACATCAAAGCTCACCACGAACTGCGGAAGCAGCGGGGCGATGAGGCCGTAGCCCAAAGCGATAATAAAGGCGGCCGTGACCATGACCCAGATTTCGCGCGGAATCTTGGGCGCTTCCTCGTGTTCTACTTCCCCACTGCGTGTATTCATCATATCGGCTGCAACTCTAATCCTTGGCGTCAGGGAAAGCCATTTGCGACTTATGTTCGAACAGGTGTTTGTTTTTGGTGGGGTTGTGTCCGCGTTGAGTTCTAGTGTGATGGCCATGCACAACGTACAAAAGAAGTTTCCCCAGCCCACCGCAATGAATCTGCCCCAGTCCGCTTCCGAGATTGCGGCGGACTTGCTCTACCACGAATATGACACCATCAATTCCATCGCCGCCATCATGCACCACCCGCGCTCCCTGGCGCGCCCTACTCCCACCTGGCGCCCGCCGATAAAGCAACTGCCGACGCCCGCCGGTGGACCGGGCGGAGAGTATTGCATGAGCATTACCCGCCACCGCGTGGGCGCGCGCGTGAAGGCCCGCGTGCGCGGCTTTGGCCAAGACCGCATTCCGGCGTATCTGATTACTATCCGCATTACCGAGAACTTTGGTCAGACGGTAGAGCCGGCCGTGGCCGAGGGCTGGGTGCGCACGCTCGTGCCGGCAGAGATGGTTGGTGCAGTCCACGAGGTCTCCCGTGGCCCGAACGCCACTTACGTATGGCTCGTGGATAGCTCCTATCAGCCGGTCCACTCCCCCGAGTCGCTCTTCGCCGGCTTCAGCCAAGCCGCCTAGGCGGTCGCTCGCTGTTGTGTTGACTGCGCAGATGCGTCTGGTCCTGCATGCGGGTCAGGCGCGTGGAGCACCTTCCTCATCACCTCGTGGTTGAAGGTCACCGTGTAGTGCCGGGCAATTACCTTTGGCATAAAGCGCAGGACCAAGCAGGCGATGAGGACGGTAAAGACCTTATCCAAAATGTCCGAGGTAAGGCCCTGCAAGATGATGGCCAGGCGCTCGTCTTGGAAAATCATCTCGTAGAACTTGGTGAGGTTTTGTGGCCCCTTGCGTGGGTGACCGCTGAAGGAAAAGATGAGTACGTACACGCTCATCACGCCGGAGCCGATGCCTATTCCGAGGCCGGAGAAAATGATCCAGGACAGCTTGTTGAATACCCCGCGGCGAGCCAGCAGGCCTACTGCGGCACCGATAAAGATACCTACGGGCGCAAAGGCGAGATTATAGGCAAAGTACGCTCCGCCCAATACGGTGGTGGTAAGCCCCGTGGCCATGCCGAGCACGGGACCGGCGATGATGGCGACGATGGCGGTGCCGACAGCATCGAAGAACATCGGCACCTGCGTGCGCACCGTCAACGAGCCCAACAGCAGGTTGATGGAGGCGCCGAAGATCGGATACAGGAGGATGCAGTTAGGCACCAGCCCATGCTGCGAGGTATATAGCAGCACCGCGGCCGCTAGGAGGAGGACCCAGACGCTGGCGGTCAGGTAGGACTCGAAAGTCATATTTACCGTGGAGTACACCCCAAAGACGGTGCAAAACCACGCGGCGAGCGAGAGTGCCACGGCGACCACGACAAGGACGTAGCGCCACGTGGTATCGCGGGTCATTGCCATGGTCTTCTCCTCCTCACACGGCTTGGTTCAGGGCGGATTCCCAGCTGGACGCTGGGATTGCCCTAAAGCCTAATTGGCGGCGCGCGAAAGTAGCAACACAAAAGGGCCTCTAAAACGGGAAAGACCCAGCCTGACCGCGGAAGGCGGCGGGGCTGGGCTTTCGGAAGGCCGGGATTACTTCTCGTCGGCTTCGGGGGCGTCGGATTCATCATCCAGGTCGGCATCGTCGCCGTCCAGGTAATCCTCGTCATCGTCCTCGTCGTCTTCGCCGAAGATATCGTAGACATCGGGCTCTTCGTAGTCTTCGTCATCGAAGGAAACGAGCTGTGCTTCCCAGTCCAGGGCCTGCTCGGAGACGAGGCCTAGGACATCAAAGAGGCGATCGAAGTCGGTGTAGGTGCCAAGCTCGAGGGCCTCGGCGGGAACCTCCACGATGGGAACGTCATCAAACTCGGCGTTATCAAAGAGGGCAAGGCGGTCAGCCTCGTCGAGGTCCTCATCCTCTTCGTCCACTTCCCAGGCGAGGGCGACTGCCTCATCCTCCATGTCATCGAGATCGTCTTCGTCGAAGTCGAAGGCAAGGAAGCGCACAATGGCGGACGGGACGCCGTCAATGGTTTCCACGAGCACGCGCAGCTCCGAGTCATTGGCCACTTCAGCCACGACGAGATGCGGGTTGAGCTCATCTTGGGCAAATTCTAGTTCCGCGATGCGCTCATCGGTGCCCTCCAGCAGGTCCCGCAGGACGGTGACCACCTGGTCGGTAGCGATGTGGCGGGACACCGCCTCCACGGCGTCATCTACAGAGAAGGCGACGGAGACGAGAACTGCCTCAAATTCTTCATCGTCTTCATCAACATCCGCCGCGGCAATGTAGACGTTCGCAGCGGGGAGAAGCGGATCGATTTCAATAAATTGGATTTCCAGATCAGAGGTGATTGGAACGAACATGACGTCATCGTTGACGCGGGACTCGATGCCCTCGGCATCCAATGCAGAAGCAATATCTTCGAAAAAGCTCATGGTGGTTTAAAATCCATCCTTCGGAAGCAGAGGTTCCCACGGTAGGCAAGCCGCCGCCCGCGGTCACTGTGGAGTCTACCGTTATTCCCACCCGGATGGTTGGAAGCCCAAAGATCTCACCAGCTCCGGGCGCCCACTTCCCCATTCCAACATGTGGTATCCCTCCCAGGCTTGCCGCTTGAGCTCGTGCGGCGCGTGTTCAATATAGGCCTCGGCATCGAAGATCATGGTGGCGCGCTGAGTGAACCCGTAGCGTGGCCAACTCATCTCCGGGCGGCCGCCGTGGATAAAGGCGGACCAGTGTCGCTGCATGGTGGCGGTAAGTTCCTCCATCGCCGCGCGCGAGCCCCAATTGGTAAGGAAAGACGCGCGCGAGGAATAAGGGTCACCAAAGACGTTGCCCAGTTCCATCGAATGCATCGCGCCGAGGCCCAGCCATTTGAGGACAGCAGAGGCGAAGTCGAAGCGATACATCCACGTTGGCGCCGCCTGCGCATGGGCGGTGGCGATGCGGGTGGAGGGTGCCCAAAAGAGGGCGTCGGCAAGCAGGTGCGCAAAGTCCTCCCGGGCCACCGCACCGTCATAGGCGGCCACGACCTCGGGGGCGTGCTGGGGATCGAAGGAAGCCAGAAGGCGCAAGGCGGCGCGCTCGCGGGAGCTTTGGCGCTGGAAGAGGAATTTGCCAAAGCTAGCCTCGTCCGAGTTCGTGCCAATGAGCAGCGGAATCTGGTGCTGGTGCCCATTTTCAAAGGCGGCGATGGGATGTTCTGGAATGAGCTCATCATCCACCGTGGGCGCGTAGCAGGAATTGAGGTGAATGAGCTCGCCGGCCCGCCACATCATGGATTGGCCCGAGCGCACCAGATCGGCAAAGTTTTCCTGGCGCAGGTCCTCCACCGAGGTGCGCCGGGGCAAGGCCATGCGGTGGACCAGCTCGCGTGCCCACAAGGTGGACTGGGCGCGAGAATGGATCATGGCAATCGGCGGGGACTGGGCAATGGCGCGGTGGAAGAGGCCCTCCGCGGCCGGGCTCGTCATGAGGGTGAGAACCGCCGCGCCACCGGCCGACTCTCCCATGAGGGTGACAGAATCTGGGTCGCCGCCAAAGGCCGCAATATTGTCGCGCACCCACTGCAGCGCCAGGATCTGATCGGCCACCGCTGGGTTAGCGCAGCAGTCCCCGCCCAGGCTGCGCAGATCCAAATAGCCCAGGGAGTTGAGGCGGAAATTAATGGATACGTAGACCACGTCCATGCGGGTGGCCAGCTCAAAACCGCGGAGCATGAGCATGTGGGACGAGCCCATAATGAAGCTGCCGCCGTGTAGGTAGACCACCACGGGAAGCTTTTCTTCGGTGCGCGGGCGCACGATGTCGAGGTGAAGGCAGTCCTCGGAGCCGATAATGCGGTCGGTCCAGGAATACGTTGGTTGCGGGGCAGGTGGGCCGAATTGGCTGCAATCGCGCACACCCTCCCAGGCCGGTGCGGGCTGCGGGGCGCGGAAGCGGTTGTCCCCGGCGGTGGTATCGCCGAAGGGGATGCCGCGCCAAGTGAGCACCGGACCGGCGCTAATGGGGAGATCGGTGCGCAGGTCCTCCTCTATAACGCCGCGCACCCACCCGGAGGTGGTGCGGACGGTGAGCTCATCTGCCAGGGCGTTTTGGGCCTCTTCGTGCGCGCGGCGGGCGCGTTCGTGGGCCTGCTCTGCTTTGAGGCGCGCCGCCGCGAAAGACTCCTCCGGAGGGAAACCCCCGGAGTCGCGGTTGTTCTCGTGCGGCGTAACCATACCTACTAGCTTAGGTGGCTTGCACGCCCTCGGCGATCTCCTTGCGGCGCGGCGGCGCATTAATAGAGCCTTTACTATGCTGGGCGCAGATAAGTTTTAGCGAAAGAGAAGGAAAATGGGGCTATTTACTAAAGACAAAAAGGACAACTCCTCCGAGGTCGATACCGTCGATACCTATGACATCGATCCGGAAGATACCAACCGCTTTACCTCTGCCCTACTCAATTCCCTGGACCGCGCAGTGGCCGTGCAGTCCAGCGTCATTATCAAGTACGTAGAGAACCTGAAGAAGCGCAATAAGGACGCGAGCCCGCAGCAGCTACAGGAGCTCATTGACAAGCACTTCCTCAATATCACCTCCGGCACCGGTGCGGCCGCGGGCGCTTCCGCTGCCATCCCTGGCGTCGGTTTGGTAACCGGTGCAGCTACCATCGCCGGCGAATCTGTGGTCTTCTTGGAGGCTGCCGCGTGGTACATCTTGGCTTCGGCCTACCTGCATGGCGATGACATCAAGTCCCCCGAGCGCCGCCGCGCCCTTGTACTTTTGGTGCTGACCGGTTCGAAGGGCTCCGCTTTGGTGGATACCTTTGTGGGTGATCTCAATAGCGTGGCGGGCATGCGCTCGGCCGCTAGCCTGTCCCGTTTCTCCGGCCCGACGCTGTCTGGAATCAACGGCCGCCTGACCAAGCTTTTTACCAAGCAGATCACCAAGCGCCTGGAGTGGGCGTGGATCAGCAAGCTCATGCCCATGGGCATCGGCGCCGTGCTCGGCACTACCGCCAACCGCAAGCTGGCCAAGCAGGTCATCGAGCACGCCAGCGAGCAGCTTTCTCCCCTCACCCAAGCCTAGGGGTAGCCGGGAACCGATAAGTGGGGCAATTGATACCCCTAACATAGTGAGTTTAGGGGTATGACCCGTATCATGTAGGCAGACTCTTTGGCGAGTGACGCATGCGCTCGTGCAAAGGCCGCACTAAAGTCGAATAAACGACCATTTTAAAGCAGAGAAATGAGGCGAATACCTGCCGTGAGCACATCGAATATCTTCGGCCCCAATGCGTGGCTGATAGACGAGCAGTTCCAGCAGTACTCCAAGGACCCTAGCTCCGTAGATAAGGAGTGGCGCGACTACTTCGAAGCAAACGGCGCGCCCAAGTCTGAGGCACCTGCCAAGGAAGCCCCGAAGAAGCCGTCTAAGCCTGCCGCGAAGAAGACTGAGGGTACGACTACCGCCCGCAAGCAGGAGGCCCGCGAGACCAACGTGGATAAGTCCGTGGCCAAGGCGCAGGACAAGACCGCCAAGGCAAAGCAATCCGTAAAGAAGCCCGAGTCCCCGCTCGACCGCATTGCGGACTATAAGGGCGGCGAGGAGCGCCAGCTCAAGGGCATGTTCAAGGCCATTGCCAAGAACATGGAAGAATCCCTGGAGATTCCTACCGCTACCACCGTGCGCGATATGCCGGTCAAGCTCATGTGGGAAAACCGCTCCATGATCAATGACCACCTCAAGCGCACCCGCGGTGGCAAGATCTCCTTTACCCACATCATCGGCTACGCCATGGTTAAGGCCGTACAGCTGCACCCAGACATGAACGTGCGCTACGAGGAAAAGGATGGCAAGCCTTTTGTCATCCAGCCGGAGCACATTAACCTGGGCCTGGCAATTGACCTTCCGCAGAAGGATGGCTCCCGCGCATTGGTCGTCGCCGCCATCAAGGAGTGCGAGACCAAGTCCTTCTCCGAGTTTGTTGAGGCCTACGAGGACATCGTTACCCGTTCTCGCAAGAACAAGCTCACCATGGATGACTTCTCTGGTGTGACCATTAACCTCACCAACCCAGGCGGCATCGGCACCCGCCACTCCATCGCCCGCCTGACTAAGGGCGCCGGCTCCATTATCGGCGTGGGCTCCATGGATTACCCGGCCGAGTTCGCCGGCGCTTCCGCGGACCGCTTGGCAGACTTGGGCGTCGGCCGCCTGGTTACCCTGACCTCCACCTATGACCACCGCGTCATCCAGGGTGCGGAGTCCGGCGAGTTCTTGCGCACCATTGGCCAGCTGCTTGTCGACGGCGCCTTTTGGGACGACCTCTTCTCCTCCATGGGCGTGCCTTATGAGCCGTTCCGTTGGGCACAGGACGTGCCGAACTCCGGCGTGGACAAGAACACCCGCGTCATGCAGCTCATCGAGTCCTACCGCTCCCGCGGCCACCTGCTGGCTGATACCAACCCGCTGGGCTGGGTACAGCCGGGCCTGCCTAACCCGGACCACCGCGACCTCGACATCGCGACCCACGGCCTGACCATCTGGGATCTGGACCGCACTTTCAACGTCGGTGGCTTTGGCGGCAAGGAGCAGATGACCCTGCGCGAGGTGCTGTCTCGCCTGCGCGCCGCCTACACCCTGAAGGTCGGCTCAGAATACACCCACATCCTGGACCGCGATGAGCGCGGCTGGCTGCAGGACCGCCTGGAGGCGGGTATGCCGAAGCCGACCAACGCGGAGCAGAAGTACATCCTGCAAAAGGTCAATGCCGCCGAAGCATTCGAGAACTTCCTGCAGACCAAGTACGTGGGCCAGAAGCGCTTCTCCCTCGAGGGCGCCGAGACCCTCATTCCGCTGCTGGATTCCATCATCGATACCGCCGCCGGCCAGGATCTGGACGAGGTTGTCATCGGCATGCCGCACCGCGGCCGCCTGAACGTCCTGTTCAATATCGTGGGCAAGCCACTGGCCGATATCTTCGGCGAGTTCGACGGCAACTACAAGGGCGGCCAGCTCGGCGGCTCCGGTGACGTGAAGTACCACCTGGGCTCCGAGGGCCACCACCTGCAGATGTTTGGCGATGGCGAAATCAAGGTCACCCTTGCCGCCAACCCATCCCACCTCGAGGCCGTGGATCCGGTCATGGAGGGCATCGCCCGCGCTAAGCAGGACATCTTGGACAAGGGCCCAGAGGGCCACACCGTTGTTCCGGTCATGCTCCATGGTGATGCTTCCTTCACCGGCCTGGGCATTGTTCAGGAGACCATCAACCTGTCCCAGCTGCGCGGTTACACCAACGGCGGCACCGTCCACATCGTGGTCAACAACCAGGTAGGCTTCACCACCACCCCGGACTCCGGTCGCTCCACCCACTACGCCACCGACCTGGCCAAGGGCTTCGACTGCCCGGTCTTCCACGTCAACGGCGATGACCCAGAGGCAGTGGTCTGGGTTGGTCAGATGGCAGCCGAGTACCGCCGCCAGTTTGGCAAGGACGTCTTCATCGACCTCATGGTCTACCGCCTGCGCGGTCACAACGAGGCCGATGACCCATCCATGACCCAGCCGGAGCTCTACTCCGTCATCGACGAGCACAAGGCAGTGCGCGAGCACTACACCAACGACCTCATCGGCCGTGGTGACCTTTCCGCTGAGGATGCCGAGGCAGCCGCACGCGACTTCCACGACCAGATGGAATCCGTCTTTGCCGAGCACAAGGAAGCCGGCAAGGCTCGCCCGAAGGAGCAGACCGGCATCACTTCCTCCCAGGAGCTCACCCGCGGCCTGGATACTTCCATCACCGCCGAGGAACTCGCCGAGCTGGGTGCCGCCTACGGCAACCCACCAGAGGACTTTGAGTACCACAAGCGCGTGGGCAAGGTAGCCAAGGAGCGCGAGAAGTCCTCCCGCGAGGGCGGCATCGACTGGGGCTGGGGCGAGCTCATCGCCTTCGGTTCCCTGGCCGGCGAGGGCAAGGTTGTCCGCCTGGCCGGTGAGGATTCCCGCCGCGGTACCTTCACCCAGCGCCACGCCGTCACCTTCGACCCGCGCAACGGCAACGAGTACAACCCGATGCACGCGGTCGCCACCTCCAAGGGCAACGGCGGCAAGTTCATGGTTTACAACTCCGCTCTGACCGAGTACGCCGGCATGGGCTTCGAGTACGGCTACACCGTGGGCAACCCAGACGCTCTCGTGGCCTGGGAAGCACAGTTCGGTGACTTCGCCAACGGCGCCCAGACCATCATCGACGAGTACATCTCCTCCGGCGAGGCGAAGTGGGGCCAGCTGTCCAGCCTGGTACTCCTCCTCCCACACGGCTACGAGGGCCAAGGCCCGGACCACTCCTCCGCCCGCATCGAGCGCTACCTACAGCTGTGCGCTGAGGGCTCCATGACCGTGGCTCAGCCTTCCACCCCGGCTAACCACTTCCACCTGCTGCGCCGCCAGGCACTCGGTGAGATGAAGCGCCCGCTGGTCGTCTTCACCCCGAAGTCCATGCTGCGCAACAAGGCGGCCACCTCCGCCGTGGAAGACTTCACCGAGGTCAAGCGCTTCCAGTCCGTTATCAATGACCCGAACTTCGTTGATATCAACGGCAAGAAGGTCGGCGATACCGACAAGGTCAAGACCATCATGCTGGTCTCCGGCAAGCTGTACTGGGATCTGGAGAAGAAGCGCGAGGCCGATGGCCGCGATGACATCGCCATCGTCCGCGTGGAGATGCTCCACCCGATTCCGTTCAACCGCCTGCGCGAGGCATTCGAGGCTTACCCGAATGCCACCCAGGTCCGCTTCGTTCAGGACGAGCCGGCCAACCAGGGCCCATGGCCGTTCTACAACGAGCACCTGCGCACCCTGATTCCGGATATGCCGGAGCTGGTTCGCGTTTCCCGCCGTGCTCAGTCCTCGACTGCCACCGGTAACGCCAAGGTGCACCAGATTGAGCAGAAGAACCTGCTGGAAGAGGCCTTCGACATCTAGTCGCCTCTACCCCGTTTAAACCCCAGTGAGGACCTCCTCACTGGGGTTTATTCACGCCGACGCCAGCATTAATCCTGCTTCTGCTCTTGCTTCTGCCAGAGCACTTCCTCGGCCTTCTTGCCCTCTCACGTCCGTTCTCATCTCCCAATCCTTCGCGCTCACCAGCGGACCACTATTCTCTCGGTGATCGCTTTCCCATGAGAGCAAAGGGAGCGGGTTAAGAATTAGCGCGCCTACTTGATATGCCCAATCGTGTCGCGGATGCATGCCACTAAAACCAGGCAGCAATCCAAAGGCATTAGCGTCGGTATTCACAAGCGAGGAAGTGTTCCACGTCGAGTCACATGTGTGCTTGAGGGGTCGACTCCTGTGGAGCTGTTGGCCTGCCGGTTACTAACCGTCAGGAGCTCCGAACTGCCGACAAGCCCGGGAAACTCACACAAACCTGCCAACAGTCAAATATTAAGAACCAGTGAGATTCGACCCGCCGGAAGAATCGGAGTCGCCCTCTTCATGGGCGATGTCGACGCCGGAGGAATTCATCCAGGAGCGCACGACCTTCTCCACGCTGATGTCGTCGTTTTCTACCTCTTCGGCCATGTCAGAGATGTCTTTTTGGGTAATGAACTTAGTCAGCGAGGCCACTGCCTGGCGCTCTTCGCGGTCAAAGAGATCGTCTTGATAGAGCACCACGAAATTCTCTGGTAATTCGGGCTCGGCATCCTCGCAACCGCTTGCACCGGAAGGCTCGACCGTGGAGGTATCCGTGGGCAAGCTCGACATGAGCGCAATGTGGGTGCGGGCCAGGTAGTCCTCGCCGCCGGGCTCGGAGGCTTTCTGTGCCTTTTTGTAATCCTTAGAAATCGCCCGCGCCTCACCGGGATTGAGGATATTAAGGAACGCGCCGGTGCAGCCCACATAGAAATTGCCGCCCGGGTTCATGGAACGCCCACCCTTGGTCTCTTGGAAGATGTCTTCCTTCACAATGGACGCCTCGCGGCCCTGCCCCATCAGCTCCTGGCGGAAGATTTCCGCAAGGACAAGCTGGTCGGTCTCATTGGTATCCACCAAAATGCCAATGGGCTCGCTCTGGGGACTCTCGGCAAAGGGGTTGGTATCGAACTGGGAAGAGCAGCCGGAAAGCAGCGTTGCTGTCAACACCACACCGGCAACGGCGCGGGCGGGGCGGGTAAAGCTGCGCATAGCGATACTCTTCTCCTTATAGTTAGCGGCGCGTGAGCGTCTAGCTGATTCTACACCGAGGGTGTGTTTACCTCCTGTTGCGGCGTGACTAAGATGGCAAGGGTTATGTCTAGCGTTATTACTGAATCCGCCGTACGCGAGGCACTCTCCCGCGTCGAAGACCCCGAAATCGGCCGCCCCATCACCGAGCTCAACATGGTGAAGTCCGTTACCGTCACCGGTAATGACGTGGCCGTGGAAATTTACCTCACCATCGCTGGCTGCCCCATGAAGTCCACCATCGAGTCCAACACCCGCGCTGCGGTAGAGGATATCGAGGGCGTTGGAAACGTCACGGTGACGATGGAAGCCATGAGCGATGAGCAGCGTCGCGAGCTCAAGAAGAAGCTCCGCGGCGGCCAAGCCGAGCCGGAAATCCCGTTTGCAAAGCCTAATTCCACCACCCGCGTTTTCGCGGTGGCCTCCGGTAAGGGCGGCGTAGGCAAGTCCTCCATGACCGTAAACCTTGCCGCAGCGCTGGTCCAGAAGGGCCTCAAGGTTGGCATTGTGGACGCCGATATTTACGGCCACTCCGTACCTAACCTCTTGGGCTGCACCGACGGTCCTACCGTGCTCGATGATGAGATGCTGCTGCCACCGATTTCTCATGGCATCAAGCACATTTCCATCGGGCAGTTTGTGGAGGGTAATGCCCCAGTGGTCTGGCGCGGGCCCATGCTCCACCGCGCCCTACAGCAATTCCTGGCTGACGTATTCTGGGGCGACCTCGACGTGCTGCTCTTGGACCTGCCTCCGGGCACTGGCGACGTCGCCCTGTCCGTAGCCCAGCTCATCCCGAACGCGGAGCTACTCATTGTCACCACCCCGCAGGCCGCGGCGGCAGAGGTGGCAGAGCGCGCCGGTTCCATCTCCCAGCAGACCCGCCAGCGCGTGGCCGGCGTAATTGAAAACATGGGAGCCATGGTGATGCCGGATGGCTCCACCATGGATGTCTTTGGCTCCGGCGGCGGACAGATTGTGGCCGATCGCCTAGGCGTTATCTTGGGCCATGAGGTGCCGCTGCTGGCATCCGTGCCGCTGGATCCCACTTTGCGCAGCGGTGGCGATGCCGGCACGCCGATTGTTCTCGATTCCCCCGAGTCCCCCGCCGCCCAACAGATTCAGGCGGTGGCCGATAAGCTGGCCATCCGCTCCGATTCCCTGGTGGGCAAAAACCTCAACCTAGGCGTGAACTAACCCCCTAAGTTACATCGCCCCACAAGCCGCCGCCGGTGGATTCTTCCCCACCGCGTGGCGGCTTTTTCTCGGGCGCGGGCTGCTCCGTCGGCTGGGAGGCTTCGGTGTGTTGCTGCGGCTGGGGCTCTGGCTGCGGCTGCTCGGCATAGATCTGGGAGTAGTCGAAGCTCGGGCGCTGCTGCTGCGGTTGGGACTGCGGCTGTTGCTCCGGCTCCTGTGGCGCGGTAGCGGTTTTGACGTTTTCTGCCATTTTCTTGGGGTTGAAATCGTCCCAGGCGGAATCGTCGCCGTCGAAAAGCGCCTTGGTAATTGCACCCTTAGGGCCTAGGCGCGTCCACTGGGCAGCTTGGGTGAGCGGGCCGCGGATGTCATCGAATTCCGAGGTAATCGAGCCCATCTCGCCGTTGAGTTCCGCCTTGGCGTTATTGATAGCCTTGCGCGCCGCGTAGATGGCCGCGCGCACATCCTTAATCACCTCGGGCATGCGTTCCGGGCCGATGACGATGATGCCCAAGAGTACGATGACGAAAATCTCGGGCCAACCAATGGAAGAAAACACGGTTAAATACTAGTCCCTCACTCTTAGCCGCGCTGATTGTGCTTGATTGCGCGAACCACCATCTCCACCTTGTCCAAAAAATCCTGCTGCGGCCGGTGCACGGGCGTTGCCGCATCCGGCCCGGGCGCAACCTCTTCGGTGGCAATGCCCGCGAGTTTTGCCAGCAGGGATTGCGGCGCCTTGACCTTCGCGGAATCCGCGCAGTGGCGAACCCACTCCGAGGCATGGCGCTGCTGGTGCACATCCGCGCGGCATTCGGCGCAGTGCACCAAATGGATGCGCACGCGGTGCATGAATTTCGGCTCCATCTCCCCGTCGACGAAGGCAACGACAGCCTCAGGGCCAAGGTGCCCGATGGTATCGCTGCGCCGCGCCTTGGCTTTCGCCTTATCGCGGGCCTTGGCCTGGGCGGCATCGAATCCGCCGCGCACGCTCAGCGTGGACACGGTCCGGCGTCCTCGCAGCGAGTCCATCGACACCCTCCTCCACTAGTTGCTTGGCCTTCAGTGACACGGAAAGTCCCCGCCGGCAGCGGGGACTATGCAGTTTCTTTAAAGTTTAGCGCGCGGTGGTTTAACGCGTGCGCAGCAGCATGCGGGTTTCCGCATTGGTTTGCGCTTCCTTTTCGAGTGCCGCACGCAGCTGCGAGCGGCCACGGTGGATGCGAGAGCGCACCGTACCCATCTTGACGCCCAGGGTCTCCGCAATCTCGTCATAGCTCATGCCAACCACATCACACAGCACCACCGCCACGCGGAAATCGGGAGCCAGGCCATCGAGCGCGGACTGCAGCGCCGGGTCCAAGTTGGCCACAGTATAGGCCTGCTCTGGGGTCATATCCGTGCCGGGCACGCGCTCATAATCCTCCGGCAGGGCCTCCATGCGGATCTTGGAGCGATGGCGAACCATATCCAAGAAGAGGTTGGTGGTAATGCGGTGCAGCCAGCCTTCAAACGTACCGGCCTGGTATTTATCCAGGGAGCGGAAGACGCGCATGAAGGTTTCCTGGGTGAGATCCTCTGCATCGTGCTGGTTGCCGGAGAGGCGATACGCCAAGCGGTAGACGCCATCGGCATGTTCGGCTACGAGGTCACCCCAAGCGGGCATGTCGGCTTCGCCGGCATCGAACGCCGCGGTACCGGTCAACGCCGCCTCAGGGGTGGCGGACTGAAGGGATTCGGCATCGCGCTTCGTTGTTGTCATGCATGTCATCTTTCTATACTTCAAAGTGAAACTCCAGCCACAGTGCTGATAATTTCCTGTGAGTCCGTCACATCGTCCCCACCCACCACAACCTCGCTGGCTAGGCGCGTTTTTGCCACATCGGCGGACACTTTTCCCTAAGGTCTATTACGTGACTACTACCGCATATGAAGCACTGCGTTCTTATATCGAGACCACCAGCGAGCCCTCCGCAGCCCTGCGTGGCGCGCGCGACCACGCCGATGAGTACGGTCTACCCGTTCCAGATGAATCAACGGGCCAGCTGCTCACCACGCTGACGGCCGCCTCGGCCGGCTCTACCGAACGCCCCCAGTCCGTGGCGATCACCCCGGCCGCCAATGTGGTGGGCCTCTACCTGCTTGCTGGCATGCCCGATAATGGCATTCTGACCTGCATCGACCCCGAGGCTGAACACCAGCGCAGCGCTAAGACCGCCTTCCGCGAGGCCGGCTATGCGCCTTCGCGCGGCCGCTTTCTGCCGTCTCGCCCACTCGAGGTCATGGGCCGCCTGGCTAATGATGCCTACCAGGTCATCTACGCCGACGTCGCCGCGCTCGAGCTGCCCGCCATCATCAAGGCAGCGTGGCCACTGCTGCACCAAGGCGGCACACTGGTCTTGGCTAATTCTTTGCTCGATGGCACGCTTGCCGACGTCTCCCGGACCGACCGCGACACCGCCGCCGCCCGCGAAGCAGACGAGTACCTGCGCGAGCTCGAGGGCGCGAACGTCACCCGCTTGCCGTTGGGGTCCGGGCTCACCCTCGTTACGAAGCTCTAGACCTTCTGGTTTTTGCCGACGACAACCACGCCGCCGTCAGAAACCTTGAAGCGCTCCTCATCGCGCTCGCGGTCCACGCCGATAATTGCGCCATCGCTGACGACGACGTTCTTATCAAGGATCGCGCGGCGCACCACCGCACCACGGCCGATGCGCACGCCCGGCAGGATGACCGATCCTTCGACCGTGGCGCCATCGGCCACGTGGACATCGGACGCCAGCACGGAATTGCGCACCGTGCCGCCAGAGACGATGCAGCCCGGCGCCACCATCGAGGACTGCGCGATGCCATTTTGCACGAACTTCGCCGGCGGGAAATTGGAGTCATCCGTGGAGTGAATCGGCCAATTTCGGTTATAGAGGTTGAAGATCGGGTGCACCGAAATCATGTCCATGTGCGCTTCATAGAAGGAATCGATGGTGCCCACGTCGCGCCAGTAGCCGTGATCGCGCTCGGTAGACCCCGGCACCTCATTGGCCATGAAGTCATAGACATGCGCCTGCCCACGCTCCACAAAGTACGGGATAATATCGCCGCCCATATCGTGGGCGGAGTCCTCGTTCTTTTCGTCCTCCAAGAGGGCGTCAATAAGCGCCTGCGCCGTAAAGACATAGTTGCCCATCGAGGCATAGCTCATATTCGGATCATCCGGCGTGGCCGGTGGGTCCGCAGGCTTTTCCACGAACTCCGTGATGGTTCCCATGCCATCGGCCTGGATGCATCCGAACGCCGTTGCCTCCGAGCGCGGCACGCGAATGCCGGCCACCGAGCAATCCAGCCCCGTGGCAATGTGCTCTTCTACCATCTGCGCCGGATCCATGCGATAGACATGGTCTGCGCCGAAGACGATGACGTAGTCCGGATTCTCGTCATAGATGAGATTAAGCGACTGCACAATGGCATCCGCGGAGCCGTTGTACCACCGCTTGCCGCGGCGCTGCTGGGCAGGCACCGAGGCAATGTACTGCGGCGTCGGCCCTGCTAAGTTCCACGCCTGGGAAATATGGCGGTCCAGGGAGTGGGATTTGTACTGGGTCAGCACCGCAATCTTGAGGAAACCGGCGTTGACCAGATTGGACAGGACAAAGTCAATGAGGCGGTAGGACCCGCCAAAAGGCACGGCGGGTTTAGCGCGGTCTTCGGTCAGGGGAAAAAGACGCTTTCCCTCGCCGCCGGCGAGGACGATGGCTAGGACATTTGGCAGGCTTCTCACGTTTCCAAACCTAACCGCAAATCCCACATTTCGCAGCAGATATATGCACATTTCTACCCCCATCCCGTATTTCTGCACGCGGCACCAGAGATACGTATTCTGGGTGGGCATGAGAGCCGGAATCTTTTCCAAAGAATACCCGCCGGAAATCTACGGCGGGGCCGGAGTTCACGTAGCTGAACTCACCCGTTTTATGCGCGATATCATCGATGTCTCCGTGCACTGCATGGGCTCCCCGCGCGAAGAAGAAGACGTATTTGTCCACGGCGTGGACCCCGCACTTGAGGGTGCTAATGGCGCGCTTAAGACCTTGTCCACTGGGCTTCGCATGGCCGATGCCGCCTCCGATATCGACATCGCCCATTCCCACACGTGGTACACGGGTCTTGCCGGCCACCTCTCCGCCCAGCTCTACGATATTCCGCATGTGGTCACCGCCCACTCGCTGGAGCCGCACCGCCCGTGGAAGCGCGAGCAGCTTGGCGGCGGCTATGACGTTTCCTCGTGGTCCGAGAAGAACGCCATGGAATATGCCGACGCCGTCATCGCCGTCTCCGCCGGTATGAAGGACTCCATCCTTGATGCTTACCCACGGATCGACGCCTCCAAGGTCCACGTTGTCCTCAACGGCATCGACACCGAGCTGTGGCAGCCGCGTGAGGGGGATGTGTTGGACAAGCTGGGCGTCGATAAGCAACGCCCCATCGTTGCCTTCGTCGGCCGCATTACCCGGCAAAAAGGCGTGAAGCACCTGTTGCAGGCGGCGCAGAAATTCGACCCGGACATCCAGCTGGTGCTGTGTGCCGGCGCGCCCGATACGCCCGAAATCGCGGCGGAGACCGAGGCGCTGGTGGATGAGCTGCGCGCCCAGCGCGATGGCATTTTCTGGGTCAAGGACATGCTCCCGCGCAACGAGGTCCAGCAGATTTACTCCGGCGCGGATGTGTTTGTCTGCCCGTCCATCTACGAGCCGCTCGGAATCGTCAACCTGGAAGCCATGGCCTGCGGCACGGCCGTTGTCGCCTCCAACGTAGGCGGCATTCCGGAGGTTGTGGTCGATGGCGAAACTGGTGTGCTGGTGCCTTACGACGCCGCCGCTACCGCCGCCTTCGAAGCCGACCTCGCCGCCGCCGTCAATGACCTCGCCGCCGATAAAGAGCGCGCCGCCGATTTCGGCCGCGCCGGCCGCGAGCGCGCCATTCGCGATTTCTCTTGGGCTACCATTGCCGCCCAGACCGTCGATATCTACCGCAGCTTGATTTAAGGAAGGATAGCCGTGACAACTCACCGCCCCGAACTGCATTTTGTCCCCGAAGACGGCGTCCTCGACGCCCCCGCTGGTATCCTGCGCGACGGCGATACCTGGCACCTGTTCTACCAGTACCGCCCCACCGCAGACTCCCCTGCCCGCTGGGGACACACCTACTCCGAAGAGTCTCCCTTTGATTGGTTGGACTGCGACGATGCCCTCGCCCCCGTCGGCGGCGAGCTCTCCCTGCGCGCAGGTTCCGTAGCCCAAGGCCCGGACGATATCCATCTCTACTTCACCTCCGTGACCGCCGCCGGAATCGCCGTTCACCTCGCCCGCTACGCTGACGTGGACGAGATCTGCGAGGTCTCCGACGACCCTCAAGCGCTCGACCCCAATGTCGTCCGTTTTGGCGAGGTCGTAGGCAATACCCGCAACTTTGATCACTTCCGCTCGCCCTGCGTGGTGCCCGATTGGGCCTCCGAGGACCGCGATGCCGGCCACGATGGCTGGCTCATGCTAGCGCTCACCGGCCACTCCGACGCCCCGGTTCCCGTCATCCTCGAGTCCGCCGATGGCGTGTCTTGGCACCTGCGCGGCGGCCTCAAGTTCGACGGCAACCCTGGCTTCCTCGAGGGCGAAGTCCCCGCCACCTCGCCCATCCCGCCGGTCGTCTCGCCGCGCTTGGTCCGCCTGCGCGATGAGGTCGACGGCAATATCTACGACGTCCTCTTCGTCACCCTAGAGCGCGGCGGCCGCGACGTCTCCGGCTACCTCGTCGGCCGACTGGAGGGCACCACCTTTACCGTGGCCTCCGGCTTCCGCCGGGTGGACTTCGGCCATGATTTCTCCCGTCCGCGCAGTACCAACACCACCACCGGCACTCTCAACCCAGAGCAGCGCTACGAGCGCGCTGTCATCGTCGGCCTCCTCAACGGCAACGGCCGCGGCGACGACGCCACCGCGCACGCCTCCTGGGAGGCCGAAGGCTGGGCCAATGCCCTGTCCCTGCCTCGCCGGGTCACCCTCGAGGGCGGCGTCCTCTACCAAGCACCCGCCCGCGGCCTGCCCGATGCCGTCAAGCTGTCCGATTACGCCCGTTCCTGGACCGGCGTCATGGAGGTCCCTTCCGGTTCCTGCGTAACGGTCACTCTTCTCGACGGCGCCGGTGACCCCGCCGCCACCATCTGCCACTCCGGCGATGACATCAGCCTCGATCGCTCCATGAACAAGGCCTTCGACCACTGTTTCGCTGATTCCGACCCCGCCACCGCCACGCTTGCCGAAGGCGACTCCGATACCCTAACCATCATCCAAGACGGCTCCACCGTTGAGGTATTCGTCGACGGTGGCCTCATCGCGATGGCCTCCCGCGTCTACTTCGAAGGCGGCTGCTCCGGCCTGCGGGTCGAGACCTCCGGCGAGGCCGTCATCGAGCAGGACTGGCAGCGCTCCGGTTCCAAGCTCTAACCCCCCAGCTCTCAGCGCCGCCTCACCCGGCCCGTCCCTCCCCGCCCTTCGCGCTCACCGGCGTGGCCGCCCAGCGCGGTTCCGCCTCTCCTGGTGAGCGGCAAGGGCGGGGTTGCGCGTTTTCGGCCTCACTCCGCTGGGCCGCGTCTCCCCTCGCTCCCTCACACGCGTCCTTCGCGCTCACGGGAAGATGCTGGGGCGTCGGAAAGCGTGTGCCGGTGAGCGGCAAGGGGGAAAACCTCCCCTCGCGCTCACTGGGGAGACGAAAAGAACCACCCCACGCGCTTCCGGTGAGCGCGAAGGGCGGTGGAGGTGGCTGTGGCCGACCGGGAGCTAGACGGCGCGGAGGCGATCCAAGCGGGCGCGGGCGGTGACCGTGAGCGTCGGGGGCAGCGCGGCCATGCGCTCGGCGAGTTCGCCGGCGCTGATGTGGCGCGCGGACGGGCTCATGCCCACCTGAGCTGCGACGGAGGCCTTATCAAGCTCGATGGGGAACGAGATATCGACCGGGTCGGCCGCCTGCTCGAGGAAGCCCTCGGCCTGCTCATACATGCGCTCGACCTTGCCTTCTTCCACGCCGAGGATGCCGAGCGGCTCGCGCAGCTCATCCAGGTGTCCAGCGCCGGGCGTCAAGACGATGACCTGGCCGCCCGGGGCGAGCACGCGTTGGAATTCGGCGGGATTGCGCGGGGCGAAGACGACGGAGATTGCGTCGACGGACTCATCCCGGATAGGCAGGCGCTCCCATACATCGGCCACGACGGCGCCGACGCGCGGGTGGCACTTGGCCAAGTGTTTCGCGGCGTGCGGGGAAATGTCGAGGCCGACGCCGCGGGCCTCCGCGATGGAGTCCAGAGTATGGGCCAGGTAGTAGCCGGTGCCGGCGCCCACCTCGAGGAGGGAGGCGGGCTTGGACTCGGCCAAGGAGGCGGAATCCAGTGCGTCCTGGACGGCCCCGGTTACCGCCTCAACGAAGGGCGCGAAGTGGCCCATGGCCAGATAGGTCTCACGAGCGTTGACCATATCCATGTCATCGCCCTTGTGCTTGAGCCCGGCGCCAGCGGCAAGGGTGACATAGCCCTGCTTGGCCACATCAAAAGAGTGGCCGGATTCCGAGACGAGTCGAGAGAAATCATCGGCACCAGAAAGCGCGGTGCCATCGTTGGGATCGGCCAGAATGTCGACGATATGAGAAAGCATGTACCTAGACTAGCTAGAAACCTCGGTCAACAGGGAACCGAGCTCGGCGGCTTCGTCCTTGCTCAGCTCGATGACGATGCGTCCGCCGCCATCCGAGGGGATGCGCATTACAATTTTGCGGGACTCCTCTACTGCTTCCATTTCTCCGCCCGTGGTGCGCGGCTTCATTGCTGCCATAGT
The DNA here is from genome assembly GCF_030229085.1 of Corynebacterium sp. MSK158. Classification (NCBI taxonomy): domain Bacteria; kingdom Bacillati; phylum Actinomycetota; class Actinomycetes; order Mycobacteriales; family Corynebacteriaceae; genus Corynebacterium; species Corynebacterium sp. MSK158. The sequence continues at coordinate 239,683 of NZ_JASPHJ010000001.1, forward strand.
GAGTCTCCTTTAGTTAACTTCTTTTCCTTCCAGCTTAGACCTTTTCTGCGCGGAAGATAGTTGTTCCTCCAGTTGCGCGAGAAGATCGTCCACCTGATCCTGGCGGTATCCACGGGGAACAACCTCAAATTTTACCTGGTCAAGGCGGCCTTCACGGAGGGCGGCGCGGTTATTTTCCCGCACCTTCTGCGGCTCGTCGAGCGGGTGCATGACCTCGCCGCGGCCAAAAATGGAGCCCCAAACCCAGGTACCGATGACGGTCAGGGCGATCAGGACGAGGAGGAGCATAATCCAAGACAGCATGGCTTAAACCTTACCTTTTAGCGGCGGGCGTTGAGCAACGGGCGCGAGGACCCCGGCGCGGGCGAGCAGCGTGCGCGCGACTACCTCGGCCATCGGCACCAGCTCGTGCAGCGGCCGGTTGCGGTGTACCCGCGTGCCCAAGTCTACCTGTGCCACTACGCCCCGCTTGCCGACGTCCACCAGTAGCCCCGCTTCCACCCCATACCCCTCCACGAAGGGCAGTTCTAGGGCGGTGGCGCGGCGCAGGGCGTATTCGCCTCCAAGAGGCTGATCGATGTGGGCGAGATCGGGAAAGAACTGCTTAATGAGCGGCTTGGCAGTCAGTTCAGTCACGCGGCCGCCGCCGGTGGGCTGGCCGTTGAGGCTGCGGCGGTAGCGGGCTTTGACCATCTCCACCGCGGGGTCGGCGAAGGGCGCGGCCAAGGCAGTGACCATGCCGGGCGCGGCGGATTCGAGGTCGGCGTCGACAAAGACGACGATATCTCCCTTCGCCGCGGCAACCCCGCGCCAGAGGGATTCGCCCTTACCGGGTCGCGGTTCCTCAGGGAGGATATCGCGCCAATTGCGCACATCCGCTCCGGCAGCGGCAGCGCGGGAGGCGGTGGCGTCGGTGGAGTCGGCGTCGATGACGAGCACCTCGAGCGGTTCATCGGCGAGGCAGGCGCGCACGACGTCTGCGACGGTACCCTCCTCGTTGAGCGCTGGAATGATAACGGAGACGGTCATGCAAGGCCTCGCGTGGTTGCTAGCGGGGCGACCTCGCCTTGGATGGCGGCAGTCATACGGATGACATCGGCAGTCTCGGCCACCTCGTGCACGCGAAAGGCGGCCACGCCGCGGGCGGCGGACCACGCGGTGGCGGCCAGGGTGCCGGCCACACGCTCGCCTACCCCGCGGTCGAGCGTCTCGCCCACGAAGTCCTTATTGGATAGCGCCATGAGCACCGGCCAACCGGTGGCCACGACCTCGTCGATACGCCGCAGGAGCTCGAGCCCGTGGAAGGTGTTCTTGCCAAAGTCATGCGTCGGATCGATGAAGGTCAGTTCCTCCGGGCAGCCGAGGGAGGCGGCGCGCTCGGCCAGTTGGGTGGTTTCCGCGATGACATCGGCCACCACGTCGTCGAAGTGGACGCGATGCGGTCTGGTGCGCGGGGTGATGCCGCCGGTGTGCGAACACACGTAGCCCACACGGTGGTGGCCGGCGACCTCGATGAGCCCGGGGTCCCAGCCGGCCCACGTGTCATTGACTAGGCCGGCGCCGGCTGCGACGGCGGCCTCTGCCACCTCGCTGCGCCAGGTATCGACGGAGATGAGCACATCCGGGTGGCGCTCGTGCACCTCCTCGATGATCGGCACCACGCGGTCGATTTCCTCCGCCGCGTCCACGGCCTTGCCAGGACCAGCCTTCACGCCACCAATATCGACGATTGACGCACCGGCCGCAATCACCTCATCGCAGCGGCGCAGCGCCGGGTCAAGGTCAAAGGTTGCGCCCTTGTCATAGAAGGAATCCGGGGTGCGATTGACAATCGCCATCACACGCGCGAGGCTCAACGCGGCTCCCTAATGCGCTTATCACTCATGACTTGGTGGCGCTGGATGATGTGGGAGAGGGCCTCATCGGGGTCGTCGGTAAGCAGGAAAAGCTCCCGGTCGCCCTCGTTGATATACCCGCTGGCCGCGAGCGTGTTGTCCATCCATTCCAGCAGGCCGGACCAGTACTCAGTGCCCATGAGCACGATGGGGTAATTGGTCACCTTTCCGGTCTGCACCATGCACATGACCTCGAAGAACTCATCCATCGTGCCCATGCCACCAGGTAGGCAAATGAAGGCCTGCGAGTACTTCAAGAACATCGTCTTGCGAGCAAAGAAGTAGCGGAAATTCAGGCCCAGATCCACATACTCGTTAAGCCCCTGCTCGTGGGGCAGCTCGATGCCCAGGCCCACGGAGAGCCCGCCGGCCTCATGGGCGCCGCGGTTGGCTGCCTCCATGATGCCGGGGCCGCCGCCGGTGATGACGGCATAGGAGTGCTCGGCCAGCTTGCGGCCAACCTCGACGCCCAACTGGTAGCTCGCATCCTCCGGCGTGGTGCGCGCGGAGCCGAAGACGGTAACGGCCTTCGGCAGCTTGGAAAGCGCATCGAAGCCAGCGACGAACTCGCCTTGGATGCGCAGGACGCGCCACGGATCAGCATGCTGCCACTCATGGTCCGCGCCGGACTCCAAGAGCCGCTGATCAAAGGTGGAGGCCTGCTCGCCTTCGGTGCGCAGCAACATCGGGCCGCGCAGGGTGCGCATCTGCTCAGGGGTCATGGTCTATCCCTTCAGGTAGTTCAAGAGGGCGGTGGATACTTCGGTGATCTGCGCGGTAGGAACCTGCTCGTCCTTCTTATGCGCAAACCCGGGGTCACCAGCGCCGAAGTTTACTGCCGGGGTGCCCATTTCGGAGAAGCGGGCGACGTCGGTCCAGCCATACTTGGCGCGGACGTTGCCCCCAACGGCGTCGATAAGCGCCTTGGCCGCTGGTTGGCCCAAACCGGGCTGGGCGGCCGGTGCGATGTCATCGATCTCGATGGTGATGTCTTCTTCCTCGCCGATAATGGACTTCATGTAGTCCAGCGCCTCGTCGCTCGTGCGATCCGGCGCGAAGCGGAAGTTTACAAACATCCATGCTTCATCCGGCAGCGTATTGGTGGCCACGCCGGACTCGAGGTGGACGATGTTGAGGCCCTCGCGGTAGGTGCAGCCATCGATGGTGACATCGCGGGATTCATAGGCGGCGATGCGGCTCATAATGGGCGCGAGCTTGTGTGCTGCGTTGGAGCCGAGCCAGGCGCGGGCCGAGTGCGCGCGGGTGCCGTGGGCGGTAACGCGCAGGCGGATGGAGCCCTGGCAGCCAGCCTCCACCATCGCGCCGGAGGGCTCACCCAGCAGCGCGAAATCGCCCTCGAGCCACTCCGGGTGGTCCTTTTGCAGGTGGCCCAGGCCATTAAATTCAGTTGCTACTTCTTCGCCCTCGTAGGCGATGACGGTGAGGTCATGCTTGAGCTCGTCCGCTTCGTGCAGCTGGGCAAAGGCATTGAGGTAGACTGCCATGCCGGACTTCATGTCCACAGTGCCGCAGCCCCACATAACCTCTACCCCGTCTTCAGAGGTTTCCATGTGATGCGGTACATTTTCTGCCAACGGAACGGTATCAATGTGGCCGGCGAGTACTACGCGGGAATCTAGCCCGCGGTTCGTCCGGGCGCACACGGTATTGCCGTAGCGGGCAACCTCGACGTCCAATCCGCGCAGCGCTTCTTCGATGGCGTCTGCGATGGCCTCCTCATGGTGGGAGGGGCTCGGAATATCCACGAGCGCCTTGGTTAGTTCGATGGGGTCTGCATATAGATCTAAAGTCACAAAGCGCCATGCTAGCGCTCCGCGCAGCTCACCGCATTGTGTAAAGTTCACTTCACTGCAAATAATTCGTCCTCCCTAAGGTGATAACAATGGCCGAAGCCACTCAATTGAAATCCCGTCATCTCACGATGATGGGCCTTGGCTCCGCCGTGGGCGCAGGCCTCTTCCTCGGCGTGGGCCTCGGCATCCAGATTTCCGGCACCTCCGTCCTCATCTCCTATGCCGTAGCCGGCGCGCTCATCGCACTAGTGATGTGGATGCTGGGTGAAATGGCCGCCGCCCGCCCCTCTTTGGGGTCATTTTCCACCTACGCCGGCCAGGCCTTCGGTCACTGGGCGCGCTTTACCATGGGGTGGATTTACTGGTTCATGCTGATCATGGTCATGGGCGCCGAAATCACCGGCGCGGCCGCCATCATTTCCAACTGGTTCGATATTGCCCCGTGGATTCCAGCGCTTATTGCCGTGGCCTTCTTCGCGGTGGTCAACTTCGCGGCCGTGGGCGGTTTTGGTGAGTTCGAGTTCTGGTTCGCCATCATCAAGGTCGGAGTCATCGTCGCCTTCCTAGTCATCGGCGCACTCATGGCGCTGGGCATCCTGCCGGGCATGGATGTCTCCTTGGCCGGTACCAATTTCACCGATAATTTCCTGCCTAATGGCATGCCGGGCTTCGCCGCCGGATTGCTGGCCGTCGCCTTTGCCTTCGGCGGCATCGAGCTGGTGACCATCGCGGCCGCCGAGTCCGAGGATCCGGCGCATAACGTCGCCACCGCGGTGCGCGCCATCATCGTGCGCATCATGATTTTCTACATCGGCTCTATCGTGGTGATCACCATGGCGCTGCCGTTTAGCTCCATCCAGGACGCCGATGTCGCGGCCGATTCCCCCTTCACCCTAGTGCTCGCGGCCGCCAAGATTCCCTTCGCGGCAGGCTTCATGGAGGCCATTATCGCCCTCGCCCTGCTCTCCGCCTTCAACGCGCAGATTTACGCCACCTCCCGCCTGGTCTTTGATATGGCCAAGGACCACTGCGCCCCGGGATTTTTCCTCAAACAAAATCGCGCCGGCTCCCCCATCAACGCAGTCATCTTGTCCATGGTCTTCGCCTTCGCTTCGGTGGGTCTACAGTTCTGGAACCCGCCGGGACTCCTGGCATTCCTCTTCAACGCCGTTGGCGGGTGCCTGCTGGTCATCTGGTCCTTCATCGTGGCTTCCTTTATTAAGCTGCACCCCGTGCTGCGCAAGAACGGCGAGCTGACGGAAATCCACGTGCCCGGCTTCCCCTGGCTACCCTGGATCACGGCCGCCGCCCTGGGCGGACTAACCCTGCTGATGCTCTTTGATCCGGCCGCGCGCAACCAGGTCATCTCGGTTCTCATCCTGGCTGCGGTGCTCGTCATCTTGTCCTTTGTGCTTCCCACCGGCCAGCGAGCGGGGGCGCAGAATTAGTTGCTAAGCTAGCGGGCATGACTTCTGCATCCGCACGCGGCCTAGCAACCATTACCCATGACGGCACCGTCTTGGACGTATGGTTCCCGGCCGTATACACCGATAAGAACGTAGAGACCACCGAAACCAAGCGCTTGGAGGAGGTACCCCAGCAGTTCTCCGCACTGGCAGGCCCGGACGAGGAGCGTGGCGTGGCCCGCGTTGCCGTTGAGACCTCCATCAAGGATCTGGATGACGCCCCCGTCGATACCTACGATGCTTACCTGCGCCTGCACCTCCTGTCCCACCGCGCGGTCAAGCCACACGGCCTGAATATGGACGGTATCTTCGGCCACCTCAATAATGTGGTCTGGACCAACTACGGTCCGTGCGCCGTATCCGATTTCCAGATGGTGCGCGGCCGCCTGGCCTCCCGCGGTCCGGTCGTTGTTTACTCCGTGGACAAATTCCCCCGCATGGTCGACTACGTTGTGCCGTCCGGCGTCCGCATTGGTGACGCAGACCGCGTGCGCTTGGGCGCCCACCTGGCTGAGGGCACCACCGTCATGCACGAGGGCTTCGTCAACTTCAACGCCGGCACCCTGGGTGCCTCCATGGTGGAGGGCCGCATCTCCGCGGGCGTCGTCGTGGGCGATGGCTCCGATATCGGCGGCGGCGCGTCCATCATGGGCACCCTATCCGGCGGCGGCAAGGAGGTCATCTCCATCGGCGAGCGCTGCCTCCTCGGCGCCAACTCCGGCATTGGCATTTCGCTTGGCGACGACGCCGTGGTCGAAGCCGGCCTCTACGTCACCGCCGGCACCAAGGTAGCCGTCTTTGGCAAGGTGGCGGAAGCACTGGGCGTCGACAATGGCGAGAGCGTCAAGGGTTCTCAGCTCTCCGGTGCCTCCGGCATGCTACTGCGCCGCAACTCCGTCTCCGGTGCGGTTGAGGCCGTGGAGTGGAAGGCCGAGGCCGTCGCGCTCAACGACGAGCTGCACAAGAATTAACACCCCCGATTCCTATCGCCCAATCGGGCAAAATAGGATGGAGGGGTGACTGATAACTCCTCCACCCTCGGTTCTGGCCTGAAGGTCCGCCACCTGACGATGATGGGGCTAGGCTCCACCATCGGTGCCGGACTTTTCTTGGGCACCGGCGTCGGCATTTCCGCCGCCGGCCCCGCCGTGCTCCTCGCCTACGTCATCGCTGGCTTTCTGGCCATTTTGGTGATGCAGATGCTGGGCGAGATGGGCACTGTTATCCCCGCCTCCGGCTCCTTTTCCGAATACGCCGAACACGGCATCGGCCGCTGGGCGGGCTTTACCCAGGGCTGGATTTATTGGCTAGCCACCGTCGCCGTGCTCGGCGCCGAAATCACCGGCGCGGCCGGCTTCATCGGCTCCTGGTTCAACGTCTCGCCGTGGATCCCCGCCGCCATGTGCGTGGTCCTCTTCGGCATCGTCAACCTGCTGCGCGTGCGCAGCTTCGGCGAATTCGAGTATTGGTTCGCCCTCATCAAGGTCGTTGTCATCGTGGCCTTTCTCATTATCGGCGTGCTGCTCATCCTGGGCCTCCTGCCCGGCCATTCCTTTATCGGAACCTCCGTCTTCCTGGAGGACGGCTTCATGCCCAATGGCCTCGGCGGCGTCGCGGCCGGCCTGTTGGCCGTAGCCTTCGCCTTCGGCGGCATCGAGGTGGTTGCCATCGCTTCTGCCGAATCCGAGGACCCCGAAAAGTCCCTAGTCAACGCCGTGCGCTCCACCATCTTGCGCATCTCCGTGTTCTACCTGGGCTCCGTCCTCGTCATCACGTTCCTCTTGCCCTATTCCATCCTGGGCGGTGCCTCCTCGGCCGCGGAATCCCCCTTCACCATGGTCCTCGAACGCGCCGGCATCCCGGGCGCGGCCGGCATCATGGAAGTCGTCATCGTCCTCGCGCTACTCTCCGCCTTTAACTCTCAGATCTACGCGTCCTCCCGCATGATGCACTCCCTAGCCTCCCGCGGCGAGGCCCCGCGCATCTTCACCACCACCAATAAGGACGGCGTTCCCACCACCGCCATCGGCCTGTCCGTCCTCCTCTCGGCCATCATGGTGGTGCTCAACTACGCCGATACCGGCTGGCTCCTTACTTTCATGCTCAACGCCGCCGGCGCCTCCCTGCTCATCGTCTGGGTCTTCATCGCCGTCAGCCAACTGCGCCTGCGCCGCCGGCTCGAGGCCCTCCATCCCCTCCCCATCCGCATGTGGGCCTTCCCCTACCTCACCTGGTTCGCCCTCGCCCTCTTTGCGGCCATCGCGGTGCTCATGCTTACCGACGCCACCGCCCGCACCCAACTCCTCTCCGCCGCCGCCATGTTCGCGGTGCTCGCCCTCGCCGGCGTCATCAATTCCAAAGTTCGCGGCATCAACCCGACCTCGACGCTGCCCCTCACCTAGCCCCTTGTCCTAGGGAGCTCACCTCGCCTCCTCCCTCCCTCTCGGCTACTCCCCGCCCCGCCCTTCGCGCTCACCGGCACGAGGCTGGGTCTCTCTTTTCGCCCCCTCGTGAGCGCCAAGGGCGAGCTTTCCCACGCCCCTCCCGCCGCGCTCACGGGGAGCACAAATCAGGGCCACCCGGGGTCGCCGGTGAGCGCGAAGGGCAGTTATCCACAGCCATCCGGACCACCAGCAGAAAATCGCCCCCCCGAACCCCGGGTTATCCACAGGATGCTGCGACGCGCATAGCTCCAGCCGGACACGACCGCTTAGGTTAAGTCCCATGGGGGAATGGACTACCGCGGAACTACGCGGGCAAGGTTTGAGCAAGGATGCGATTCGTCGCAAGGTGCGCGAGGGGACGCTCTTTCGCGTGCATCGGGGGATTTATACCGATGAATGGACGCCCTGGGCGGTGGCGCGGGCGCTGGCGCATGGGCTCAGCCGCATCCATTTCACGGGAAAGACGGCGCAGGAGATTTACCTCGGCCGGCAGCTGTCGTTTCCTCTGGAAGCGGAGGGACCGCGCACTTTGAAGGGGAAGAACTTTCGCGTTTCGCACTCGCGACTTCAAGCCACGCACAATGTCAACGGCCTTCCGGTGGTGCAACCGTTGTGGGCCGCGCGTAAGATTTCGCGGGCCTGCAGGCCTCTTTTGGAAGAACACTACCGGGGAAAGCACGGACCCGGCCGTCTAGAAAAGGACCGTCGGCGAATGCGGCGCGTCCCGAGGTCCCTAAAGGAGACGATCCGGCACGCCGCGATTGGAGCGGATAGCCCACCGGAGCGCATTTTAAGCAGAAAGCTGCGCACTGAAGGAATTCTCCCAGAACACAATGCTCTCATTGCGGGGTACCGCTTTGATCTCAGGATTGGAAGGCTCCTTGTAGAAGTCGATGGCTGGGAATACCACAAACACAGCGTGGCCTTTCAAGCCGACCGCTCCAAACAAAACGCGGCCGTCGCCCACGGATATACGGTCTTGCGCTTTACTGCCGACGACATCAACTACCACCTCAGCGAAGCCATACTTCTCATCAAAGCCACCCTTGACGTGCTAAAAGGCCGCAACCCTGAGCTTCCGACCTCAGCAGCTCAGCCTTATTGGAAGTGGCATCTATGTGTGAAACATTTGCCTTAATAACAACTACCCTTTACATTAGGACATGTAAGCAAGACACAGAGTAAAGGAGTCCAGATGGCCGACCACCCCAACATGGTCCGCAAATGGCGCCGCTGGCTCGAATTATCCCAAGCCGAACTCGCTGAAAAAGCCGGCGTCTCCCGCCAGACCATCGCCAATATCGAACGAGGCAATTACTCCCCTTCCGTGCACCTCGCACTGGACATTTGCCACGAACTAGGTAAATCCGTCGAAGAAATCTTTGGAGCTGAACAACATGATTAACGCCATTGCCAACTACTCCCTCAATGAAATCGAGCGCGCCACTCGCGATGAATTCGAACGCGACACGCTCTATAAAGCCTGCGCAATCGGCATGACCCCGATCCCATTCCTCGAGCTCATCGTTGCCGCGATCCTCGCCTGGGTACTCCCTAGCCAAATGAGTATGCTGTGCTTCCTCGCGCTCGTACCATCCATCCTCGGCAATTCCATCGGCACAGCTTGGATGCGCAAGCGCGTCGCCACCCCGCTAGTGAGCCGCAACTGGACGGCAATGGCCGTCTACTTCATCCCGCTCATTGCCATGTTCACCGGCATTGCCTATAACGCCTACGCGCCTGCCGACGGCCACAGCCCCGCCTCTTACCTCCTCGGCGCCGCCGTCGGTGTCATCACCGTCCTCATCCTCACCCCCTTCATTCGTCGCCGCCAGCACCGCCGCGACCAGGCTCGCCTGGATGCCGAGCTCGAAGACTAATCCCCCTCCCACCCCTTCCCTTCACCCGCCCTTCGCGCTCACCGCGGACGGCGGGTTCTCTCGTTTTCACCCCCGCCGTGAGCGCGACGGTAGGTTCCTCCCCTTTGCCGCTCACCGAGAGCAAGAAAAAGCCCCACCACCGTGCGCTGGTGAGCGCGAGGGGCGATGGGGTGGGGCGAAGCTTGACAGAGGGCCAGGCTAGGCAGGCTCGGTTTCGTGAATTACCTGCGGCGTCTTCGGCTTCGAGCGGAAGGTCCACAGCTTATTCAAAATGAAATTGATCGGCATGGCAGCAATGATGGAAATTGCCGATGCCCAGTACACCTTTGTACGCAGACCGGTTGAATCATCCAGAATGTCTGAGGGCAAATGCAGCGGCGAAGTCGGGTTCATCAACAATGTCGCCACGACTTGGCTTACGAGGAAAGCTCCAACGCCAGCGAGCAGGAATGGGAAGAAGCCACGCAGCCAGGACACTTTCGTGACTGAGCGGAAGGTCCACATTCGGTTGAGTTGGTAGTTCCAAGTGTTCGCGACCAAGAAGGCGATAGTCAGGAACACGTGATACCAGCGGATATGAAAAACGGAACCAAAGAGGTTGATAAATGGATCGTCCGCATCAATGCCGCCGGACCACCAAGTAATCTTTCTGCACAAGTAAACTACGAAAAGATTGACAACGGCACCGGAACCGCCAACGATGCCGAATTTGAGAAACTGCCCAAAATTGGACACAAAGCGCGCGACGCTGAGATCTGCCATGGGCCGCCTTTCTAGCCAGTGATTGAATAACTACTCGATTGTAGTTCTTAAGGCCTGGGAACTGAAAAATTGACGCTCGGAATGTGATAGAGGATCTATAAAAGTTATAGCCTCGTGGAGCAGGGCGAGCGGGGTTCGGAAGTCATAGAGGTCGAGCTCGCGCGGGGTGGGATAGGTATCGTCGCCGAGCAGCGGGTGGCCGAGGTGATTGAGCAGCACCCGCAGCTGGTGGGTATGTCCGGTGCGCGGCCACATGGTCACCTCCCGGCCGGCGGCGCGCACATACGTGGAGGTCAGTGCGCCTTCGGGGTCCACGAGCACCTGGCGCGACCCGCAGGGCTTGTGCATGCGCAGGGCAATTTCCCGGTCCACGAAAAGCGGCTGCTTGACGATGCCCCGATACTTCTTCACCGCACTCCCCTCCAGGAAGATGCGCTGGTAAGCGGCGCGGGTTTCGGGATTGCGGGAGCAGATAACGAGGCCAGCGGTCAGGCGATCTAGGCGGTGCAGGGGTACGATGTCGTCTTCACCAAAATCCACGCGCAGGCGGGTTTGCAAAGTTTCGCGCTGGAGTCGGCCGTTGGTGGTCGTGGGGAGGAAGTGCGGCTTATCGACCACGATGAGGTCGCGGTCGACGTGGACCACGGAGTAGTCGAAAGGAATCGGGCGCTCCGGAGGAACGGAGGGGTGGTACCAAGCGGGCACGGGGTGCGGGAGCGCGGCGCCGGGCGGCAGCACGGTGCCGGGCGAAAAGGGAGAGTCGCCGGCACGGGCGACGAAGTACTCCCCTTCTTCCGGAACGCGGCCGCGCAGGACCGTTTTGCGCGGCGAAATGCCCGCGCGGCTGGGAGGCCTGCCGGAATTAGGCACCGGCGAGGCGGTCGACGGCGGCATCGATGCGCTCATCGGTGCCATTGAGGCCGATGCGCACGTGCTTCTCGCCGGCTGGGCCGTAAAAGTCACCCGGGGCCGCGAGGATGCCCCGCTCAGCAAGCCAGTCGATGGTGTCACGGCAATTCTCGCCGCGGGTGGCCCACAGGTACATGCCGGCATCGGAGTGATCGATGGTAAAGCCGGCGTCGACAAGCGCGTGCATGAGCACCGCACGGCGGGAGGCGTAGCGGTTGCGCTGGAGGGCCTCGGTGGCGTCGTCGTTTAGCGCGGCGACCATGGCGGCCTGGATGGGACCTGGAACGATGAGGCCGGCGTGCTTGCGCAGCTGGAGCAGCTCGGCGATGAGCTCGTTATCGCCCGCGAAGAAGCCGGCGCGGTAGGAGGCCATATTCGCAGTCTTAGACAACGAATGCATGGCGATGAGCCCGGTGTTATCTCCATCGGTCACGCGCGGATCGAGGATGGATACCGGCGGATTATCGTCGTTCCAGCCCAGGCTCATATAGCACTCATCGGAGGCGATGATGGCGCCGGTCTCCCGCGCCCACGCCACGATGCGGCGCAGTTCCTCCACGCCGAGGACGCGGCCGGTGGGATTGGACGGCGAATTCAAAAAGACCAGGGAGGCATCCTGGAAATCGGAATCCGCGCGCAGCGGCGTGGCGCCGGCGAGCAGGGCGCCCACCTCATAGGTGGGATAGGCCACCGAGGGGAAGGCGACGGTCTCGCCGCGCATGCCCAGAAGCGTGGGCAGCCAAGCGATGGCCTCTTTGGTGCCGACCACCGGCAGGACGCGGTCAACCTGCATGTTATAGCGGCGGGTGAGCGCGGCGGCGATGGCTTCGCGCAGCTCCGGGGTGCCGGCGGTCTGCGGGTAACCAGGGTTCTGCGCGGCCGCGGTCAACGCGAGCTGCACGCCTGGGGACACAGGGTCAACGGGGTTGCCCACCGAGAGGTCAACGATTCCACCCGGGTAGGCCTGGGCTTTCTTCTTGGCGCCAGCCAGCGAATCCCAGGGGAAGTCTGGAAGCGTCTTTCCTAGCGGTGTGCGTGCCATGTCTTACTCCTGATTCTGTGGCGGAAGCGCGGCAATCATCGGGACGTCAAAGTCCTGTGGGCCGAGGGCCGCCGCGCCGCCCGGGGAGCCCAGGTCATCGAAGAAGGCTGCGTTGGCGTCGTTGTAGTCCAGCCACTCATCGGGAACATCATCCTCGTAGAAGATGGCCTCGACCGGGCAAGCTGGCTCGCAGGCGCCGCAGTCCACGCACTCATCTGGGTGGATGTAGAGCATGCGCTTGCCCTCGTAGATGCAGTCAACAGGGCATTCCTCAACGCAGCCGCGGTCCATTACGTCAACGCAAGGCTGTGCGATCGTATAAGTCATGGAGATTCCTTGAAGCTTCCTGATTTCTCGGATTTGGGATGTTTAACAGTATGTCACTTCTGCTTGAAAAATGGCCAAACGCCCCCGCCTATCCCGGCCAAAAGCAGGAGCAGGCTGAGAATATTATTGGCCAAGAGCATGTCTCCTGTCATCGGCACGAGGAGCATGAAGGCGAAAAAGCCCAGGCTCCAGACGATGAGCGGGATGGCGCCGACCATCGGTGCGGAGCTCCATAGCCGGGCGGTGCGGGTGAGCACGGAGTTGAACCACCACGCAAGCAGGATGGTGATGGGAAAGGCCACGCTCGCGCCGTTGGATAGCGGGATGCGCGCGGTGAGGTAGATGACCTCGAGGAAGACCGATAGCAACGCGCCGATGGCCAGCCACACTAGGCCGGTGACTTGCTCGCCGCGGCTAAAATCCGTGCGCATTACAGGCCGCCCAGCAGGTCATCGGCCGGCTCGCCCTGTCCCAGCTGGAAGTACTCGGCGCGCAGCAGGGGCATGACCAGCAGATTGGATAGTCCATAGGCCCCGGGCACCTGCTCGGGTTCGTGCAGCGCGGCCACGGCGGCCTCGGGGTTGGTGCGGGTAGTGGAGCCATCGGCCACCCAGATTTGGGAGGCGTGGGCGCGCATGGCGCAGCGCTTGGCGTCAAGGGCGGCGTCGGAAAGAGCGACGGTGACATCGGCGCCCTCGTTGGTGAAATTGTCTAGGTACTCCTGGCTGGGCTTGGTCCACCCGGCCGGCGCATCCAGGGTGTCCAGGCCGGCATAGTTGGCGGCGCGTTCAAAAATGCCGTACCAAATGCGCGTGCTTGGCGCAGCCGCCTTCATCACCGCCTCATGCACCGCAATGTGGTCCGGGTGCCCGTAGCCGCCATCGGGCCCGTAGGTGAGGATGGCGTGGGGCTGGATGGCCTCAAGCTCGTCGCTGAGAAACTCGGCCGCCTCCTCGATGCGATTGACCAGTGCACGCGGGTTCTCGTGCGAGGGAGAACCCGCCATGCCGGAATCGCGGAAATGCCCGAATCCGCCCAATTGAGCTCCCTTGACGCCCAGGGCATCGAGGGCATTGGCCAATTCGCGGGCGCGGTAACCGCCCAGCTGATCGTGATCGGCCAGGCCTTGGTAAGGCTCGCCGATGACCTCGCCGTCCTCGCCCAAGGTAAGCGTAATAACGGTAACCTCGGCGCCGCGTGTGGCAAGAGTGGCCAGGGTGCCACCCATAAAGAGGGTTTCATCATCCGGGTGGGCGTGCACTGCCACCACGCGGTACCCGGTTAAGTCCTTAGTCTTCATCTATCCTCCAGCGGGGCGCGGTGATAAGACCTTCGTCCCAATCATCAATGCTTTGGCCGGGGCCTACAATACCCTGCCCGAGCGCGTGGATACGCGTCTCATCCACCAAAGGCACGTAGAGGGCCTCCTTATAGTTCACATCGCGAATGCGGGCGAGCGCTTCCTTCGGGCTCATGGCGCCGGACAAAATCTCTTCGCGAATCTCATCCGCGTTCTCCGGGCAGATTCCGGACAGGTCGCCGGCGAGCGGCTGTTTGTCATCGCAGCTGAAGATATTCGCCGCGGACACCGAGTTCAGGGAGATATCCTCCCAGGTCACCACCGCATCTACCTCGCCTTCGGGCAGGAGCTTGGAGGTGATCGTGGTCAGGCGCTCGGACACCACCTCGGCAGCGATCCCGTGGGCTTCGAGGACGTCATAAAGAGTATTGGCCGCGGCCAAGGCGGTGGGGCTGGTGGGGTCTACCGCAAAGCGAATCGGCTTCTTACTAGCGCGGGTGCGCAGCGCAGTGAGATCCGTGTCCTTACTTATAGGGTTATTCCCCGGTTCAAGGTTGGATGCGCGGCCGGTGGCCAAGCGCGCGACTTGGTCCGTATCAATCAGCGAGGCCAATCCGCGGCGCGCTGCCCTTTCTTCTAATGCTCCAACCGCGGTGGACATATGCAGGCGCAGTTGGCGCGGGCGGGTCAGTGCTTTATCGGACACATGCCCTAAAAGGCTCAGTGCCTCCTGCGAGGTTTGATCCGGGGTGAAGTCCGCGAACCCAATCTGCCCAGAGCGCAGCATATTAAGCGCCTGGGTGCTATCGCGCACCTCGCGCAGCTGAATGACGTCCACCTGGGCCGGATTAGCACCCCAGAAGCGGTCGTTTCGGTTCAAGGTAATGACTCCGCGGCCGCGGTCCACGCTATCGACGAGGAAGCGCCCGGCCGATGCCGGAATCTTATCGGCTAAGGCAGAGCCAAAGTTATCGTCCTGCAGCAGGTGGGAAGGCAGCAAATTATGGAAAAGCAGGTGCCAATCTTTCACCTTCTGAGAAAAGTCCACGGTGACTACGCGGCCACCATCGGAGGTATTGACGGCCGATATGGCGTGGTAGCCGGCGGGATCGCGCACACCAGCGGTGGTGGTCATCTGCTTCCACAGGTAGCTAAAGTCCGCGCCGGAAATGGGGGTGCCATCGGACCATTGTGCGGGCGAGGCAATGACGTAGCGCACCCGCTGCGCCACGCCCTTAGGCGCGGTGACCTCAGAGGCGGATTCGAGGATATCGGCGTCCCTTTGCCCGTTGTGGAACGCTGAGGGCAAAACCAGCTCGGCAATTTGATCCACCAGCTCGGAGTTATTGGCCACCAAGTGCGGGTTCAATCCCGCGCGCAGAGGGTCCACACCCACCGAGATGGTGGGGCGCTTGGCGGAGTCGGCATCCTGCGGCTGCTCTTCTTCCGGGGTAGGCGTGGTGGTGGTCTGATCTTCTTGCAGCGCGGAGGCATTGTCCCCCACCACCGGTGGTGGGCCGGGGTTAGCCGCGCAGGCGCTAAGTATTGCAAGGCTGGCGGTGCTGAGTACCGCTGCGATTGCCGACGCCGCGCGCCTTGGTGAAGCCGGATTCTTTTTCATCGCGGACTACTTTAGTCCCTCTACCCCGCCGAAACGAAGATTTTTGGCGCTAGACTTGGCCACAGACCGCAACTATTAAGGAGACCCCAATGCTCATCTGCCAAGAAATGTTTCTTCTACTGACCAAGGACAACGGCAAGAAGGAAGACTGGGTGTCCAATAATGAGGCCGCTCTGCGCGCCACCGTACTCGCGGACCTGCTACTGGGCGGGCACGTAGAGCTCGGTGAGAAAAAGAAGGTAGAGACCACTCCACAGCGCCCAGAGCACCCCGTGTTGGCGTGGGCTTGGGAGGAGCTGCAGCAGCACAAGGCCACCAGAATGCAGAGCCTCTTGGAGGCTTCGTGGTTCACCCCGCGGGAAATCATCGCCTTGGATTTCCACGCGAATGGACAGCTCGACGTGGAAAAGGCCAAGTGGTGGCAGATAAGCGGCGACCGCTACATCATGACGGACCTAGAGCTGGAAAAGGAACTGCGCGAGCGGTTGGTTGCGGTGCTGGAGGCGCAGCGCCCAGCCGCGGTCAATGACGTCATTATCCTGGATATCCTCCGCGAGGTCAGCGGCGCCTATACCCTGTTGAAAAACGATGCGGAGGGAATGAAGCGCCGGGAGATGCGGGCGCGCATTCAGGAAATCAAAAAAGAGGTGGAGTATGACAAAACCGCCTCCTCTGCGGTCAAGGCCGTAGTTGAGGAGGCGGCAGCGGTTGCGGCGATGGTGGCCACGTCAGCGGCAATCACCACCACCTAGGGTGCGGCTTATTACTTATTCATCTGCTTCGCGCGGGCGGCGGCACGCTTGCGGTCGGTAGCGGAAAGCTCCACCTTGCGCACACGCAGGACGTCCGGGGCGACCTCGACGCACTCGTCGTTGCCACAGAACTCCAGCGCCTCTTCCAGGGAAAGGGTGTGTGCCTTAGCAAGGGTGACCGTGGCATCCGCGGTGGCGGAGCGCATATTGGTCAGCTTCTTTTCCTTGGTGATGTTGATGTCAATATCCTCATCGCGGTTATTTGCACCAACGACCATGCCCTCATAAGCCTCAGCGCCTGGCTCGACGAAGAAGTTACCGCGGTCAGCCAGCTGCATCAGCGCGTACTGGGTGATCTGGCCGGTGCGGTCAGCTACCAGGGAACCGGTTGGGCGGGACTTGATCTCGCCGGCCCAGACATCCAGGCCGTCAGAAATGGAGTTTGCGATGCCGGCACCGCGGGTCTCCGTCATGAACTGGGTGCGGAAGCCGATGAGGCCGCGGGCAGGAACACGGAAGATCATGCGTACCCAGTCGCCCTCGCGCACGTCCATGGCCTGCATCTGGCCCTTGCGGGAGGCCAGCAGCTGGGTGATAGCACCCTGGTGCTCGGACGGGGCGTCAATGGTGAGGATCTCGTATGGCTCGTAGGTCTTGCCGTCGATTTCCTTGGTCACAACCTGCGGCTTGCCGATGGTCAGCTCAAAGCCCTCGCGACGCATGGACTCGATGAGCACGGACAGCGCCATCTCGCCACGGCCCTGGACCTCCCAAGCATCGGGACGCTCGGTAGGCAGCACGCGCAGGGAAACGTTACCGATAAGTTCCTGCTCCAGACGGGCCTTGACCATACGTGCGGTGAGCTTATCGCCGCCGCCCTGGCCTGCCATCGGGGAGGTGTTAACGCCGATGGTCATGGAGATGGCCGGCTCGTCCACGGTGATGCGCGGCAGGGCCTCAGGGTGCTCCGGATCGGCGATGGTGTCACCAATCATGACGTCAGAAATGCCGGAGATCGCCACGATGTCTCCGGCGATGGCTTCCTCGGCCGGCTGACGCTCGAAGCCGACGGTGCGCAGCAGCTCGGCGACCTTCACGGTCTTGGTGTGCTGGTTGCCATCCTCGTCGTAATGGATCCAGGCCACCTGCTGGCCTTTCTTGATGCGGCCGGCGTAGATGCGCAGCAGCGCGATTCGGCCCAGGAAGTCGGAGGCGTCCAGGTTGGTCACGTGCGCCTGCAGCGGGGCGTCGACGGTAGCGGAAGGCTCCGGGAGGACGTTGTAGATGACGTCGAAAAGCGGCTGCAGGTCCTCACCCTCTGGGACGTTGCCATCGCCTGGGTTTTCGGTGGAGGCAACGCCAGCACGGCCGGAAGCGTAGAGAACCGGCAGGTCCAGCAGCTCCTCGGCGGCGGCCGCAGCTTCCTCGTCTTCCAGGCCAGCGGCGATTTCCAGCAGCAGGTCCTGGGACTCGGAGACAACCTCGTCGATGCGGGCATCCGGGCGGTCAGTCTTGTTCACGCAGATAATAACCGGCAGCTTGGCTTCCAGCGCCTTGGTAAGCACGAAGCGGGTCTGCGGCAGCGGACCCTCGGAGGCATCGACGAGCAAGACAACGCCATCCACCATGGAAATACCGCGCTCGACCTCGCCACCGAAGTCGGCGTGGCCCGGGGTGTCGATAACGTTAATAATCAGGTCCTGGCCATCCTTGCCCAGGCCCTTGCGGTGAATGGCCGTGTTCTTGGCCAGAATGGTAATGCCGCGCTCGCGCTCCTGATCATTGGAGTCCATGACGCGGTCCGTGTGTTCACCGTGGTCACCAAAGGCGCCGGACTGCTCCAGCATGCCGTTGACCAGGGTGGTCTTGCCATGGTCAACGTGCGCGACGATGGCAACATTACGGAACTCGGTATTACTCACTAGTGGGGTTCTCCTTCGGAGGATCTACGGCGCTTGCGCGCGCGAAATTGATCTTGAACGAGCTCCCACGATACCCCCTTAAAGGGCCAAGTGCAGCATTGGGGATGACTTTACCCCGTAACGCACCGTATAGAACGGGCGAAAAATCTTATAGATTGCCAAAGCACTTGACACTCCCCCAGCCATCACTATCGTTACTGTAGGTAATATTGTTACAAATGTGACACCTGGGGTTAAACCCCTTCCCGAGACCGCACCCAAGGAATTGATAACGTGAGCCACGCCCGCACCACTTGGCGCCTGTCCGGCCGTACCAGTTATATCGCCGCTGCCACGGCCACGCTCATTGGCCTCGCCTCTCCCCTCGTCGCCCCAGCGCAGGCTTCCGCACCGGATCTTTCTTCCTTGGTGCAGCAGGCATCCTCGCATAGCCCGCTGGACGAGCTCGGCCGCCCCAACCAGGAAACCCAAGACCGCATCCGCGCTTTTGCGGCACAACCGTGGATTCCCGAGGATGTTCGCAACGCCATCTTGTCGGGCCTCGCGTTCTTCGCCGGCGGCGGCGATGGCAAGGGCGGCGTAGCCATGCCAGAGGGCAATAACCCGAACTTCCGCCAGTTCTACTGGCCCACGGTCTCCGCACACTGCATCGGCGGCACGAGCGATGCCATGGGCTCGGCAATCGCCGTTCCTGGCCCCACCGAAATGCCAGCACCGGGAGCAAAGCCTGGCGAAACCGTCTTCCTCTTCACCGCCCTCGGCACCCCACCGGCCGCACGCGAACAAGGCGGGATGAACGTGCAGTGGTTCAACCTTGACACCCTGCGCAGCGGCGTCACCCCACTGAATAACAACGGCATCAATCAAGACGGCCCTACCACCTTGTCCGGCACCGCCCAGACTGGCAAGGGCACCGTCATCGCGCTGCTTTCTGGCGGCGTGAACACCCAGGAATCCCGCTGCAATTTTGCCCCCACCGCCGCCTTCCTTGAGGTGAAGTAGATGCCGGTGGATCTCCATCCGGTCAAGCGCGAGACCTTTAATACCGCCGAGTACACCAATACCGACCCCAAGGGGTTCCTGCGCGAGGTCGACACGTACACCGAGACGGATTTCGGCCTCTACATGGCTCGCGGCGCCGATCACCCGCGCTTTGGTTACCTGGAATCGTGGCTGCTGCCCGATCTCAACCTGCGCGCCAATATCTTCCATTTCCGCCCTGGTGTAGACGTCCA
Organism: Corynebacterium sp. MSK158; assembly: GCF_030229085.1. NCBI lineage: Bacteria > Bacillati > Actinomycetota > Actinomycetes > Mycobacteriales > Corynebacteriaceae > Corynebacterium > Corynebacterium sp. MSK158. The sequence goes on from NZ_JASPHJ010000001.1 coordinate 259,052, forward strand.
CCAGGACTTTTATATTGATGTGGCCGAAATCCAGCGCGATGGCGCGGTGTGGACCACCCGCGACCTTTATGTGGATCTGGTTGCCACGCGCGGCGAGCCCATTTCCGTGCTCGATATTGATGAACTCTCTGCCGCTACCTCCGCCGGCTTGATTTCCGCCGAGGACGCCGAGAAGGCGATCGACACCACACTTGCCGCGGTCGAGGGCATTACTCGCAGCGGTGATGATGCGATGGCTTGGCTGGCGCATCAGGGGATACACTTAACGTGGTCCGATACCATCACCTTAACCCCAGAAGGATAATTTATGGCCGGTGGCCTTTTTGCCCTGCTTGACGACGTCGCCCTGATCGCCCGCTCCGCTGCCTCTAGCGTTGACGATGTGGCCGCCCTTGCGGGTAAGACCTCCGTGAAGGCCGCAGGTGTGGTAGTCGACGATGCTGCCGTAACCCCACAATACGTGGAGGGAATTAAGCCGCAGCGCGAGCTGCCGATGATCTGGCGCATTACCAAGGGCTCGCTCATCAATAAGCTCGTTATCATCTTGCCCATCGCCATGATCCTCTCCTGGATTGCGCCGTGGGCGCTCACGCCCATCTTGATGTGCGGCGGAACTTTCTTGTGCTTTGAAGGTGCGGAGAAGATCTTGCACCACGTTCTCCCCCACCGGGAAAAGGAGACCGAGTCAGTCCAAGAAAAGGGCGCCGATGCCGAGGACAGCCTAGTTAAGTCCGCTATCACCACCGACCTCATCTTGTCTGCTGAGATCATGGTCATTTCCTTGAATGAAGTCATCAACGAGCCATTCTGGATGCGCCTCGGCGCCCTCATCTTCGTCGGCATCATGCTGACCCTGGGTGTCTACGGCGCCGTAGGCCTCTTGGTCAAGATAGACGATATTGGCATGGCCCTCAATAAGCGCCACAATGGCAACTCCACCATCGGCACCGCTCTGGTCAAGGGCATGCCGGTCGTACTCGATATCATCGGCGTCATCGGTACCGCCGCCATGCTGTGGGTAGGCGGCCACATCGTAGTCAAAGGCCTGCACGAATTCGGAATGGATCAGCCACACGAGTTCATTGCCTCCGTGACCGAAAATATTTCCAACGGCGCCCTGGCGTGGCTGGCAGATACCGGTATGTCCATGGTCTGCGGCCTGGTGCTTGGCACAGTGGTTGCCACCATCGTGATGGCGGTCAAGGCCTCCTTTGGCAAGACCTCGGCCACCTCCGCCCAGCCGGCGGAGGCTTAAAACGCCGTAGCCCGGCTGCATAGCCGGCTACATAAATAGCATCAGCGAAACCGCCATCACGGCCATGCCGGCAATCAAGCCGTAGATAGCGTGATGGTGCTCGCCGGTCTCCTCAGCAGTGGGTAATAGCTCATCCAGCGAGATGAAGACCATAATGCCGGCGATGGCGGCGAAGCTAATGCCCATCGTCGCCGGCCCAATAACCGGCAAGAGAAGGCCGAAGCCGATGAGCGCGCCGAGCGGCTCGGCCAGGCCAGACAAGGTGGCCCACCAAAAGGCCTTCTTGCGGGAGCCAGTGGCCTCGCGCAGCGGAACAGCCACCGCAATGCCTTCCGGGATATTGTGAATGGCGATGGCCACCGCCACCGGCACCGCAACTTCCTTAGAATCCAGGCCGGAAAGGAAGGTGGCAAACCCCTCGGGGAAATTGTGCAGGCCCAGCGCGCAAGCGGTAAACACGCCGGTTTTCATTAGCTTTTTGCGGCGGGCTTCTTCGGCCGTGGTGGCCGGCTCATGGGGGTTAATCTCCTCCGGCACGAGCCGGTCAATGATGGCGATGACGGCGATGCCAGCAAAGAACGCCCCGACGGCGGCCCAGGTGCCGGTGGTTTCGCCGCCGAGGGCGTCGGAAAGCTGTGCAATGCCCTCCGGCAGGATCTCCATGAAGGAGACATACAGCATCACACCGGCCGAAAGCCCCAGTGCAGCGGCCATAAAAGCCGGCCCCGGCTGGCGCCTTCCCACCGCCAAAGCGCCGCCAATCGAGGTCGATAGACCCGACAGCAGCACCAAGGCGAAGGCAAAGGCAAAGGTACTAAAAGTCATAGCTAGCACCCTACCTGCCAATGATTGTCAAGTATTAATTTTCTTCCTTATCTTCCGGTACCGGAGAGATGAACTCGCCATTCTTGATAGATGGATCGTTGTCCACATACTCGCCTGCCTCATAGTCATAGCCCACGGCGCGGCCCTCTTCGTCCGTGCGCGCGTACCAATCGGTCACCTCTGCTGCAGTGGAGTTAAAGTGCGCGCCCGTTGCGTAGTCGCCGTCCGTCGGCTCGATAGACAGGGCAAAGTTATCGCCATAATCGCGCACGCCCCGCACGATCGCATTAGAGACCGCTTCGTCCTCGTAGAAATGACGGATGGAGGCAGGATCATGGCGCAGCTCGCGCACCAACGCGATGCACATGAGCACGATGATGACCGCGAAAGGCAGGGCCGTCACCGTAATAAGATTCTGCAGGCCCTGCAGCGCATTGCGGCCGCCGGCAAGCAAAATGACCACGGCAATGCCAGCCATACATACCACCCAAAAGACCGTTACTGCCGGGTTGGGCTTGGGGTTGCCGCGCTGGGTGAGCTGCGAGTTCACAATGGATGCGGAGTCAGCCGTGGTAATGAAGAAGACCACCAGCATGACGATGACGATGGGCGCCATCCACTCCGCTCCTGGGAAGTGATCCAAGACCTTGAAAAAGATGTCTTCTGCCGCCGGCATGGAATCAATGGTGCCATCTGGGGCGATATCGCCATCGCGGCGCTGCAGCCAAATGGTGGTGCCGCCCAGGATGGTAAAAGCGGCAACAATGATAGCCGAGGGAATAAGCAACACACCGAGCACGAACTGGCGGATGGTTCGCCCGCGGGAAATCTTGGCTACGAAGACGCCCACGAATGGCGACCAGGATACCCACCAAGCCCAGTAGAAGGTGGTCCAGGAGGACAGGAAGGCCACCATGTCTTCCCCCTCGCCCATGTTGGCCGAGAGCATCTGTGGCATTTCATCGAGATATTCAATCACTACGGCCGGCAACATATTGGCCAAGAAGGCGGTCGGCCCCACGACGAAGAAGAACAAGGCCAGCGCCATGGCCAGCACCAGGTTGATATTGGAGAGCCACCGAATGCCCTTGGCCACGCCGGAGACGGCCGAGAAGATCGTTCCGATGGACAGCACTACGATGATTACCAGCGCCGCGGTGTTGCCGGTGGTAGACCAGCCGCTGACCAATTCCACGCCGCGACCGATCTGTAGCGCACCGATGCCCAGCGTGGCGGCGGTGCCGAAGAGAGTGGCAATAATGGCTAAGCCATCGATGATGCGCGCGGGCAGGGAATCAGAGGAGCGATTACCAAAAAGCGGCATCAGGATGGAGCTCATCAGCGGCACACGGCCGCGGCGGAAGGACACGTAGGCCACGCATAGACCCACGATGGCATAAATCGCCCAGGCATTAAAGCCCCAGTGCATGGCGGCCTGCGCCATGGCCCCCAGCACCGCTTCATCGCTCGCGGCCTCATAGGCACCAGGGCGCGGCGAAAGGTAGTAGCTCAGCGGCTCGAAGGGGCCGAAGAAAATAATGCCGATGCCAATGCCGGCACCAAAGAGCATCGCCGCCCAGCTCACCGTGGAAAATTCCGGCTTCTCTCCATCTAGCCCGAGAGGGATTTTGCCGTACTTCGAAAATGCCAAGATGATGAGCAAAAACATCAGGAACGTCGCCAAGGCGGTAAAGATCCAGCCCAAGTTACGCATCACCCAATCGAGCGCTGTCGAAGAAGCATCGAAGACCTGCTCGGGTGCAATCACACCCCAGATTACGAAGGCGACGACCAGTCCGCCGACCACAAAGAGGATCGGTTTATCCACGCCGTACTTGACCTTCTGGTCCTCAATGGAGACGCCCGGTACCAGCGCGGGGTGGATATTATGCGGGTACATAATGTCCTTTAAGATGCGCTTGGCGTTGCGGGTGCGCTTTTTGCTTTCCTCCGAATTATTCACCCCACGCACAGGGCGGGGTGAGGAAGACGGTGAAGAAGAGATGGTTCTACTCCTATTCTGTTTTCCGGGTTTCACTTTTAAGAGAGCTGTCTACACATTAATAAAAACTCGCAGGATATAAAGCTGGCGTCAGCCCTATCCCCCATATGCGTAAAATGAGCTACGCATTGTTTACCGGCCTTTAACCTTGGGAGTGACTTTCTATGGCGCTTTACCCGCTCGCGACTAGTTACTTCGGTGTGGAGCATGTTGCAGTCCTCGAGCACCCAGTGCTGGGCACCGCATTGAGTATCCCCGGCGTGGCGAAGCACGCTGCGCTTGTCGACGTCTCCCTAGAGCCCGATACCTATACCAACGGCTGGCGCGTTCGCTCGGACTTCGGTTTCTTAGGGTTCCTGGACGAGGTCGAGGCGGCGGAATACCCCGCCTTGGAGCGCTTGAAGGCCTCCTCCGCCCAGCCGCAGACGATCGCCACCGTGGAGGTAGTTGACGGCCAGGTCGAGGTTGCCGTGTCACTGGGCCTGTGGCCGTGGATGGTGCCGGTCAACGACCAACCGCAAGGAACCGCGCTGCTCTCCGGTGGGCAAGGCGTGCTCATCGATGCCGCCGCCGGCGACCTATCGCCCGCCCAGCTGGAGAGCATGGGCACGCAGCAATTCTTCGTCACACTGGAAGACCTTGCCGGCACCGCAGTGGCCACCTGCGACGATATAGTGCTCGGCCCCATCGGCGACATTCCTGCGTTCCCCGGCCTGCGCGCCGCGTTCGCCGCGGCCAGCGGCTCTGGAGCGGGGCTTTCCGCCCGCGCCTATGCGAGCCACGGCATGCTTGCCGTCGATATCCCCGCCAATGAGGCCACCCCCGAGGAGCTCTTCTCCCCCGCTGTTCCACCGCTGCGCGTGCCCGCGCCACAACCTGCGATTCCCACCGCTGCGCCCGCAGCCACACCGGCTCAACCCGAGGTCTGGGAGCACACGCTCTCCGCCGAGGCCATCGTGACGGCGCTGCCCACCGGCTCACGCCGCCCGAAAGGGCCACAGGCCCAGCCGGCTGCACCCACTGAGCCAGATGCGCCAGCTCAGCAGCACAATGAGCAATCACAACAACCGCAGGCCAGCGCCAAGCTGGCGGAGTTGGTCTCCTCCATCCCGGGCGATCAGAATTTCAGCTGGCGTGCGCTGCCGGTAGCCGAAGAACCGGGCCGCTTTTCCTCCGAATCCGCGCGCGTGCGAGCCCGGCGCGTGGCCCGCGAAACCTCTCACCACCGCGGGGGCAATCACCGTAAATAAGTGCGGCGACCGGTCACAGGGGCCTTGTTAGCGCAGGGTTCTTTGGCCCCCGTCGCCGCGCCGGGTAATCCGCTGGCCGTCGAGGTATTCCAGCAGCGGGATGGCTACCCGCCGCGTGGTACCTAGCGCCTGGCGGGCAGCCGAGAGAGTAAAGGGTTGTTCCAGTCCGGCAAGGCGCCGGCGCGCCTCCTCAGGAGCTGAGGGCAAGAGCACGATTCCCTGCTTCAGGCGCAGGAGGCGCCCGGCGCGCTCGGCGGCAGCAAGCTCCTTGGGCCCCAGGCCTAGCTCCGTGAGGTCATCTGCTTCGGGTGCCACAAAGGGTTCTGCCTTGAGTCTTTCCTCAATGGCAGCGATCCCGCGCTCCGCCGCGCCGAGGTCCGCCCGCTGCCCGGGAAGGTGCAGCACTCCCTCACTGCTTTCCACCTTCGCAGCGGCGATGGCAAGGCCCAGCAAGCCTTCTTCTTGCAGGCCGAGGGCGTCCATGGCCGCCTTGCGGGGCATTCCCGGAGCTAGGGGATGGGCGGCGGTGTGGGCATGCAGGGCGTCGGTAAGCGCGTGCTTCCACCGCGTAACTTGGGAAGCGGCAATCCACCAGTCGCGGAAGGCGATAATGCCTTGCGGCGGCGCTGCGGTAGTAAAGCCATCGCGGGCTAGGTCATCCACACGGGCGAAGCCGACGCGGTGCAGGTAAGAGGCAGGATCACGGAATGAGTGCTGGGCACTGAGCTCTTCTGCGCGGCGGCGGGCAGCACCGCGCCGGTTAAGCTCCGGCGGGCGCAGATCGACTGCCTCTACCCCGGCGACGACGTGCCGGCCACCAGGGCTGCGCACTACGAAGCGATCAAGGAGCTGCAGCGGCAGCGGGTGCGCCAGACTGATGCGCGCGAAAACGGCAGACAGGGGGCGAAGGTGGGCCTCTACCCCGGCGGTACCGGTGTGCACGACGAGGTTATCGGGCAGCCCGTCGAGCTCCGCGCCAAAGGTGCGGCGGACATCGAGGTGGTCCACTAAGCGCCACGCACTCGGGGTAAGCAGCACGTCGCCGCGGTGGATACCGGCGGCATCCGCCCCTCGCAGGTTGACGGCCGCGCGGGTGACGGGGCCGAGTGAATCCTGCGCGCGATTTTCACTATGCAGGCCACGGACTTCCACGTCCCTTTCCCCACCAGCCGTGGCTACCTTGAGGCTATCGCCTACGCGCAGAGTGCCCGCCGCGAGCGTTCCGGTCACCACGGTGCCCGCACCTTTCACGCTAAAGGCGCGGTCCACCCACAGGCGCACGGGCGCCTGCGCATCGGGAACGGGCACAGCGGCAAGGACCTCATCGAGCGCCTGCCGCAGCGCCGCAATGCCTTCGCCGGTAGGGGCGGATACGGGGATAATGGGGGCGTCGGCAAGCGGGGTGCCGGCCAGCTGCGTCCGGATTTCTGCGGTGCGGTCCACGGTGGCGCGGTCGCTGCGAGTGAGCGCAATAATGCCGTGCTCTACTCCCAGCGCGCGCAAGGCATCGCGGTGGTCGGTGGACTGGGCCTGCCATCCCTCATCGGCCGCGACGACAAAGAGGACGACTGGGGCTGGGCCCACGCCAGCGAGCATATTGCCTAAGAATTTTTCATGGCCGGGCACATCTACGAAAGCCACATCCGCGCCAGAAGGCAGCGTAGTCCAGGCAAACCCCAAATCAATGGTGAGCCCGCGGCGCTTTTCTTCCTCCCAGCGGTCCGGGTCCATCTCCGTAAGTGCGCGCACCAGGGTGGACTTGCCGTGGTCCACATGACCGGCAGTAGCGACGACGTACACCTACCCCACCGCCTTAATAGCGGCAATAACTGCGGCGTCGTGGTCGGCAGGAACGCAGCGAATATCCACCAAGCAGCGGCCCTGATGCACGCGGCCTACCACGGGCGGGTCCTGGCGGCGCAGCGCGTCCGCATAGCGCTCGGGCAGGCTCACCGCGAAGCCGGGCAGCGGGTACTCGGGCGCCCCGCCACCGCCCACGCGGCCATCATGAGACACCACTTCTGCCCCGACTGCCTGTGCAATGGATTCCGTGCGCTCGCGGTGTGTCTGGGGATCGAGGTGGAGGGCGTCCTGCACCGCATTCGAGGGCGTCGAAATGGCCGCCTCCAGCGCGTTGAGGCGCAGCTTATCTATGCGCACCGCACGCGCCAGCGGGTGCTTCTTCACCGCGGCAATCGCTTCCTTGGTACCGAGTAAGATTCCTGCCTGCGGACCGCCAAGCAGCTTATCGCCGGAGGCTATGACGATATCGGCGCCGGCGCGCAGCTGGGCCTGGATATCTGGTTCTTCTGGCAGCGCCGGGTCATGGGTGAGCAGGCCGGAGCCCAAGTCCACGATAAGTCGCGTATCGTGCTCCACCGCTAGGCGGTGCAGTTCCTCTACCCCGACTGCGGAAGTAAATCCCTCGATGCGGAAATTGGAAGGATGCACCTTCAAGATGGCACCGGTGTTATCGCTCAGCGCGCGCTCGTAGTCGGCCAGGTGCGTGCGGTTAGTCGCCCCAATTTCTTTAAGGCGCGTGGCCGTGGACTCGATGAGCTCCGGCAGGCGAAAACCAGCTCCTATCTCAATGAGCTCGCCGCGCGAGATGATGACCTCTTTGCCGGGGGCGAGCGCGGCGGTGGCCAGCAGCAAGGCGCTGGCGCCATTATTGACCACGAGGGCATCTTCTGCACCGGGGCAGGCCGCAAGCAGCGCGGCCGTGGCGCCGGCACCGCGGTTTCTTGATCGCTTGCCCGAGTCCAGGTCCATTTCCACATCGGTATAGGAAGCGGCGGCTTGGAGGGCCTCTACCGCGGCGCTGGGAAGCGGGGCACGCCCTAAGTTCGTATGAATGATGACGCCGGTGGCGTTAATGACTGGCTGCAGGGAATGCGCATTCTTTTGTTCCAGGCGCTGCGAAATCTCTGCGGGTATATCGCTGACCGGCAGCTGACCGCGGCGCGCTCGGGTGACTGCGCCCTGGATTATCGCACGGATGATGTGCTCGGCTAGGCGGTGGCGCGCGGATTCTACTTCCGGCAGCTGGAGCAGCTCGTCCATGCGGGGAATATTCCTGCGGGGATCCGAGCTGGCAGCAGGCGTGGGCGTGGGCACTGTGGCATTCCTCCTTGCGCGCGGGTGGCGGAGACGGACAGGAATCGAACCTGCCAGACCGAGATGCTCGGCCTCACCGGTTTTGAAGACCGGGGCGCCCACCAGGACACGTACGCCTCCGTATGCTCACCTTACACGGGCATTCCTCGGTACCGAGACACCTACCAGACGCTACATTCACCACGGTGCGCCACGGTGGCTCCTGCGGCGCCCGAGGAGATTCCTTTGCTGCGCACTATTCCCCCGTTAATACGCAGCAAGAAGCTCCCGTAGAACTAGTAAAATAGCCGTATGACCGAAGATATTAAGCTCACCTCTTTCGCGGCCGGTGGCGGCTGCGCCTGCAAGATCCCCGCTGGACAGCTGGAATCCGCCGTCGAAGGCCTCATTGGTAAGGCCGACCCCAACGTGCTGGTCGGCTTGGACGATGGCGATGATGCCGCAGCCGTAAAGATTCAAGATGGCCTGGCGGTTATCTCCACCGCGGACTTTTTTACGCCCATGCTCAATGACCCCTATGACTGGGGGCGGGTAGCCGCGGCCAATGCGCTCTCTGATCTCTATGCCATGGGTGGCACCCCGGTTACCGCCATCAACCTGGTGGGCTGGCCCAATGAAAAGCTTGGCCTGGATGTGCTGCGCGAGGTCTTGCGCGGCGGCATGGATATAGCCACCGAGGCCGGCATCTCCGTAACGGGTGGGCACTCCATCACCGCGCCCGAGCCGCTCTACGGCATGGCAGCTACCGGCATCGTGGCCCCCGACAAGCTCATGCGCAATGACGCCGCCGAGCCCGGCCTGCCCATCACCCTGACCAAGCCCATTGGCGTGGGCATCCTCAACAACAAGCACAAGGCCACCGGCGAGGTCTCCCAGGCCGCGGTCGATTCCATGACCACCTTGAACCGTGAGGCCGCCCGCGCCGCGGTGGAGGCGGGCGTGCGTGCGGCCACGGACGTCACCGGCTTCGGGTTGCTCGGCCACCTGTACAAGATGTGCCGAGCCTCCGGCATCGCCGCGGAGCTCGACTTTTCCGCCGTGCCCACCATCGAAGGCGCGAAAGAGGCGCTGGCGGAGGGCTTCATCCCCGGCGGCTCCCGCCGCAATCTGGACTGGGTGCGCCCACACCTCGATACCTCCTTGAGCGAGGAAGAGCTGGTGCTGCTTGCCGACGCCCAGACTTCCGGCGGCCTCCTCCTCATCGGCGAGGTTCCTGGCTACCCCATCATCGGCCACACCACCGAGCGCACCGGCGATGCGTTCATTAAGGCCTAAGATGCGCCGACGCCTCCCCGCTTTCCTCGCCCTCGCCTCCATCACCCTTGCCGGGGCGGGGCTGGTGGGGTGCTCGTCCGAGGGGGCATCGCCAAGCGGATGCTCCCCTGTTGATAGTGCCGCGGTGCGCGAGGCCCTGCCAGATTCGCTCGGCAAGTCGAAGCTCGACCCACACTCCACCGACAAGGATGAACATTCCTTCTCAGTGCTCTACCGTGCACAGGATAAGGAGCAGGTCAGCCTGCTGGGGACGAAGTATGAGGCCGAAGGCTCACCCGTCTGCCCCGATGACCCCGATGAGGCGGCGCAGCGCTACTTAGAGCTGCTACACGACGACCTCGATGCCAAAAACGCCGCCCAACAGCGCCCCGCCAATGAGTACTCCCCCTTCGAGTTCACCGCCGCTGACAGGCGCTTTTATTGCTCCGCCTGGCCGGTCGAAGATTCAGTGTCGACCACCTGCGTCACCACCGTGGGCGATGTGGCGCTGAACTACTACCTCCACCGTGATGGCCGCGACTCCGCAGCCGAGCAACAACGCATGGAAGACATCGGCTCGGAGCTCGCCCCCGCCCTGCAGGACCTGGACTAGTCCGGGCTCACCACATCGTGGTCGAGCCCCTGCTCGCGCCGGCGCTTCTCCGCCCGGCGCTTCTGCGGCCCGATGGTGGTCTCCGGGTTCTTCACCGCTTCCAAGCCGGCGTTGAGCATGCCAAAGCGCGTGCACGCCGAGCCTGCCAAGAGCGATAGCCCAGCAACCACCGAGACTGCCCGCGACTTCGTCACCGCAGCCACTGCACTACCGACACCGCCAGCCGCGATGAAGTATTCCGAGGCCTTCATCAACGCGCCCGGCCTGCCCTCGTGCAGCGCCTCGCGCGGCTCCGGCTCCATGCCTTCCTCCAGCACCTTGGTCGCCACCAGATCGCTGGCTGCCGCGGCCATACCCAACACACGGGCCGGTCCCGCGTGCTCGACCGGAGTGGTCACCATAGCCAGGCCTGACGACGCCGCGCCCGCCGAGGAAACGAAGACATACGGCAGGTGCTTTTTCATGTCATTCCACACCGGGTTCGAGGTATTGGACAGCAATACCGCGGTATAGCCCGCGAGCGGGCCGCCAAGCACGCCGGCGACCGCGCCCGCCGGCCCGGCCGATTGCTTCAGCGCCGTACGCACAAACTTCGGCAGCGGCAGCTTGTGGCCAGTCGCCGCATCCACTTCCGCGGCGGCAGGCAGCGCGGCCGCGCTGGCAAAGCCCGACAAAATCCACGAGCCTATGGACATTGGCGAGGTCACCTTGAAGACACGGAACATGTTCAGGGCGCGCTCCGGGCGACCCAAATCCAGAATCAAAAAGACCGATCCCACGGCCGCCGCGCCAAAGGCAGAGATCCGCGTGGTGCGACGCAGCGGCGCATTGCCCACGGCCTGTGCACCAGCGGCCAAGAGTCCCGAGCCACCGCTCACACCGCCCAGAAAGAGGTAGGCGCCGATGGGCCATTCCCACGGCGGTGCCTTCACCACTGGGCGGCCATAGTAAGACGAGAACTCGAAGTCTTGCGCCATGCGCTCCTCTTTGGAGCCGTCCTGCGCGCCGGCGCCCGGCCGCTTCCGCTTCTTCTTCGGCTTTGTACCGTCGAACTTCCGGTAGCGATTGCGGCGCTCCGGCTGCGGTGGACGGTATTCATCAAAGTTGCTCATTTGCGTCCCCCAATCAGGAAGGAACCGGCCACGGCCAACGCCATGCCGCCGATAGCCTTGGCTGCGGTCTTATACATCTGCGGCAAATCGGCCGTCGGCACGCGCGGATCCGGCGGCAAACCGTAGACCTCAGGTGAATCCAAAAGCAGGAAGATGGAGCCGGTTCCGCCCACGCCATCGTCCTGGTTGGCACCGTAAAGGCGGGCCTCGGTAAGCCCTTGCTCGTGCAATACGCGCACGCGTTCCTTGGCTGCGGCCACCATCTCCTCGTACGGGCCGAACTGAATGGAATCAGTAGGACAGGTCTTAGAACATGCTGGCTGTTCGCCCTGCTTCAGGCGGTCGTAGCACATGGTGCACTTTTGGGCGACGCCCAAGTTCTTAATCGGCATTGACTCGCCTGGTGTATGGTCCGGCCCTTGTGGGGCAAGCTGCTTAAGCTTTTTCAACACGTTCACGCCGGCATGGGAATTATCCACGTAGTCCACCGTGGCCGTCTTGTCATACTTCAGCGCCACACCGCCGTCATCGCGGCGCTCGATGACGCCAAACGGGCAGCCGGCCACGCAAGTGCCGCAGCCATTGCACACATCATCCTGGACCACCACAGTGCCAAACTCGGTGCGGAACAGCGCGCCCGTAGGACACACGTCCAAGCAACCCGCATGCGTGCAGTGCTTACACACATCCGAGGACATGAGCCACCGGAACGTATCCGTATCCGGCGGGGTGGTATCAACCTCTGGGTCCTGCGCCCCTACCGAAGGCATGCCCAAGGAAATGAGATTCTTTCCCTCCTCGCGGGCCTGCTCGATGCGGTCATTGTTTTGCTCCACAAAGGCCACGTGCCGCCAGGTATTTGCACCCAGTGCGCCGGTGTTGTCATAGGAATCACCCGTGACGTCATAGCCTTCTACCGGGTTGCGGTTCCACTCCTTGCACGCCACCTCGCAGGCCTTACACCCGATACACACGGAAGTGTCGGTGAAAAAGGCCATGCGGCGGTACTTGTCGTAGCCATGCCGGCTCGCGTTTTCGGTCAGCAGATTTGTCATTTACTTACCTTCTTCGCTTTCCTCGCCCTTCTCGCCGTGCTCATCCGCGTCCGCGGGCTGCTGCGGCTCTGGGTTATAGGTGAAGGAATCATCCACGGTGAGCAGATCATTACCGGAATCCAGGTTCAGGTGCGCGCGCTTCTGATACTCCTTGAGCATCTCCACACGGGCCTCGCCGCGCGGGCGACGCCCCGGCTGGATATCGCAGGCGCCGATCTTGGAATTCTGGATGAATACGTTCGGCTCCAACGTAAGGCCCAGCAGATCATTGGCGCCATCGCCTGCAACTGCCGTGGAATCGGACTCGCCATAGTGATACGGCAAGCCGATCTGGTGGAACTCCTCACCATTGATCTTCATCATCTGCATGCGATCAGTGACCAAGACCTGTGCCTCAATGACGCCGCGCGGCGAGACGATGGTGGCCCACTTGCCGTTTTCCAAGCCACGCTTTTCTGCCAAGGCCTTATCAACCTCGCAGAAAAGGCCCGGCTGCAACTCCGCCAGGTACGGCAGACGGCGCGACATCGCACCCGAGGTATACATCTCGGTGAGGCGATAGGTGGAAAAGACGAATGGGAACACCTCCGAGCCCGGCTCGCCTGGCTCTGGGCGCGACAGGTTGTCTGGGCGCTTAATGGTCAGGCGCGTCGGCGATTGCTGCTGTTTGTACAGCACATTGTGCACCGGAGACTCGTGCGGCTCATAGTGGGTGGGCAATGGGCCGTCGGAAAGCCCCGACGGCGCAAACAGCCAACCGCGGCCATCCGCCTGCATGATGAAGGCATCGGTGCCGTCGAGGGCGTCCGGACCCACGGCGTCGACCGGAGCCTTGTAGTCCGGGGCCTTGGTAGCCGGGAAGTCCGGCACGTCATCGCCAACCCATTTACCCTGGTCAGCATCCCACCACACATATTTCTTGCGCTCCGACCACGGAGTGCCGTCCGGCTTCGCCGAAGCACGGTTGTAGAGCAGGCGGCGGTTGGCCGGCCATACCCAACCCCACTCCGGAGCTACCTCGTTTTGCTCCGAACCCGGAACCTTGCGCGCGGACTGATTAATGCCGTCCTTAAACACGCCGGTATAGATCCAGCAACCACCCGAGGTACTGCCATCGTTTTTCATCTCCACGAAGGCAGGCAAAAGCTCGCCCTTCTTCGGGCCCTCTAGGTAGTAGCCGTTGATCTCCTTGAGGATATCCTCAGAATTCGGCTCGCCTTCCTCGGTTTCCACATAGTCCCACGTGACCTTCTGCAGAGGAATATCTCGCGGATCAGTGGAATCGCGCAGGCGCTCCTTAATCTTCTTGCCCAACTGGTAGAAGAACCACAGGTCACTCTTGGCCTCGCCCGGCGGCGGCGCTGCTTGGAAGCGCCACTGCAGCATCCGCTGCGTCTGGGTAAAGGTGCCAGCCTTTTCCACGTGTGTGGCCGCCGGCATCAAGAAGACCTCAGTGCCGATGTCTTCGGTCTTGAGCTCACCGTTTTTAATCTCCGGCGAGTCTTTCCAGAAGGAGGCGGTCTCAATCTCCTGGAAATCGCGCACCACCAGCCACTTCAGCGCGGCCAAACCGCGGCGCTGCATTCCGCCGTTGGACTGCGCCACGGCCGGATTCTGGCCGAAGACAAAATAGCCTTCCACCTGCTCATCCAGCATTGCCATGAGCGTTTCATAGGTTGAATGCGCGCCAGAGATGCGCGGCATGAGGTCATAGCCCCAACCGTTGTCCTTGGTTGCCGCATCGCCCCAATAGGACTTCATCAGCGAGACCGCGTAGTTCTCACCGATCTGCCAAAAGCCCTTTTGCGACTCATTACGGATTCCATCGACAAACTCTGGCCAGCTTTGCTTATCGACGCTCGGCATGGGCAAATACCCCGGCAACGAGTGGAACAACGTCGGGATATCGGTAGATCCCTGAATCGAGGCGTGACCGCGCAGCGCCATAATGCCCGAGCCAGGACGGCCCACATTACCGGTCAACAGCTGCAAAATAGCTGCGGTACGGATGAACTGCGCACCCAGGGTGTGCTGGGTAAAGCCCAACGCATAGGCAAAGCAGGTGGTGCGATCCGGCGTGGAATTCCGCGCGATCGACTCCGCCAAGTAATAGAAGTCCTCCTGCGCAATACCGCAGGTCTCCTCCACTACCTCAGGCGTATAGCGCGCGTAGTGGCGCTTGAGAATCTGGAAGACCGAATTCGGATGCTCTAGCGTCTCATCGCGTTCCACATTCCACGACGCACCCTCCGGCTTCTGTACGTACTGCCACGAATCCGTAACGTACTTGCCGGTCTCTGGGTCATAACCAGAGAACAGACCGTCCAGATCTTCGGTGTCTTGGTAGTCCTCCGAAATGATCATCGGCGCATTGGTATACGCCACCACGTAGTCATGGAAGTACAGCTCGTTTTCCAGCAAATAGTTAATGACTGCGCCCAAAAGCACCACGTCCGTGCCGCCGCGAATGCCAATGTGGCGATTCGCAAAGGCTGACGTGCGCGTATAGCGCGGATCCACGTGAATGATGCGTGCACCACGCTTCTTGGCTTCCACCACCCACTGGAATCCCACGGGGTGACACTCGGCCATGTTAGAACCCTCAATGACGATGCAGTCCGCATTCGCCATATCCTGCAGCGGTTGGGTTGCGCCGCCGCGGCCAAACGAAGTTCCTAGACTAGGAACAGTGGCGGAGTGTCATATGCGCGCCTGGTTTTCGAGCTGAATCGCACCAGCGGCGGTAAATAGCTTCTTGATGAGGTAATTTTCCTCATTATCCAAGGTCGCACCGCCCAAACCGGCGATGCCCATCGTGCGGTTGAGCGCACGTCCTTCATCGTCCACATCCTGCCAGCCATTGCGGCGGGCCTCCAAGAAACGATCCGCAATCATCTCCATCGCGGTATCTTCATCAAGATCCTGCCACTCCGTAGAGTGCGGCGCACGATATTTGATCTTGGTAAGGCGCGTAGCGGAGTTGATCAACTGCTCCGACGCAGAACCCTTCGGGCACAGGCGTCCACGAGAAATAGGCGAATCCGGGTCGCCCTCCACCTGGATGACGCGGTCATCTTTGACATAAACGCGCTGCGAGCAACCAACCGCGCAGTACGGGCACACCGACTGCACCACGCGGTCCGCTTCCACGGTGCGCCCATGCTTATCTTTACTCTTTTGAGACTGCGTATTGACGTCCCTACCGAAGGGATCGCCACTGCGCAGCTGGCGCACAACCGGCCAGTTGAGAGGGCTAAAGCGAGACATGTCCTTTAATCTATATTTCGCCGGTTAAAAAAGCCACAAAGGCTACCCTAACTAGCTTGCACCACCCGGAGTGCTCGCTTAACCCCCTCGACGATCTCCGCCAGCTCCATCATGGGCTTTTCCGTTTTCTCCTGCTCTGTAATGAACGGGACGTGGACAAATCCGGCGCTTATCCTAGTCCCCGCGAAGTGATGCAAGAGACCATAGAGCAGCTGGTTACACACGAAAGTCCCGGCCGTATTCGACAACCGCGCCGGAATATCCTCCATCGCCGCAACCATTTCCTTTACCGGCAGCGTAGAGAAGTATGCCGCCGGGCCGCCTTCCACAACCGGTACATCCACCGGCTGATAACCCTCATTATCAGGAATCTCGGCATCCATAATGTTAATCGCGACCCGCTCCGGGGTGATATGCGCCCGCCCACCGGCCTGGCCCAGACACACTATGGCATCGACCGCCGAGCCCTCCGCGGCCTCAATCGTCCGACGCAGCGATTCCCCAAACTTCGTCGGGATCACCAGCTTGATGAGCTTCGCGTCCCCAATGCGATCCGGTAGTTGCTGAAGAGCTCGTTCCGTGGGGTTTATGCTCTCTCCGCCGAAGGCGTCAAATGCGGTTACGAGGATTTTCATGCTGCCAGTATTCCAGATTCCGGGACCCTCCCTCCCTTCGCGCTCACCGGCAGCGCCAGGTTGACGCTTCCCCTTGGCCCCGGTGAGCGGGAAGGGTGTAGGCTCCAATCCCCCGCTCCCCCCGCGCTCACTGGGAGCCATACTCAAAGCACTCAGGGCCTGCCCGTGAGCGCGAAGGGCAGGCTGCCTAACCGATCTGCTGCTTCGTAGTGCAGTCGATCTTCGCGTAGGAACGCCCTTTCTTATCCACGGACGTCATGGCATAGTTTCCGCCATAAGCTCGACACCCGGTGTAGTTATCGACCACCGGTGCCGGCTGAGGTGCGGGCTGCTGCTCGGGGGCTTGATAGCCAGCCACCTCGTCAAGCGTTGGCTGCTCCGCTACCTCTACTTCCGGCGCATCGTGCTCCTGCTGACGAATCTCTTTTTGCTGCTGCTCTGCACGGCGGCGTTCTTCTTCCTGGCGCTCCTTTTCGCGCTTCTCTTCCTCCCGTTCTTTCTCCTCCAATTTCTCGAGCTCTTCGCGGGCTTGCTTCTCCTTCCCTTCAAGCTCGCGTTCCTTCTTCGAGGCAATCTCCTTGGGAGCATCCGGATATGCCGCCTTCTGGAAGGTGCTTCGAGCATCTTTGCGGTGAGTCAGAGCCGCTAATCCGGCCTTCGCTGCTGCTGACTTGTCCAGTACATCCTCGTAGCCTGCACTATCAGCTTCCCCGGAAGCTACAAATGCTGCCGCCGCAGCTTCTGCGCTGCTAAGCGCCTCGGCCATGTCCTCATCGCTGGAAACCTTGCACTCGTCCGAGACCCCAAAGATCCCTTCGCCAGCGTCTTTAGGGCCGCGTTCGGCATTGTGCACTTCGTCGTAAAACTTGTCGTTTCCGCCAAATACAACCGCCGTGGCTAGCCCTTCGGCCGCGACATCCGCGTTAATGAAGTCATCGTCAATAAAGACACCGGCAAGAGTGCGGCCGTACTTGTCGGTCCGCTCGGAGTCATATTCCAACCGAACCTCCGTCCCCTTTGGCAACCGTCCTTCCAAGTACCGCTTGGCTTCCTCCGCGAGGCACTCACTCGGTTCGCCGTTATGGCCGATTTCAGGCGTATCAATATTAAGTAGACGGACGCGGGTATTTTCGCCGTCGAGGTCGACGTCAATGGTGTCACCATCGATCACTCGATTGACCACCACAGTATCTTCATCACCACCGCCTAAAGCTACGGAAGCTACTGCGCCAACTGCAAAAATGCCAACGAGGGGTTTAACCCAGCCCATAAATGTTCCTCCTGAGAAAGATAGAGAGAATAGCTACTTAAAGTTAGCAATGGGAGACATGTGACAGCTCAAGCTCCCCTCCCTTCGCGCTCACCAGCGCCCTAAAACCAGCGCAAAAACACCTTTCCGTGAGCGCGAAAGGTGAGGTTTCGGCCACGGCAGATAACTCGCACTTTGTACCTACAGACGTAGAAGGAATAAGCTGAGCGATGTTGAAGTTGAACAGGACAGTATCTGAAAAATAGTCCGATCTGTCCATTTTTATTTTCAAAGGAATCTTTATGTCTCAACAAGAATCTTCGCGCTCCAAGCTTCCCGGCTGGGCCACGGGATTCGGTGCTCAGGTCATCGCGGGCCTCATCATCGGCCTTATCCTGGGCTTCATTGCTTCCGGCATGGATACCGACCCAGACAACCCGGGCTGGTTGACTACCCTGCTCACGGGAGTCGGCAACGCCTACGTCCAGCTGCTCAAGGTGATGATCCCGCCACTCATCTTCGCTGCAGTTGTTACCTCCGTCGCTAATCTGCGCAAGGTAGCCAACGCCGCTTCCCTGGCAGTTTCCACGCTTGTATGGTTTGCCATTACCGCATTCTTCTCCGTCTTGACGGGCATCATCGTCGCCGTCGTGATGAAGCCGGGCATCGGCACAAGCATCGATGCTGCCACCGCGCAGGATCCTTCCCACGTCGGTTCATGGACCGCGTTCTTTGAGCAGCTTCTGCCCCAGAACTTCGTAGGCCTTTCTGCCTCGCTTTCCGACGGCGAAGTATCCCTCAGCTTTGGCGCCCTCCAGCTCCTTGTCATCTCGCTGGCCATTGGTATCGCCGCTGTCAAGACCGGCAAGTCTGCTGAGCCTTTCCTGCGTTTTACCGAGTCCTTCCTGAAGGTCATTCAGGTCATCCTCTGGTGGATTATCCGCCTTGCCCCGATTGGCACCGCGGCCCTCATCGGTAAGGCCGTAGCCACCTACGGCTGGGATGCACTGGGCTCGCTGGGCAAGTTCGTCCTAGCCATGTACGTAGGCATGGGCCTGGTATTTTCCGTGGTCTACCCGGCTGTGCTGAAGTTCAATAAGATCCCGGTCATCGGCTTCTTCAAGCGCGTGTGGCCGGTGACCTCGCTGGGCTTTGTTACCCGTTCTTCGATGGGCGTCATGCCAGCTACCGAGCGTTTCAGCGAAAAGGCTATGGGCGTTCCGTCCGAGTACGCTTCCTTTGCCATTCCGCTAGGAGCAACCACCAAGATGGATGGCTGCGCTTCCGTATACCCAGCCATCGCCGCCATCTTCGTCTCCCAGTTCTACGGCATTGACCTTGACTTCACCCAGTACCTGCTCATCATCTTTGTGTCCGTTATCGGTTCCGCCGCTACCGCAGGCACCACCGGCGCAACGGTGATGCTCACCCTGACGCTTTCTACGCTCGGCCTGCCACTGGCCGGTGTTGGTCTCCTGCTTGCCATCGAGCCAATCATTGACATGGGCCGTACCGCACTCAACGTCACCGGACAGGTGCTGTGCGCCACCATCGTGGCTAAGCGCGCCGGCATCCAGGACAAAGCAACCTGGGATGCTGCCGAGAACGGCGTCAAGCACATTATGGATTCTGACTCGGCCGAGACCATCGGAGTCAAGGCTTAAACCAGTCTCCTAAAAGGCAAAAAGAAACGCCCGCAAGGTAATCCTTGCGGGCGTTTAGCTATGCGCTTTTACTTCTTGAGGCCGTCAACACCATCGGTGTCGATCTGCTCCTTGCGCAGCTCCTCAGTGTGAGTCTCGGTGTCGCGAACGGTGTCCTTCTTCAGGTTGATCTTCTCAACCGGAACGGTCTCCTTGTTCACGTCTACGCGCTCCTCGTGCAGGGTGACGGAAGCTTCCTCGGAGTCACCGGAGATAGCGCCGTTGTAGTTCTTTGCATCCTCAGCGTTGATCGGAGTGCGCTCGACGCGAACCTCTTCGCGCTCAACCGGAACCTCGACGGTCTCGGTGTCGGTCACAACGTACTTGCGCAGGCGAGCCTCACCGGTAGCCACGCGCTCCTTGTTGACGTTGAGCTGCTCCTCGGAACGGATGAGCTCGCCATCGTTGTTGGTGCGTGCAGCCGCAGCGTTGTCAGCTACGCCAGCCTTTCGCTCGGTAGCAGCGGCGTCGGTGGTGTGGGTGGCTGCCTTCTTCTCGTCAGCGTGTGCACCGGCAACGCCTGCACCTGCAACACCTGCGCCAGCACCAGCAGCGCCAGCACCTGCGGTCAGGTTGTGATCCTTGTCAGCGCCAGCCTGAACGTCGCGCTTGGAGTCAAGGTTGGAATCCTTGTAGTCGGTTACGTCGTGTGCGCTTTCCAGACCGTAGTGCTTGAAGATATCGGACTGTGCCTCAGGGGTCAGCGGCTTATCGGAGTCGAACTCCGGAGCATCCTTGATACGGTCCTTGGAGAAGCCCAGCTTCAGGTCATCGCCGGAGAAGTCGTGCCCACGCAGCGGAACCAGGCTGGAGTTCATGCCGAACAGGCCGTGGTTAACCTCAACGAAGGTAGGCTGGCCGGACTGGTCATCAACGAATACCTCGTTAACATCGCCCAGCTTCTCGCCGTTATTGTCGTATGCGGTTGCGTTAAAGAGGTCCTTAATGTTCTTACCCATTGTCAGTAAATCCTTTCTGCTATTGGTATAGCTATCTTCAAGCAAACAAAAGGACATTTTCTAACCCCAACACGTGGAGTGTGGGGGTGAAAATCTCCAATTGATTGCTGTGACAACCACCATACGGAGAATTCAAAATTTTTCGACCGGCAGAGAAAATTTTTCTGAATTTTGTTCACCGAAATCCGTCTTAATGCAGCTCAGAACAGTTGGTAACGGTTCTATAACATTGGAAACCCTGCACCATAAGCACCCGAACCACGAAAACCGAGTGTCGATTCTCTCGCCCGCAGCGCTTTACATGCACCCCTTCACGATCTCCAAATCGTCCACTGTTCACCACACCCCCAAAATGCGGTGACAGCTACCCCACAGGATTCTCTAAAGAGGGGGTACTTTTTCTCCGAGTATCCACAGGCGGTATACAGGCCCGTACACCCGAACGGGCCTACACACATATTGGTCTAGTACGCATACACCACAGTGGTCGGCAGAAAACTAAGAAGACTAAGTCTTAGCGGAATAGGTACGGGCGTCGATTTTCCAAGCCAGCCGGTTCCACGTGAATGAACGCACTGCAGCCTGGGTAAAGCTCGTCGAGGGCAACCTCCACTGCGTCTGCAACCTCGTGAGAGTGCATGACACTCCACTCCCCTGGCACCTCCATGGTCAGGTACACCAACCGCTGGCGGCCAGAGGCCACGGTGCGACGATCCGTGAAGTTTACCGAGTGTTCCTGCTCCAGCCGAGCTAGGAGCTGCCTAATGTTCTGACGCTCGTCGTCGGGAAGCGCCTCAGAAAGCAGGCTACTCACCGAATCGCGCAGGAGGCTATAGCCCGTCCATAAGATATTGATGCCCACTGCAAGCGCCACTACAGGATCCAGCCACCACCAGCCAGTAAGGAATACGGCGGCGATGCCGACAAGGACGCCGACGGAAGTCCAGACGTCGGTAAGCAAATGGTGCCCATCCGCCTCCAAGGTGGCGGAACGGTAGCGCTTACCTGCATGTATGAGCGCGATGCCCACCGCGCCGTTGAGCACGGACGAAAGGGTTGACAACGCCAAGCCCCAGCCCGGCTCTTCAATCGGCTGCGGAACAAAGAAGCGTTGGATCGCCGTGTACACGATCATGCCGGCCGCAATAAAAATCATTGCGCCCTCTACCAAGGCGGAGACATACTCGGCTTTGCCGTGGCCAAACTGGTGGTTATCGTCGGCCGGCTTAGAGGCAATCCGGAGGGCATAAAAGCCGGCGACGGCCGCGACGAGATTCACGAGGGATTCGAAGGCATCAGAGAGGAAGCCCACCGAGCCGGTAAACCACGCGGCCAAGGCCTTGAGGATGATGGTAGCCACAGCGGCGGCGATGGATAGCTGCATGAAGCGCTCAAGAATGCGCTGCTCTGAGCCTATGGAGGACATAGTCACTTCTCCCTTCGGTTCGGTTGCGGACCGAAGGTCTCGTTCACGGCCGCGGGCACTGCGGGCGCTGGCTGGCCGGGCTAAACGCCAGTATGTCGACCAGTCATCTCGGAATTAACCGAGGGAACTACTCCCCTTCTGGAAATCCTAACTTTATAGGGCATGTGACACCGGCGCAAGATCGAAAAAAGCCACGGGAAACTCCCGTGGCTTAAATTCGTGAAGCTTTAGTGCTGGCCCTCTGCAAACTCTTCTACCAGCTTGGCGTTAAAGGCTGGCAGGTCATCTGGAGTGCGGGACGAGACCAAGCCCTGGTCGCAGTGGACTTCCTCATCTACCCAGGTGGCACCTGCATTGCGCAGGTCGGTCTGCAGGGACGGGAAGGACGTCAGGGTGCGGCCCTTGAGGGCTTCAGCATCAGCCAGGATCCAAGCACCGTGGCAGATGGCGCCGAGCGGCAGATCCTTGCTCATGTGGTTGCGCACGATTTCCACCGCAGCCTTATCCAAGCGGATGAGGTCAGCATTATCGGTACCGCCAGGCAGAATGATGCCATCGAAAGACTCGCTAGTGGAGTCAGCGGTAGCGGCGTCAACGGAAATCTCCGTGCCCTTCTTGCCGGTAATGGTGCCGGCCTCTGGGGCGAGGACACGCACGATAGCGCCTGCGTTCTTCACGGCCTCCAACGGGGAGGTCAGCTCAGAGTCTTCGAAGCCATCGGTAGCGATGATGGCAATGGTCTTGTTATCTAGTTCAGCCATGTTGCAACCTCCTTTGTTCGGGTGCGCCGCCCACAGTAACGCGGAAGTTTCGTCTTCGCTACCTTCTCTTGCGCGCGAGTGGGTTGCGCCTTCCCCCTCTAACAAAGGGCCACTTCAGAGCGGTGTGGAATCAGCCACCAATCTTAAAGTCGCACACATCGCCGTCCTGCATGATGTAGTCCTTGCCCTCTTGGCGGACCTTGCCATGCGCACGAGCCTCAGCCATGGAGCCGGCCTCTACAAGATCATCGAAGGAAACGATCTCGGCCTTAATGAACTTCTTTTCAAAGTCGGTGTGGATAACTCCAGCTGCCTGCGGTGCGGCAGAGCCTTGCTTAATGGTCCACGCACGGGCCTCCTTCTCCCCGGCGGTGAGGTAGGTCTGCAGCCCCAGGGTGGCAAAACCTGCCTTAGCCAGGGTGGCTAGGCCCGGCTCATCTTGTCCTACGGCCTCGAGCAACTCGCGGGCTTCGTCTTCTTCTAGCTCGAGCAGCTCGGTTTCGGTCTGCGCATCGAGGAATACGGCCTCAGCCGGGGCGACGAGCTGGCGGAGTTCTTCCTTCTTAGCGTCGTCGGTAAGCACTGCTTCATCCGAATTGAAGACATAGAGGAAGGGCTTAGCCGTCATCAGGTGCAGATCGCGCACGAGTGCGAGGTCAATCTCGCCCTCCTTCGCCGCGGCGAAGAGGGTGCGATCATCTTCCAGAATCTCCTGGGCCTTCTTGGTTGCCTCCACCTCGGCGGCCAAATCCTTGTTCTTGCGCGCATCCTTTTCCAGGCGCGGCAGGGCCTTTTCGATGGTCTGGAGGTCCGCGAGAATGAGCTCGGTATTAATAACGGAGATATCGTTGCGCGGGTCCACCTTGCCATCAACGTGAATAACATTGTCATCAGAGAAGGCGCGCACCACCTGGCAAATAGCGTCTGCCTCGCGGATATTGGCTAGGAACGCGTTGCCCATACCTTCACCCTGGGAAGCGCCGGAGACGATGCCGGCGATGTCCACGAAGGACACGGTGGCAGGAAGGATGCGCTCAGAGTTAAACATCTCCGCCAGTTGGGTCAAGCGGGAATCCGGCAGCTCCACCAGGCCCACGTTGGGCTCGATGGTGGCAAATGGGTAGTTCGCCGCCAGGATCTCGGAACGGGTCAGGGCATTAAACAAAGTGGACTTGCCCACATTGGGCAGGCCGACGATTCCTAGTGTAAGACTCACGGGGCCAATCCTAACGCACCCGCCTTCTTTTAAGGCAAGATGGTGGGGTGAATTCTGATAGCCAACCGCTGCCCGATGACCCTCAAGCGGGCTTGGGCGATAAGTTTGATGAAAGCTTCGACACCAGCAAGCTGGAAGATGTATCCCCACATCCACCAGGCGATCAGGTTGACCGCTCCGTCATCGCCGGCGAGGTGGTTAAGTCCGCCTCCCTATGGGCCGTTCGGCTGCTCATCATCTGCGTTTTCCTCTACGCCCTCTACCGTTTACTGGGTAACTTCTGGCAGGGCCTTTTGCCGGTGCTTTTGGCCCTTATTATCTGCACCGTTCTGGCGCCGGTGGCGAAGAAGCTGCGCAATATTGGCCTGCCCGCCGCGTTGGCGGCCGCCGTAACCATTTTGGTTTCTTTCACGGCTGTTGGCGGCCTCATTGCGTTTGTTGCCCCAGATTTCATGCGGCAATCCCGGTCACTGTATTTGCAGACGGTCTCCGGCATCCAAAGCCTGCAGCTCTGGGCCCAGGGCCCACCGCTTAACCTCGATAGCGATGACATGAGTAGCTACATCGACGAGGCGGCGTCCTGGCTGCAGCAACGTGCCGGCGCCATCGCAGGCTCGGTCTTTACCGGCATCGGCACCGCCACGTCCATCTTGGTCACGCTCTTCATCGTGCTGGTGCTGACCTTCTTCTTCTTGAAGGACGGCGCCAAGTTCCTTCCTTGGCTGCGCGATGCCACGGGCAAGCGCGCCGGCTGGCACCTTACTGAGCTGCTTACTCGCGCCTGGAATACGCTGGGCGGCTTCATTCGCGCGCAAGCGGTTGTCTCGCTTGTCGACGCCGTCTTTATCGGCGTCGGCCTCGCCCTTATCGGCGTTCCGCTGGCCATGGCTTTGGCGATCATCACCTTTATCGCGGGCTTCATTCCTTTCGTCGGCGCGATCGTCGCCGGCGCCCTCTCCGTCACCATCGCGTTGGTCTCCCTTGGCGTCACCAAGGCTCTGCTCGTCCTCGGCCTAGTGTTGCTGGTCCAGCAGTTGGAAGGCAATGTCCTCTCGCCCTGGCTGCAGTCCAAGGCCATGGACCTGCACCCGGTCATCGTCCTGGTTTCCGTAACGGTAGGCTCAGCTCTCTTTGGCCTGATAGGTGGCTTCCTCGCGGTTCCGGCGGCCGCGATGTTTGCGGTGGCCTACCGCTACGGCCAAGACATGATGAAGCTGCAGTCGGGCGAAAAGACCGCCGCGGATCTCGACTTTTCTACCGTGGCTGGTTATCTCATCGGCCGCTACACCGAAGACCAAGGGCGTTATAAGCGCGAGGCATGGCTCAAGATGCCGGACTATGCAGCCCCAGAAGGCGCGTTTGCCGACGTCTCCGCGGACGGCGATTCCACTTCCCTCGACGCCGCCCTCAATGTGGAATCCACCCCCAAGGAGCATGAAAAGCCCGGCATGCGCGCAAACCTGCGCCGCGCCCGCGATGCCTTCGAAGGCCTGTTGAACGGAGATTCGAAAAAATAGTGAGTCGTGTCGGCGGCGCGTGCCATGCTGGAAGCCATGACTTCCACTTTGCCCGTGCTGCTACTTTTTATCGGCCTCATCCTCGGCGCGGTAATGGGCTGGTTAGCCCATTCTTACTCCGCTACGCGCTCCGCGCCGAGCGCCGAGCACCGCGCGCTGCAAGACTCGCAGCGCCGCCAAGCCGAACTCCAACCGCTAGAAAAGGCCATGGACCGCTTGGGATTTCAGCTCCAAGAAATTGAGGAAGACCGCACCGCGCTGCTCGCCTCCCTCTCCAGCCAGGTGCAGGCGGTGACCCGCACCTCTTCCCGCCTGACCGAACGCACCGACAAACTAGTGACCGCTTTGCGCTCACCCAATGTGCGTGGCCGTTGGGGCGAGGTGCAATTGGAGCGCGTGGTTGAGCTCGGCGGTATGACCAAACATGTGGACTTTGATTGCCAGGTCTCCGCCCCATTGGGCGGGCGCATCGTACGCCCTGACATGCTCATCCATTTGGCCGGTGGCCGCCACATCATCGTCGATGCCAAGGTTCCTTTTACCTCTTACCTTGACGCCCTGGAAACCGATGACCCGGAAGAGCACGCCGGCTTCCTCCGCCGCCACGCGCATTTAATGCGCGGCCACGTCCAAGCACTATCGCAGAAGGACTATATTGAGGCGTTTCAACCAACGCCCGAGTTCGTTATCCTCTTTGTTCCCGCAGACCCCTTCCTTGATGCCGCATTATCGGTAGACCCGGAACTTATCGAGTACGCCTTTGAACGCAATGTAGTGATCGCCACCCCCAGCTCGCTTTTTGCCCTCTTGCGCACGGTGGCCATGGGGTGGCACCAGGAAGATATTTCCGCCAAGGCAAAGGAGGTCCAGCGCTTGGGGCGCGAACTGTATACGCGCCTGAATACGCTTTCTGATCACTACGGAAAGGTGGGCCATAACCTGGAAAAAGCAGTCGAAGCTTATAACGCCACGCTTTCCTCGCTCGATTCCCGCGTGGGCGTCACCGCCCGCAAATTGCATGAGATGGATATCCCGGGCCGCACGGATCGCACCCCGCGGGAGCCCTTGCCTATTGATACGTGGCCACGCGGAAATTCGGCACTATAAATCCGCCGCTTTCGTGCGTGGAAATAGCCATAGGCCGGCGGCAACCGGTAGGATCTTCCGACGTGTCACAAGCCAAGCAAAGAAAGTCCTCCGCCGCCCAAAGCTCCGGTCTCCCCAGCATCACGCTGGGTAAGGGCCTTGGGCTGCTCGCGGCACTCTTGCTCACCGGCGCGTTTATTTCCATGCTGATGGGTTCCATCGGGTGGGCTTACCTCGCGTTCCTCGTAATCGGCTCACTGCTGGTGGCGCTCATCGTGGAAGAGCGCGGCCTCTTCCTCACCGTGGCTTCAATCCCCATTGTGTATGCCATAACGGTGGGCTTGGCCGGTTTCTTTATCACCAAGGCCAACTTGCCAGAGGGCGCATCGGCTTTTTCCAAGACGGCGACCATCACCGCGGCTTTCCCCCTTGTCCAGAGGTTCCTGTGGCTCCTCATTGCCCTGGTGGGCGCGGCAATCATCGCCTGGCTGCGCTGGGTACGCTTCCGCAAGACGGCCAAGCGCACCGCCGAAATGGAAACCGCTTCCCGCCGTGCCGACGCCAAACAAGACCGGCGCAACCGCGAGGAGCGCCTATCGGTTGCAGACTTGATGGCGCGCGATAAACCGGCAAGGAACTCCAAGCAGTCTCAAGCCGCTCCGCAGCGCGCCCGCGCCTCGCACACGTTGAAGAAGTCACGCCCCGCGCCCAAGGATCGCCTCCGTGGTCGCGACCGTGAAGAGCGTCGCCGAATGCAACAAGAGGAACGCGACAATCCACTGCGCCCGGATCCAGCCCGGCGCGCTGGCGATTCGGTTCCGGCGTCTCAGCAGGAGAAGGAACAGCCCAAGCAAGGTTGGGACGATAACCTCTACGACGAGGATTAAAGCAAAAAGAAAGGCCCGTTTCTGGGCCTTTCTTTCGTTTTAACCGCCGTATAGGCGAACGCTACTTACGTGCGTGCAGGACGCAGGTCGCGCGGTAGGGCGAAGGTAATCGTCTCGGTAGAAGTCGTTACCTGTTCTACGTCGCTATAACCGTGCTCGTGCAGGAACTCCAGTACTTCGCGTACCAGCAACTCAGGTACCGAAGCACCGCAGGTTACGCCGACGGTCTGGACGCCTTCCAACCAAGATTCGTCGATTTCCTTGGCAAAATCCACGAGGTGGGAAGCCTTGGCGCCTGCCTCCAGCGCCACCTCGACCAAGCGCACCGAGTTAGAGGAGTTCTTAGAGCCCACCACAATCATCAGATCACACTGTGGGGCGATGGCCTTAACGGATTCCTGGCGGTTTTGGGTGGCGTAGCAAATATCGTCTGAAGGCGGGTTCTCCAGGTGCGGGAAGCGTTCGCGCAGCTTATTGACGATGGTGATGGTCTCATCCACCGATAGCGTGGTCTGGGACAGCCAAATAAGCTTCTCATCCTGCAAGAAATCTGGCAGCTTGGCGACGCCCTCGACGCCATCGACGAGGTGGGTGACCTCAGGCGCTTCGCCGGCGGTGCCTTCCACTTCTTCGTGGCCTTCGTGGCCAACCAAGAGGATGTGGTAACCATCGCGCTGGAAACGCTGGGCTTCCTTGTGCACCTTGGTTACCAATGGGCAGGTGGCGTCCAAAGTAAGCTGCTTGCGCTGCGTTGCCTCTGCGCGCACGGCTGGGGAAATGCCGTGGGCGGAGAAGACTAAGTGGGCGCCTTCTGGTGCCTCAGAGGCCTCGTCGACGAAGATGACGCCGCGTTCTGCTAGAGACTCTACGACGTAACGGTTGTGCACGATTTGTTTGCGTACATAAATGGGCGCGCCGTACTTTTCCAGCGCCTTTTCTACGGTCTCGACCGCGCGGTCCACGCCCGCGCAGTATCCGCGCGGGGCCGCGAGGAGAACATTTTTGCCATCAGTCATGGCTCCCAGAGTATCGAAACACTACGCAAAACAATAGTGGGGTCTAACGTCACCTTTCTGGCTACCCCGAGCGGGGCAATAGACCGCGCTGGCCCCTAAACTAGACGGAAGAACACGGCAGACTGAAGAAAGGGAGGCTGTGTGAATCAACCGGCAAATACACCGGATACTCCTTGGCCCGTTGGCAAGGTCAATGACCAAGTCAAGGGCTGGATCGAGCGCCTGGGTTACCTGTGGGTAGAGGGTCAGTTGACCCAAATTAACTTCAAACCCACCTGGAAGCTGTCCTACCTCACTCTGCGTGACGTACAGCAGGAAAAGTCCGTGCAATTGACTTGCCCATCATCGATGTTGCAGTCATTGTCAGCGCCGCTGAAAGACGGCGACCGCGTCATTGTCCACGGTAAGCCTGCCTTTTACGCTGGACGCGGCTCCTTTTCACTATGGACCACCGAAATTCGTCATGTGGGCATAGGAGACCTGCTTGCTCGCATTGAAAAGCTGCGCAAACAGCTATCCGCTGAAGGCCTTTTCGATCCCGCTCGCAAGCGGCCTCTCCCCTACCTGCCGCACAAAATTGGGCTGATTACCGGCCGTGGTTCTGCTGCAGAGCGGGATGTGATGGCGGTAGCCCATGACCGCTGGCCAGCGGTGCAGTTCCGCGTCCTCAATACTGCGGTCCAAGGTGCGAATACCGTACCCGAGGTTATTGATGCGCTCCAGCAACTTGATGCGGATCCTGAAGTCGACGTCATCATCATCGCCCGTGGCGGCGGCTCCGTGGAAGATCTGCTGCCCTTCTCGGAAGAAGCACTGCAACGCGCAGTGGCTGCGGCAGGCACCCCAGTAGTCTCCGCCATTGGTCACGAGCCGGATAGCCCAGTGCTCGATAACGTCGCCGACCTGCGCGCTGCCACGCCTACCGACGCCGCAAAACGCGTCGTGCCCTCTGTGGCCGAGGAACGCGCCATCGTCGCAGAAGCTCGCTCTCGCATGGCGGCCGCGCTGCGCGGCTGGGTGGAAAGGGAACGTCGCGGCCTCGACAATATTCGTTCCCGGCCTGTCATGGCAGACCCGATGTCCCCTATCCGTGCGCGCCGCGAAGAAGTAGAGCGCACCCGCGCTACCATGCGGCGAGAAATTGAAGTCATGGTGGAGCGAGAAACCCGCCACGTGGAGTCGCTGCGCGCCCGCGTATCGGCGTTGGGACCGTCGGCGACTCTCGCCCGCGGGTACTCCATTGTCCAGGTAGTGCCCAAGGACGGTTCCGGGCCCGAGGTTGTCACCTCTTATAGGCAATCCCCGCCTGGCGCTCAACTGCGCATTCGCGTGGGCGATGGATCTATTACCGCAGTTTCTATGGCCTCCCAGGCCGCCGATTAATCACGAGACGAGGAGAAAATCATGTCCGATGACACCATTGGTACCGGCCAGCCAGGCCAGGATGCTTTTACCCCTGTAGAAGAATTGAGCTATGAGCAAGCTCGCGATGAGCTCATTGAAACCGTCAAGATTCTCGAGCTTGGGCAGATGGGCTTGGATGAGTCGCTAAAGTATTGGGAGCGCGGCGAGGCCCTTGCCCGTGCGTGCGAGGCGCACCTCGACGGCGCGGCGAAGCGTGTGGAAGACGCGCTCGATAAGGCCGAAGAAGCAGACGCTGAAGGAGACGAGTAGTGCAGATTTATGGGTATCCAGGCGAGCGCGTGGACTTTGTATCGAAATCCGCGGCCGCCGGTTCCATCATGGCGGGAGATTCCCGAGAATTCGTAGAAGAATTCTTCGGTCCTGCACACACCCGCGACGATAATGAGGTGAGCTACTTCTCCCAATCCGTGGTGCTGCGCTTTACGGACGACAAAGTACGCGAGATTGCCATTTATCCGCAGCGCTCGCAGCGTGAGCGCATCGATGTCTTCGCAGGAAAGACACGCCTCAGCGGCCTGGATGCGGAGGCTTTGGCGGAGGTTATTGCCCAGTCCGGCGACGGTCTTAGTGCCACCGCCGCGGAAGAAGGCTTGGGCGAAGTTATTTTTCGGCTATAGGTGCGGCGTCGATAAACGCAGCGGTAGCCGCCTCAAAGTCACTGTCGTTCGCGGCGCCGGAGATGATGAGGCGGGCATCGCCCAAATCCGTAACCCACAGGCGGCGCACGGAATCATCGTCGCTTTCTAGCACCCGCACTTGGTGCCCCTTGACCTCGCGGGCAGATTCAATGCCGCGGTAGTTGGAGTCGTACGCCTCGCCTGCTTTATCGGCCGCGACCTGCGTCTGCGTAGATTCCACAAATCCTTGGTCAGCGGTCACCCAGCTGACCACGGTGGCGTTCTCGCCGCCCATATCTACGCGGCGGGCAGCATTGGCCTCCCAGCCCTCCGGCATTTCGGGATTGCGAATTGCACCGACCCCTGCGCGGGCTTGGGTGTCTAGGAAGGTTTGTTCATCCACTTCCTGCACCACTCCCTGCTGGGTTTCGGAGTTAATTGAGCACAGGCCGGTCGCTCCCACGGCGAGCAACATCATAATCACCACGACGGCGAGGGACAGGGAGATGTCCTTCGCGCCTTCAAAAATCTTTGGTCTTTCTTCTGCAGCCACGCGCCTTAGTATCGCACGGCCTGCTTTCAAAAAGCCACACGGCCCCTTTTGCCCCGAAAGATCTGTCAATCCCCCACAAATGGGGCGCAAAATCGAACCCATTAGAGCAAAAAAGTGCGAGAATGGAAAGGTAGAGCATCAAGGGGAACACCCCTCGATGAGAAAACTATGGAAGGCAACCACTACACATGTCCGAAAATACGTCTTATCTTCCTGACCGCAACCTGGCAATGGAACTGGTTCGTGTCACCGAGGCAGCAGCGCTCGCTTCCGGCCGTTGGGTAGGCCGCGGCCAGAAGAATGAGGGCGATGGCGCGGCGGTCGACGCCATGCGCAAGCTCATCAATTCCGTAGCGATGAGCGGCGTCGTTGTCATTGGTGAAGGCGAAAAGGATGAGGCCCCCATGCTCTTTAACGGCGAAGAGGTAGGCACCGGCGAGGGTGCCGCCATGGATATCGCCGTAGACCCGGTCGACGGTACCCGTTTGATGGCAGAAGGCCGCCCCAACGCTATCTCCGTCATTGCGGCTGCCGAACGCGGGACCATGTATGACCCTTCCGCAGTCTTCTACATGGAAAAAATTGCCGTTGGCCCCGAGGCAGTTGGCGCTATCGACATCAACGAGTCCGTGGAATGGAATATCCAGTCCGTGGCAAAGGCAAAGAATATTCGCCCCACCGATCTGACCGTGGTGGTTCTTGACCGTCCCCGCCACGAACAGCTCATCTCTGAAATTCGCGCCGCAGGCGCCAAGGTGCGCCTCATCATGGATGGTGACGTAGCCGGCGCCATCGCCACCTGCCAGGATTCAAACTCCATCGACATGATGATGGGCATCGGCGGCACCCCAGAGGGCATCATCACCGCCTGCGCTATGCGCTGCATGGGCGGCGAAATCCAGGGCAAGCTGTGGCCGAAGGATGAAGAGGAAGCAGAAAAGGCCCGCGCCGCCGGCCATGATTTGGACCGCGTCCTCACCACTACTGATCTGGTCTCCTCTGAGAACTGCTACTTCGCTGCCACCGGCGTGACCAATGGTGACATGCTGCGCGGTGTTTCCTACCGCAATTCCGGTGCTACGACCCGCTCGCTGGTTATGCGCTCCAAGTCCGGCACCATCCGCTACATCGACTCCTTCCACAAGCTGTCCAAGCTGCAGGAGTATTCCGTCGTGGACTACGACACGCCAACCAAGAAGTAGGGTTCACCCCCGAAGGCGGCCCTTCTTTTGGTTCTCCGCCATACTGGAAAGCACACACTACCCAATTAACTGAGGTGATCTTCACATGACTGAATACCGCATTGAACATGACACCATGGGCGAAGTTAAGGTTCCTGCAGATGCCCTGTGGCGTGCACAGACCCAGCGCGCAGTAGACAACTTCCCTATCTCCGGCCGTGGCCTGGAAAATGCGCAGATTCGCGCCCTTGGCCTGCTCAAGGCAGCCTGCGCCCAGGTAAATAAGGACTCCGGCAAGTTGGATGCGGATAAGGCCGATGCCATCATTGCTGCCGCCACCGAAATCGCCGAGGGCAAGCACAATGACGCCTTCCCTATCGACGTATTCCAGACCGGTTCCGGCACCTCCTCCAATATGAACACCAATGAGGTTATTGCCTCCTTGGCACATAACAATGGCGTGGAAATTCACCCGAATGACCACGTAAACATGGGACAGTCCTCCAATGACACCTTCCCCACCGCTACTCACGTGGCCGCTACGGAAGCTGCTGTTAATGACCTCATCCCGGGCCTGAAGGTCCTGCACGAGTCCCTGACCAAGAAGGCCAAGGAATTCGCCGATGTGGTCAAGGCCGGCCGCACCCACCTGATGGATGCCACCCCGGTTACCCTGGGCCAGGAATTCGGCGGCTACGCCCGCCAGATCGAGCTGGGCATCGAACGCATTGAGGCCACCCTGCCGCGCTTGGGCGAGCTGGCCATCGGCGGCACCGCCACCGGTACCGGCCTGAATACCTCCGCTGACTTCGGCGCCAAGGTCACCGAGGAGCTGAAGAAGCTCACCGGTGTAAAGGAACTGAAGGAAGCAGAAAACCACTTCGAGGCACAGGCTGCCCGCGATGGCTTGGTGGAATTCTCCGGCGCCATGCGCTCGATTGCTGTATCCCTCAATAAGATTGCCAATGACCTGCGCATGATGGGTTCCGGCCCGCTGACTGGCCTGGCCGAGATTCACCTCAAGGACCTGCAGCCGGGTTCCTCCATCATGCCGGGTAAGGTCAACCCGGTTATCCCAGAGGCCGTCACCATGGTGGCGGGCCAGGTGGTGGGCAACGACGCAGCCGTAGCCTTCGGCGGCGCTCAGGGCCACTTCGAGCTCAACGTCTTCATCCCGATGATGGCGCGCAACGTACTCGAGTCCGCTCGCCTGCTGGCTAATGCTTCCCGCGTCTTCGCCGATAAGTGCATCGATCACATCGAGGCCAACGAGGAGCGCATGAAGCACTTTGCGGAGTCGTCCACTTCCATCGTGACCCCGCTCAACTCCGCCATTGGCTACGAAAACGCAGCTAAGGCAGCAAAGCACGCCCTGCACGAGAAGATCACCGTCCGCCAGGCCGTTATTGACTTGGGCTTCGTCGACGGCGAAAACCTCACCGAGGAAGAGCTGGATAAGCGCCTCAACGTGCTGAGCATGACTAACCGCGACCGCGATAACTTCTAAGTAATCGCCGTACCGCTTCCCCGCCCGGGCAGGACTCGGGCGGGGTTTTGCATGTCTGGGGTAAGGGGGCGTCGACAAGCGCTATGGCATAGCACACATTAGAGGAAACGCACCTCTAAAATCACCACTTTTGCACTTGGTGCAAGTTTGCACCGAGTGTAAAGTTGCATGGCGTGCAAGAAGAATTATCACTACGCGAGCAGAAGCGCCTCGAGACTCGCCTGCGCATCGAGGATGCCGCCACGAAGCTGGTGGATGAACAATCCTTTAGCGCGGTCACGATTGAGAGGATCTGCGAAGTAGCCGGTATTTCTCGGCGCACTTTCTTCAATTATTTCGATTCCAAAGAATCCGCCGTACTGGGCGCCCCGAGCACCGAGTTTACGGAGGAGATGCGGGAATTCTTCCTCACTGAGCCAACGACCAGCATGGTAGGACTCGTCCTCCAGTTGGTCAGGCAACACATGGAAGGCCACCACATCAACCCGACCATCCGGGACCGCCGCAAGCGCATCTCTAATGATCCGGATGCGGCCGCGGCGGCAATAAGCCGGAAGCGGGCAAAATCCATTGAGCTTATCGATCTCATTGAAGAACGCCTCACCACAGAACCGGAGCTTCGCGTCCTCGATAGCTGCTCCTCGAGCACCGAGGCGATGCTCATCGCCGGCCTCGTCCGCGAGGCACTTTGGCTCGCGATGGCATCCCCCGATGCGGATTGCAGCAAGGACCTCCACGCGCGACTCGATGCCTCCCTCACGCTAATAACAGATTTTATGAAAGGAATGCGATGGTAGATACGGCTACTAAGGCCCCCTCGCAGGGCCAATCCCGAGCCGATAACCTCGGGCTTATCTTCTCGGCTTTGATGCTCACCATGCTGATGAGCTCTTTGGGCCAAATGATCTTCTCTTCTGCTCTTCCAACCATCGTTGGTGAGCTGGGCGGCGTCGACCACATGAGCTGGGTCATCTCCGCCTTCCTTGTCACCATGACCATCGCTATGCCTATTTCCGGCAAGTTGGGTGACATGCTGGGCCGCAAGTGGCTCTACATCGGCGGTATCGCCACCTTCGTCGTGGGCTCTACCCTCGGCGGCTTTGCTAACTCCATGACGCTGCTGATCATCGCCCGCGCTGTGCAGGGCTTTGGCGCAGGTTTTATGATGATTTCCTCCCAGTCCATCATCGCCGAGGTCACCTCCTCCCGTGAGCGCGGCAAGTTCATGGGCATCATGGGCGGCGTCTTTGGCCTGTCCTCGGTTCTCGGCCCCGTCCTCGGCGGCTGGTTCACCGACGGCCCAGGCTGGCGCTGGGGAATGTGGATGAACATTCCGCTGGGCATCCTCGCCATCATCGTGTGCACTCTCGTGCTGCACCTGCGCGTGGGTGATGCCGATATGAAGCGCTTTGACTGGCTCGGCGCCACCTTCATCGCGATTACTACCGCTTCACTTATCCTCATGACCACCTGGGGTGGCACCGAGTACGAATGGGGCTCTTCCATGATCCTCACCTTGGGTGCCATCACCATCATTGGCGCCATCATCACCATCCTGGTGGAGCTACGCGCTAAAGAACCTCTCATCCCGGTCCGTCTGTTCAAGAACCGCAACATGGCCCTAACCACCCTCTCCGGCGTGGTACTTGGCCTGGCAATGTTCGGCGTTCTGGGCTACATGCCAACCTATCTGCAGATGGTGCACACCCTGACCCCAACCAAGGCGGGTCTCATGATGATCCCGATGATGGTGGGCCTCATCGGTACCTCCACTGGCGTAGGCTTTATCATCGCCCGCACCGGTCACTACAAGGTCTACCCCATCATCGGCCTGGCAATTACTGCTGGTGCATTGTTCTGGATGTCTCACCTAACCGTGGAGACTTCCCTGAAGCAGCTGGGCTGCGAGTTCCTGGTCTTCGGCATCGGCTTGGGCATGGTTATCCAGGTCCTCGTGCTCATCGTCCAGAACTCCTTCCCCCTGTCCCAGGTGGGTACAGCTACCGCAGCGAATAACTTCTTCCGCCAGATCGGTTCTGCACTGGGCGCTTCCCTGGTTGGCTCCATGTTCATCCACAATATGAAGGATGAGATGGCCACCCGCATGCCGGAGGCTTTCCAGAAGATGGGCCCGGAGGGTGCCGCCTATGCAGAGAAATTCGGCGATGCTGACGGCGGTGCCAATAGCCTCACCCCGGATTTGGTTGCCTCCTTCCCTCAGCCCATCGAGGAAGCAATCCTCAACTCCTATAATGACGGCCTGACCCCGGTCATCGCCCTGATGGTTCCATTGGTCATCGTCGCCCTCATCCTCCTCCTGCCACTGCGCGAGGAACGTTTGAAGGAAACGATTGACTAATGTCACTTTCACCTGCAGAAGTACAGGCCACAAGCCGAGAGCTGCACGCCTTGCGCGATGCACTCCCGCTTGCCGACGCCCCCATTGAATCCGCCCTCGGCTATGCCCCCGGCGGCCTTCACGCGGCGTTGGAAATCCAGTCCGGTCCCATCGAGGTGTGGCGCACAAGGGACTATCCAGTGTCCCTAGCCCGTGCGCACGATACCCCAATCCCGCGCTTTTGCCGCTTGAGCGATGACATGCGCTCACAAGCTCAGCGTTGGTTTGGCACCTGGGACGTTCCTGCAGTGTAGCGTTTCCCTCGTTCTAAGGTCTCAGCAAAAAGCCCCTGCCATCGTTACCACGAGTGTGGTTCGAGCAGGGGCTTGTATGCGCTGGGGAAGCTACCGCTTCTTTTCCTCCGGCTTGGGCAAAAGCAGCTCATATACGTCGGTATCGCGCCACTGGCCCGCAAGCTCGCCGTAGGTCATCTTCGCCATATGCGAGTAGGTGCCCACCTTCACGAAGCCGCGCGACTTATGCAGTCCCGCAGAACCTGCATTTTCAGGGAAAATCCATGAGTGGATGGCCCACTTGTGCAGGTCCTGGCACACCTCGATCAGGCGGTCTAGAAGTGCGCCGCCAATGCCGCGGCCCTGTGCCTCGGCTCCTAGGTAGATGGAGTCCTCCACTACTCCGTGGAAGACGGTGCGGGTAGATACCGGTGCCGCGGAAACCCACCCCAAGACCTTAGAATCATCATCTGCTTCAACGGCCACATGCACCGAAGGCATGATCTTGCCAGCTTTAAATTCTTCAAAGGTCAGGGATCGGGTCTCATAGGTAGCGTGCCCAGTATTGAGCCCCTGTTCATAGATCTCTCGCATCTGCGGATAGTCCGCCGCGGTAAAGGGGCGGATGCGGAAATCTTTCTTCTTGTCGTCCGAAGACGTCTGCTTAGCGTTCTCGCTCATATACAACATTATTACTGGGCTATGCCCAGCTTCGCCACGCTGTACACATAAAGATCGCCAAACGCGAACGAACTCGAACTAGTTGCCGCCTTCCAACAGGTCAGTGACGAGCTCCGCAATGGCAGAGCGCTCAGAACGTTGCAGAGTAATATGCGCAAAAAGCTCGTGCCCCTTGAGCTTTTCAATCACTGCTTGGACTCCGTCGTGTCGGCCCACACGAAGGTTATCGCGCTGTGCCACATCGTGAGTAAGAACTACTCGCGAGCCCTTCCCCAACCGAGAAAGCACAGTAAGCAAGACGTTTCGCTCCAAGGACTGCGCCTCATCCACGATGACAAAAGCATCATGCAGCGAGCGCCCGCGAATATGCGTCAGCGGCAAGACTTCGATAAGGCCGCGCTCGTGTACCTCTTCCATGACATTGTCAGACACCAAGCCCTCCAAGGTGTCATAGACCGCCTGCGCCCACGGGTTCATCTTGTCCGATTCAGTGCCCGGTAAGTATCCCAGCGACTGCCCGCCAACCGCATACATCGGGCGAAAGACCACAATGCGCCGGTGCTCCCCGCGCTCGAGCACCGCCTCCAAACCGGCGCACAGCGCAAGTGCCGACTTGCCGGTGCCGGCGCGGCCACCGATGGAGACAATTCCCACGTTTGGGTCCATCAGCAAATCCAAAGCGATACGCTGCTCCGCGGAGCGCCCCTGAAGGCCAAAGGCATTGATATCACCACGTACGAGCTCGACCACGCCATCAGCACTCATGCGCCCCAGCGCGGATTGCGCACCCGCCGCCAAGGTCAAGCCGCAGTGCACCGGCAGATCCTCCACGGCGGTACCCTTTTCAGTTTCGACGCCGTCTAGCATGACTTCCCCATTACGATAGAGGGCATCGATGACATCCGAGCTGGCTTGCACCGTCGCCATTCCGGTATAGCCGGTCAAGACTACGTCCTGGGCGTGATACTCATCCGCCTGCACGCCTACCGCACCGGCTTTCACACGCAGCGGCACGTCCTTCGTGACCAGCACGGTGTCCTTCCCTTCGTGCGCAAGGTTGAGAGCGCACGCCAAGATGCGGTGGTCGCCTTCTGGCCCGCGGAACGCGGTAGGCAGCAAGGATTGGTCTTGATGGTTCAATTCCACGCGCAGGGTGCCGCCATCCACGTTGACGGGCACCGGCTGGTCTAAGGCCTCATAGGTAGCGCGCAGCTCCTCCAAAAAGCGAAGAGCTTGGCGGGCGAACCAGCCAAGCTCCGGGTGATGACGTTTTCCTTCCAGTTCAGAAATAACTACAACGGGAAGGACCACATCGTGTTCTGCAAATTTGCGCAGGGCCCAAGGGTCAGACAGCAAGACCGAAGTATCCACTACATAGGTCTTGGTAGCGACGGCGTTATCAGTAGTGGCAAGCGGAGTAGAAAGTACAGAGGGACGAGACATAGTGGCAGGGTTCTCCCTTAGTGTGCGGTAGATCAGACTTCTTCCGAATGACCCCGAATCCCCGGGGTTGCCACCCAAAGTAGGCACCGAAGGTTGAAATTACATGGGTGCAAGATGAACATTAAGAAAACGAAAAATCCCTCCGCAGCACATGCTGCAGAGGGAGAAGCTCTAAAGGAGCTTTTTACTTCTCTACGGAGGAGGTGAACTTGCCGCTCTCGTCCTGGATCCAGGAGATAACACCATCGTCGAACTGCTGGGTCCAGCCCTTGCCCTGAGCAGCCTTTTCCTCAGCAGCCTTAGGCAGGCCTACCTCAGAGTCCAGGCCGCCCTGCTCCTTCCAGGTTTCAGCAATCTTGCCGACGATAGGCTGAGCGCCCTCATCGTCGTCGAAGGTCAGCAGGTTGCCGTTATCGAAGTTAGCGAGGAACTCATCATTGTCACCCTGCTCGATGTTCTTTACGTCGCCCCACTCAGCCTTCTTCTCTTCAATAGCGGAAGCGAAATCAGCCGGAACATCTACG
This sequence comes from Corynebacterium sp. MSK158, assembly GCF_030229085.1. Classification (NCBI taxonomy): domain Bacteria; kingdom Bacillati; phylum Actinomycetota; class Actinomycetes; order Mycobacteriales; family Corynebacteriaceae; genus Corynebacterium; species Corynebacterium sp. MSK158. The sequence goes on from NZ_JASPHJ010000001.1 coordinate 297,819, forward strand.
TCACCGTTAGCGGTAGCGATGGACTTGGTAGCGCCGCCCTGGTCGTCAGCGTCATCCTTGTCGTCGGCGTCGTCGGAAGCATCCGCACCTTCGGAAGCGTCCGCATCGTCGGCGTCATCCTTGTCGTCCGCGTCATCATTGGAAGTAGCCTCAGCAGCAGCGGAGCCAGCAGCGTCGGTAGCGTCTGCTGCTACGGAGCCGGCGGAATCCTTAGCGTCGTTAGCTGCATCCTCAGCATCGGAGCACGCTACGAGAGCAACGGACAGGGTTGCGGCTGCAAAACCACCTGCGATACGACGGGTCATCTTCTGCATTACTGCATCATCCTTTCATCAAGAAAGTAAGTTAATTCTAAATTTATTGTTAAATCGCCCTTCATGACGAACGACGCCCACCGTAACGACGACTCCCAGCTGGTGCCACCCACCCGGACAGGAAGTAGACAGCAAACAGTAAAGGGCTACCTACGTTTGCGCTGCTTAGGGGCCTTCTTTTTCTTTTGTAACAAATTGTTAACGTTTCTCCGCGCCTGCTTCGCTTTCGCCTTTTCCCTGGCGCTGCGCCTCGGCTTCTCTTGGCGGGAGGAACGCGCCGTGCGGCCCTTAGCGACGCCCACGAAGTCCTGAATTGCCTCCCCGTCATCGTCCTTGCGCCACACCAATGCAATCTCCGTTACCGGCACGGACTCGTCCTTAAGGCTCAACGGCACCACCTGCTTTTTGCTCAGGACCTTCAACAGGGGCCGCGGCGCAATCGCAATTCCCACATTGGCCGCCACTACCTGCAGGGCGTCGCGGACTGCGGGGACATCGACAAGTCCGGAATCGGCGAGGCGGTAGTTGAGGGGTTCATCGGCGACGTCGGCAAGCGCAAGCTCCTCGCCCACCTCCGCATAGACTGAGTCTTTGGGAACGGCAATGCCAGGGGCCTCTTTATAAAGTCGCACCACATGAAAGGTGTCATCCACCCGCGCATCCGGCAGGCGCGCAAGAGCTAGGTCCACCTCGCCGGCTACCAGCGGAGCTAGCGCATCGTCCGCATCAACGGTGTACAAGCCACCATGAGCAGTATTTTCCTCGAATCGGCGAAACCACTTTCCAGGTTCTGTACCAGTGGCAAAAGCTAAGCGCAGCATAGAGGACAGTCTACTGAAAGTGCTACGGTAAAAGCGTGACTGAAGAACAAAAGCAACCATCCGGCACCGCAATGCGTGCCCAAACCGCGGCGAAGAAGTTAGGCATCTACCTGCCCGCCGCGCCGGACGAGTTCCAGAATAGTGCCATTAGCCACGAAGAGCTGCGCGAATTGCAGCATAACCCACCCGAGTGGCTACAAACCTTGCGCCGCGAAGGCCCCCATCCCCGCCCCGAGGTTGCCCATAAGTTGGGGATCTCTGTAACCGCGCTCAAGAAGAACGATATGGATAAGCCGCTGACCACAGCGGCAATCAATCAGCTCCTCCAAGAGCAGCCGGAATGGCTCCAGCAGGCCCGCGCCACCATGGCGCAGGCCCGTGGCCATGAGGTTAAAGACTAGACCAGCTTCCAGTCCTCGAGGCCCTCATACAGCGGGTAGTGCTGGGCAATCTTGTCCACGCGAGCACGCAGGGCCTCTACATCGGCATTCTTGCCCTGCACCAGAGCGGTACCGATAATATCTGCAACCTCGGTGAAAGCTTCGGCATCGAGGCCGCGGGTTGCTAGCGCAGAAGTACCAATGCGCAAACCGGAGGTGACCATCGGCGGACGCGGGTCATTCGGTACGGCATTGCGGTTAACGGTAATGCCTACCTCGTGCAGCAGATCCTCTGCCTGCTGTCCATCCAATTCGGAATTGCGCAGATCCGCCAAGACCAAGTGCACATCGGTGCCGCCGGTCAGCACGTCCACGCCAGCCGCCTTGGCATCTTCTGCGGTAAGGCGCTCTGCCAGAATGCGAGCGCCCTCCAAGGTGCGCTCCTGGCGCTCCTTGAATTCCTGGGTAGCGGCAATCTTCATAGCAATGGCCTTGGCAGCGACCACGTGCATCAGCGGTCCGCCCTGCTGGCCCGGGAAGACGTTGGAATTGATCTTCTTGGCATAATCCTGCTTCGCCAAAATCATGCCGGAGCGCGGGCCACCCAGGGTCTTATGCACGGTGGTGGACACGATATCCGCGTGAGGCACTGGACTCGGGTGCAGGCCGGCCGCCACGAGACCAGCAAAGTGAGCCATATCCACCCACAGGTAAGCGCCGACCTCATCAGCAATTTCACGGAAGGCCGCGAAATCCATGGTTCGCGGGTAGGCCGACCAGCCGCCGATAATGACCTTCGGCTTTTCCTTCAGCGCCTGCTCGCGCAGCTTATCCATGTCCACACGCATGGTCTCTGGATCCACCTCGTAGGCGGCGACATCATAAAGCTTGCCAGAGAAGTTCAACTTCATGCCGTGGGTAAGGTGGCCGCCGTGAGCCAGGGACAGGCCCAAAATCTTGTCGCCCGGCTCAGCGATGGTGGAAAGCACCGCTGCGTTCGCCTGCGCACCGGAGTGCGGTTGAACGTTGGCGAATTCCGCACCAAAGAGTTCCTTAGCGCGGTTGCGGGCTAGGTCCTCCACGACGTCGACATGCTCGCAGCCGCCGTAGTAGCGGCGACCCGGGTAGCCCTCGGCGTACTTGTTAGTGAGCACGGAGCCCTGTGCTTGGAGCACGGCGCGAGGCACAAAGTTCTCAGAGGCGATCATTTCCAGGGTTTCGCGCTGGCGGGAAACCTCTCCCTGAATTGCGCCGAATACGTCCGGATCGAGGTCGCGGAGGTCAGAGGTAAAAGAAGCCATAAAGGTGTGGTCCCCTTCTCAAAATCAAGCGGTATGGGATGCTGCATATCTTATCGTGCCATGCTCCCTAAGGGGGCATACTTTTACCCACAGATTATGCAAGTGCAACAATGGAGCCATGGCGCGCACATTGGATTCGAGTCCCTACCTAGATTTTGACCGTGAGACCTGGCGTGAACTGCGCAAATCCATGCCTCAGGTGCTCACGGAAACCGAGGTGGAAAAGCTTCGCGGCCTAGGAGACCGCATAGACCTAGACGAGGTAGCTGATGTCTACCTCCCCCTCTCCCGCCTCATCCATATGCAGGTCATGGCACGCCAGCAACTCACCACGGCTACCGAATCCTTCTTAGGCAATCCTCCGACGCACGTTCCCTTTGTCATCGGTGTGGCTGGCTCCGTGGCAGTGGGAAAATCCACCACCGCCCGCCTCCTTCAGGTGCTCCTGCAACGCTGGGAGTCCCACCCCAAGGTGGCGCTCGTAACAACGGACGGCTTCCTCTTCCCCACCGAAACCCTCAAGAAACGCGGCCTCATGCAGCGCAAGGGATTTCCAGAATCCTACGACCGGCGTGCACTCCTTCGCTTCGTCACGGACGTAAAATCAGGAAAGCCTCTGGTCAAGGCGCCGCTGTATTCCCATATCTCCTATGACATTGTGGACGGGGAATATCAAGAAGTTCACCAGCCCGACATCCTTATTCTGGAAGGGCTCAATGTACTACAAACGAGCCCCACGTTGACCGTGGCGGACCTCTTTGATTTCTCGGTATATGTTGATGCCCGCACCGATGATATCGAGCAGTGGTATATCGACCGTTTCCTTACTCTGCGCCACACCGCTTTCCGCGAGCCCAACGCCCACTTCTCTGCCTTCGCAGACATGAACGATGAGGAGGCCCGCGACCAGGCCCGCGAAATTTGGCAGTCCATTAACCTGCCGAACTTGGTCGAGAATATCCTGCCCACCCGTGTGCGAGCCTCCCTCGTGCTGAAAAAGGGCTCACATCACCTGGTAGAACAGGTGCGGATGCGCAAGCTCTAGCGCCTATTTGCCAAAGCGGCGCGAACGTTGGGAATAATCCCGCAAGGCGCGGAGGAAGTCCACCTTGCGGAATGCAGGCCAGTAGGTATCCGTGAACCAAATTTCGGAGTACGCGGCCTGCCACAGGAGGAAGCCCGACAGGCGTTGTTCACCAGAGGTGCGGATAACCAAATCCGGGTCCGGAAGTCCCTTGGTATACAGGTGCTCCCCAATGGATTCTGCGGTGACCCGGTCCGCCATCTCCGCTGCGGTAGTTCCCTTCTCTGCTTCCGCACGCACCAAGTTCTGCACGGCGTCCACAATTTCTTGGCGCCCGCCATAGCCCACCGCCACATTGACGATGACACCCGTATTGTCTTTGGTTTCCGCCGCCGCCGTCACCATGCGCTGGCGAATATCATCTGGGAGCAGATCGAGGTGTCCAACAAGGCGCACCTGACAACCGACGTCGCTATGGGATAGGTGCGTGACCACGTCCAAGATGATGTCAAAGAGCAGCTCTACTTCCTGCTCGCTGCGCTTCAGGTTCTCCGTGGACAGCAAATAAATGGTGACCACTTCGATATCGGTATCGCGGCACCACGAAATCATCTCTCCGATTTTCTTCGCGCCTTGGCGGTGACCATGGCTGATATCGGTAAACCCAGCCTCACGCGCCCACCGACGATTGCCATCGGCCATGATGGCGATGTGCTTAGGCTGCGGCTTGCCCTTGATCAGGCGCGCCAGACGCGCTTCATAAGCTGGGTAGGCCAGCTGCTTGAGAGAACTCACGCTCATTAGTCTATCCGCCTAGAAAATGGACTTCTTGCGGTTATCGTAAATGCCGGCTTCCTTCATCGCCTCATCCACGGCTTCCTCATCGAACGGATCGATTCCGTGATCTTCCGCAAACATCATGCGGCGGCGAAAGCGAGAGTAACGGCGATGGAAATTCCAGCCCGCAAACAACACCGCAACACCCATAAGCGCCAAGATCAGCAGGCCAATGGGCGAAGCTTTGCCAAATTCAGGGCCCATTGGGCCACCTTCGGCGCCCTCGGTTCCTTGGGCGAGTACAAATACGTCATGTGCGGCAAGCACGAAAGAGCCATACATGCTCATATCTTAAGCCTCCTCTTCCTCTTTGATGCCGGCGAAGAGGTCATTTTCTGGCAGGGAGGTAGAAACACGAGTCTTCGCCAGCTCGAACTCCTCGGTGGGCCAAAGGCGCTGCTGTACCTCCACCGACGTCGCCAAGAAGGCACCCGCCGGATCGATCTGCGTGGCGTGCGCCCGCAAGGCCTCCTCGCGATTGCTGAAGTAATCCGCGCATTCCACCTGGGTGGTTACACGCGCCATGATATCTCCAAAAGTGGTGTCCCAGCGCGCCAGCATCGGCCCATAAGGGCTGGTCTTCCCCTCTTCTAACAGCAGATCATGGAACATCTTCATGCGCTGATAGACGAAACCGTGCGAGTAGTAAAGCTTCAGCGGCGCCCACGGTTTACCTAGCTCTGGGTGATACTCGGCATCGCCCGCCTTCTCCCACGCGATCATGGAAGCCCGGTGCACCATTAGGTGGTCTGGGTGCGGGTAGCCACCATTTTCGTCATAGGTAACAATGACGTGTGGACGAAATTCGCGTATAACCTGGACGTACTCCTGCGCAACGGTGTCATCCCCCAGCAACGCAAAACAGCCCTCCGGCAGCAATTCCTCCATAGTCTTGCCTTCAACCGGGTCCGGCAATCCGGAATCAACGTGGCCCAGCCAGCGATGTTGTACGCCCAGCGCCCGCGCAGCGTTAGCCATCTCTTCCCGGCGCACCTCGCCCATCTTTTCCTTGATTCCCGGGCGATCCATGGCGGGGTTAATCACATCGCCGCGCTCGCCGCCGGTACAGGTCAGCACCAAAACCTCATTGCCTTCTGCGGCATAGCGCGCGGTGGTTGCAGCACCCTTGGACGATTCATCGTCTGGGTGCGCGTGGATAGCTAGTAGGCGAAAATCGCTCACTGAAAATCCATCCCCTTATTAATCTAGGTTCTTTGAACAGATGATTATCCTAGTAGATAATTGGAAAACAGTTGCCCTCGGCTAGAGTGGAAGCCATGACTTCCGCCGGAAAATCTCGCTCAGCCGCCCGCTACGGCTCCCGCGGCTCCTCTGAAAAGAACTCTGGTAGCTGGACTAATAGGGCGCTGGTGCTCATCTTTGTCGCCATTTTTATCGCGCTTATTTTCTTCGGATTCCGGTATTTCCAGGAAAAAGAGCGCGTGAACGCACAGGTGTCCATCGTGACCCAAGAGGTTTTGAGCGATGATTCCACCCGCGTTTGGGTCGATGTCACCCGCAATCACACCGATGAAGATGCTTATTGCATTGTCCAGGCATTTGACTACTCCAAGTCCGAAGTAGGCCGCCGCGAATTCCCCGTTCCCGCGGGCGGAAACGAAACCCAGCGCATCGCTGTCGACGTCCCAACCAACGCTCGTGCCGTAGCCGGCGGGGCCTATGGTTGTTCCGGCAATATCCCCGAATACTTGGATATGGATAACCCTGACTACGCGGAAAGCCGCTAGCCGCGTGTGCTAGGATTTGTAGCGCCTAGAACTGGGCATATGCCCGGTTCCACTTTTACCTATAGCCCCAGGGATTAGCAGGGGCTTTGACCACAATTCCTATCTACGGAAGGTTGCAGAATGGCTGAGCAGCAAAAGCAGTACATCACCCCAGAGACCAAGGCAAAGCTCGAGGCCGAGCTGCAGGAGCTCATCGACCACCGCCCAGTAGTCGCGGCTGAGATCAACGAGCGCCGTGAGGAAGGCGACCTCAAAGAGAACGCCGGTTACGACGCCGCTCGTGAGATGCAGGACCAGGAAGAGGCCCGCATTAAGCAGATTTCTGAGGTTCTTGCGAATGCCACCACCGAGCGCGGTGCTGTTCAGGAGGGCGTCGCCCACACCGGTTCCGTAGTTCACGTTTACTACAATGGTGACAAGGACGATAAGGAGACCTTCCTCATCGGTACCCGCGCCGCTGCTTCCGATAACAAGGACCTAGAAACCTATTCCGAGCAGTCCCCGCTGGGCGCTGCCATCCTTGGCGCACAAGAGGGCGAGACCCGCGAGTACACCGCTCCGAATGGCAAGACCATTTCGGTCACCATCGAATCCGCAGCGCCGTATGATTCTGCTAAGGCCGCTGCTCCACGCGAGTCCTAAACTTTTAACCACATACCACTCTGGAGAAAGAGCACATCCCCATGAAGAAGTTCTCCCGTTTCGCCGCCGCTGGCCTGGTCTTCACCGCTGGCCTCTCCCTCGCTGCTTGCCACCCACCTAACCAGCAGGATTCTGATTCCAAGGTAGAAAATGCCTCCACCTTCACCGGTGAGGCCCCGATGCAGAAGGATGCTGAGACCAGCTCTTCCGCACCCGAGACCGTTATTGAAGAGGAAGCACCTGTAGTCGAGTCCGGTGTTCCAGAAGAGCCAGCACAGCCGCACTTGAACGGCACCGCCACCGAACTGCCACAGCAGTAATATGGCTTGAAGGGCCGAGGGATTTCCTCGGCCCCTTTTTTATGCTATTTTTCTGGGTCCACTTCCCGCACCCAATCCCCGATGACACCGGGTACGACAGCGGGCGGCTCTCCCAGCAGGTCCCGCTTATTTGGATCCCGTTCCACCTGCGTGGTGACGGACTTTACGCGCTTTTTCTCACTATCTTTGCCTCCGCGCATCCCCATCATTGGACCATAGGCTCGCGCCCCTCCGGTTGAGCGACCTGCATTGCCACCGCGCGCTGCCACAGCACTTTCACTGCTGCCTGTTCCAAGACCAAGGCCGCCACCCACGCCGGGCCGCATACCCGAACCACCGCCGAATGCATTGCTATGGCTAGCGCGCACGCCTGAACCGACACCGGCGTAGGGCGCTCCGGCTCCTCGTCCAAAGTGGTGGCCCGACTGCGCTCCTCTTCCGGCACGCGCAATATCGGCGTTGCCATTTACCTTTCCTGCGGCGGATCCAATTCCGCCTCGTGGCGACTGACCGCCGAGTACGCCGCGGCCCGCATCCGCAGGCCTTCCGGGGGCCATCATCGGCGCCATCCCGGAAGTAGCGGATTGTCCTGTAGCTGTCGGCGCCATCGCACCGCCGCCGTGAAGCGCGCCTGCATGTGCTCCTGCGGCAACCGGATGCGCTGTACCACCAGGAACCTGCCCCATCGCCCCGTTCGGCGCAGTTACGCCCGGCGTGGATGCACCTTGGGTGGACACTTCATTTCCATCGATGGCTAGGTGGTCTCCCAGGCCCAGCTTTTCCAGCGCATTCCTGCCGCTAGTATGCATCTGCTGGTGAAAATCATTAATTTCTTGTGGGCTCATCCCCACTGCTTCTAGCCCGTCCACATTGCCATTGACGACGTCGAAGTTCCCCGGCCCCAAATCACCTCGCGCTATCGCTTCCGCAATCTTCTTTGGCCATACCACGACATCGGTGGTGTATCGCTGCCCATCACCGTCAACTCCGGCGAGGCCCGCGTCGACACCGCCGCCTCCTGACGCCGGCGATTGTTCCATCAAAGCGTGCTGGTACGGCATTGCCTCAACCGCGAAACGCTGCAGGTCAGGTTGCAATGCGGCCAATGCGGCCTTTTCCGCAATCTCGCGCTCGACCGGTTCTGGAATGGCCATCACTTCCATCGCCATGGCCATCGCAGTAGGCTGCATGCCCATCAGCTTAGCGTGAAATCCGGTCAGCTTCTCCCCCATTACCTTGGCATTTGCCACAAAGTGGCTTCCCGACGCCGCCACTTCCCTAATCTTTGCCGCCGCTCTCGACGTGGCTTCGCTGTCGTTCTCGCCTTCCAAAGACCCGGCTGCTTCCTGTAACCCGCTAACGATATCGTCAACTTCCGACGCCAACGAGCTCCACCGCGCATTCGCCTCCGACACATTCCAAATCTGCGTTGACATCAGGTCCGTAGCCAGCTTCACGATGTCCGTACCGACATTCACCACCGGCATGGAAAACCCAAATGGGCTGTACCCCGGCTCCGGCTGGTTCATAATCGGCATCGACTCAATGCCAATATCCCCACCCGCATCCGCGATCTCCATTCCCCGACTATTCGCGTCCTCCTGCGCCTGAAACCCTCGAGCTTCCCTACCCAGACTATCTTGTAGCCAATCCAACTGTTCCGAAAATGCCTTCAACGAAGACCGTGCAGAGCCAGGATCAGTTTCAAGAACTCGTTGGTGAACGGATCCCACATGGTCAATCCCAACAACGGGAGAAAATCCAGCATCAAGAGGCGAATATGTGCGACCTCCAGATAGTGCAATTTCCTCCTTCAGATTTTCCGTTTTCATAGCAGTAGCCATGACGTTGTCCGGTCGCAATTCCATAATTCCCCCGATGCTTATTTTCAGTAAAATTTGTTTAGCAGTTTTTCGGCGTGTGAGCATTTAGCTTCGTAGTCATCGACAGCTCGTTTCCCAGAATGACTAACTTTTAGAATTCCACGCGAAGTAGAAACGCCGACAGTACAGAACATATCTCCGAACAATTCACTTTCGATCTGCACTATCGGCACACTGTGTCCGCCACCGTCAGATAGGGAGGCTATTTGTACTTCTGCGCCATCAAATGATTGCCTAGAAGTAGTCAATCCAATGACAGCTCCTCCAGTGCCTTCGACACTGTCAAAAGCACAAAAGGAAAACCCCGATTGCTGTCCTGAATCCTCAATCTGATCACCGAGTCCGAAGGCTCGAAGATGCTCGCGAGGAATCTCCGTACACGGATCAAAAAGCTCGAAGCTCGGGTCTGCCGGATCGAATTCCCCCAGTGGTGGTAGGACGCCGGAAATGTCTTCCGACCCCGTGGCGCCGGCCTCCCCCGGTTGGCCGGCGCCGTCCGCATTCTTCCCGCCATTAGTGTCTGCCGATTCCCCCTGATTGCCTTCCGCGTCATCCCCCAGGTCCCCGTTGGTTCCCCCTGCACCGTCGGCCGAACTAATGCCACCAGATTCGTCCACCTTGGTGGTTTCCTCTGACGCGCTCCTCGTGCCGATATCCGCAACGCAGCTACTCAGCATAACGGTACTGACCATCAACGTTGCTACGGTGACCTGACGCTTCACAACAATCCTTCGCGCACTCACTTCCTGACGAGAGGAACAGGAAGAGTGAAACAGAGAACTTTTCACTTCGTATTTCCCGTTCCAGTACACAGCATGCATGAGACTCCAAGAATTTTCTACGCAACTGCAAAGGTTAACGGCAATTTAACAAATCTATTTGTCCCATACGTCACATCCATCACGTCTAAAGGGCGAAATTTCCTGCTCATTAGCTGTATCAGTCCTGGGAGTGGTTTTGTAGACCAAATGAAGGTTAAACCCGCACTTTATCCCCCAGAATTACCCCAGAAATTACACGTTTGTAAGCGATTCTCGGCAACAAAAAGGCCCGCACCGAAGTGCGGGCCAATACAACAGAGTCAATTAGTCTCGCTGGAAATAGCTCAGCAAACGGAGAATCTCAGTGTAGAGCCAGACCAAGGTCACAGCGAGGCCGAGAGCAACGCCCCACGCATTCTTAGCGGGAGCACCAGCGCGGATCATGCGGTCAGCCTGATCAAAGTCGGTCAGGAAGGACAGGGCACCAAGAACGATGCAGACAAGCGAGAAGATGATGGCAATCGGGCCACCATCACGCAGTGGGTTGAAGTCAAAGAAAACCGCGCCCAAGAAGTTAACAAGGGCCATGACAGCAACGCCAGCAATCAAGCCGAAAAGGATCTTGGTGAACTTCGGAGTCACCTTCACTGCGCCAGTCTTGTACACAATCAGCATGCCAATAAATACACCAATCGTGCCGACAATCGCTTGGCCAATGATGGCCATGCCGCCCTCGCCATGGAAGTTGACGTTGGCGAACATCAAGGAGAACCCACCGACAAATAGGCCTTCAAAGACGGCATAAATCAGGGTGACTGCAGCAGAACCCCACTTCTTGCCAAAAGAGGCAACGAGAACGGTAATGAAGCCACCGATACCACCGACCAGAGTCAAAGCCATGGCGATACCTGGGCTTACTAGCATTCCCAGGGCAAAGTTGATGGCTGCGGCAACGATGATAACGCCGAGGGTAATACCCGTCTTGGTCACTACGTCATCCACGGTCATGGGACGGGTAGATACGTCCGCGTAACCAGAATTTTGGCGGCTACTATTTTCGGTCAGAGAACTCATTACCGGATTGCTTGAACGCACGGTTGTCCTTTCTAAGAGAGGTGCAATTTAGCTATCTCACCCCATTCAACGAGACACCACCGCATAAAGTTCCACATTCTTTCCATTTAGCTAGAAGTTTTGTGGGTAGCTCCCGTATAAAGTCTGTGGAGACCTATTGACGAGAAAAGTCTCGAGACACCTTTCAGAACGATGTCTCGAGACTTCACATGGTGCCCCCAGTGGGACTCGAACCCACACTGAATCGATTTTAAGTCGACTGCCTCTGCCGATTGGGCTATGGGGGCAAGGGCAAGGAATATTTTAGGCCACCTCACCCTGCGGGAGTTAACGAGGGGTACCCTCCGCAGCCAGACCAGCGATAATGCCGTCGAGAATATCCTTTTCACTGATGAAAAAGCTGCGCGCATCGCAATTGCGCTCGATAAGCTGCATGATACCTTCGACGGCTACCGCCCCACCGCCAATGACGTCGGCACGGCCGGGGTGAATGACGGGGTTGAGGGCGCGGACGTCGGAAGGCAGGCTAATAAGCTGCTGCAAAAGCACGCGCAGGGCATCGAAGCGGAGTTCAGACCCGTGAATGGCATCGGCGTCGTAGCGCTCAAGGCCCTGAGCCAATGCAGAAAGAGTGGTGAAAGTGCCTGCGCAGCCGACGATGGTACGGGCCTTAGAAATAGGTACTATCTTCTCCACTTCTGACGTGCGCTCGCCGACGTACTCGGAAGCGATCTCAATCTCCGACTCGGTAGGCGGATCTGTTCGCATAATGCGCTCGGTTAGCCTGACGCACCCCATGCGAGCCGAGTGGGTGCCCAAGATATCGCCATCGGCCGTGCCTACGACGAACTCGGTCGAACCGCCGCCCAGATCGATGACACAGAATGGCCCGCGGTCTGGCTCCACATCGGCCACGGCACCATTAAAGGACAACAGAGCCTCTTCCTCGCCCGAGACGACCTCGGCCTGTGCGCCAGGCTGAATTTGGCCGAGCAACTCAGCGGTCATGTCGAAGAATTCCTGTTGGTTCTTGGCATCGCGAGTAGCGGAGGTAGCGACCATCCGCACGCGGGTGACCTTCTCAAACTTCATCTGGCGTACGTAGCCTTCCAAGGCCACGCGGGCGCGGTCTAGGGCCGCAGGGGCGATTTCGCCAGTGGCATCGACTCCTTCTCCCAGGCGGATGATTTCCATGGTGCGGGTAATATCGCGAACTTTGCCGTCATCCTGAATTTCAGAGATGAGCAAGCGAATCGAATTGGTACCGCAATCAATCGCAGCAACGCGAGTCATAGCAGCCCTCCTATTCCGCATTAGAGAAATCGAATTGGGCCAGGTCAATCCCCAGTTCCTCTACGCTGGGCCAATCTTGCGGGATGGCAGAGCCTCGAAGCTTGCCGTGGTCAGCGGCCATGGCCACTGCTTCAGTTCCCAATCGGAAATGCTGTGGGCCTTCAGCAAGCGCGTACGCGATGAGCACATGCAGGCACTTGACTCGATCGGGCATGCCACCACCGGAGAAATCGGTGCCAAGGTCTTCAATATCATTGCGCTTGGCCAAGAAATATTCGTGGGCGCGCTGATAGTCGGCAGCCAATTCCTCGTCCTCACCCAAGCGGGCTTCCATCCACTTCATCACGTGGGCGACCTCCAAGCGTGAAGCTTCGGCCGTAAGCCGTGGGTCGGTGAGGTAGTAGAGGGTGGGGAATGGGGTGCCGTCGGCAAGCTTGGGCGCCGTCTTAATTACCGCGGGCTGCCCATCCGGCGTGCGATAAGAAACCTCGAGGACCCCGCGCGGGGTACGGCCCAATTGCTCAGTTACTACAGCGATATCTGCATCAGTGACGGTCATGCGGACAATTATCGCACATCCGGGTTTTCTTCCGGCGCCGGCTCGATCGGAAGATGATTTACCTGCTCGGATGGAGCTTCCTCCTCAGGGGGCTCGGCTACGGAATCCCACAAAACTTCGTACCATTCGCGGGAATCTTCTTCCTTCTGACCATCTGTAGTGAGCTGGTCATCCGGCTTAATCTGCGGGTCAATGATGCGGTAGGCGGTCTCGCCCTCATCGACGACCCCGAATCGGCGCCGCGCCTCCTGCTTGATGTACTCATCGGACTTATATCTATCAATCTTCTCCAGCAAAGCAGCCTTCTCATCCTGCTTGGCGGCGATTGACTCATTGAGGCGGGCAATTTCGGACCGGCCATGGTAGTAATTGCGCAGCGGAATAGCGATGGCAAACAAAACCACAAGCACGATGGCAACGATCACGCCCACTCCGGCAATACTCATCCGGTCCGGCTTCTGTTTCTGCTTCAGTTGTGCACGCTGAGCTTTGCGGATATCCGCAGCACGCGAGGCCACCGGAACCCTAGTGCGGCTCCGGTTTCGCTGCGTCTTCTTTTCGCGTGCCATAGGTCTTTAATCCTAGCGTCGTCACTCCTGTAACAGGGACGTGGCACGCGCAATTTGGATACACTAAAAGAAATTCTCCCTCCCAGGAAGGAAGTTTCATGTCCCTCAAGCGCATCCTCCCCGTTCTCACCGCAACCCTATTCCTCGCCAGCTGCAGCCCCTCCGCCCAAGACGGCGAATATCCCGTCTACGGTGATGGCTACGACCTGAACACCACCGACGGCATGACCGAGTACCTCAAGGAGTATAAGACCCTGCCGGACGATTACATCAACCATGATGCTGACGAGCTCGAGGGAGACGATCAGCCCGAGACCTTTGAAACCAACGCGGACTCCGTCAAGAAGGCCGGCGAAGCTACCTGCGAGAATGATGAATTGCTCGACATCTCAAAGGAGTATTTCCGAGGCAACACCGACAAATTTGGGGAAGCTGTTATGTCATCAGTCAGCGGCTCTGATGGTAAATACAGTGATGTTTTTGAAGCACTGAACATCCCCGATGACGCACCAGACAATGACAAGATCATGGCTGCAGCGATGTCCCCACTCGGTGCCGTGATGTCTTGCGGCGATGAATTCAGCGATGAGGAACTGGAAGAGGTCGCTGAGGCCATCCATTCCAGCTAGAACCTCGAATCATATTCCCCACTTAAGGAATAGCTATGCCCCTCAAGCGTCTCCTCCTTCTAGCCGCCGTAGGCACCCTACTTACCGGGTGCAGCTCGACCGACCACAAAGAAGAAGCCACCAGCGAAGCGGAATCCCCCACTAGCGAAATCCCTACCAGCAGCGAAACCCCCAGCACCACAAGCAGAAAACACGACCTCAATACCAAAAGCGGCTTCATTTACCATATAAAAGAACACGGCACTATCCCGGACTTTTACCTAGACGTGTTCGGCGCTGGGGCTTCCGAAGAGGACGATGGCCCTACAAGCTACGAGGTCAATGCCACGACCCTGAAAAAGGCTGGAGCTGTTGCCTGCGAGAATGAGCAAATCCTGGACGACGCCAAGTATTTGCTAACCCATGGCGACAGCGCATTTGAAGAACTCGTCCCTAATCTTGAAGAGTTCGATAGGAAATACGCTCCCGTCTACGAAAAGCTTGAGATATCAGCGGCTTCTCCCCTTCCAGATAAGCTTTTTACCATGTACATGGCTGGCGTGGGTTCCCTCGCCACCTGCGGTGACAAGTATGACGATAAGGAACTCGAAGCAGTGGCTGACAAAATTTTCAGCTACTAAACCTCTCCCGGAGTTTCGCACAATTTTTCGTTTCGGGGCTTGCGCAAGCCAGCAGGGCGGCTTATACTAAGGGCAGAAATTCGATTGGGTGTGCGATTTATTCCAGAGGGGGAACTTTCCGTGACAGCCAGCGACGCACCACCAAAGAAAGCTTATTTTTCTACCAATAACCTCGACGATACGGTTTGTGTTTTGGGTATGCTCCAACGCATTCAATCTTGGCAGCTATACCAATCCGTACTTCCACGATTAGAAGACGATGTCGAATGCACTACCGCTGCTTTAGCTAAACGGGTGGGCTTGAGCTACTGGCGCGTTTTATCCGCACTGCGCTCTCACCTGCGCATGCGTGAATTGCCCCTAACCACTGCAGTGCAAACCGAACATTGGATTCTAGACCTCCCGCGACTGCACGTCATCGATGCCGAGCTTGCCCCGCTTGGCGACGACGCCGAGGGCATCCAACTAGTCGATGCCGCCCTTGCAGACTTTCTCACCCCGAAGGAACCTGCTCAGCATGTACCCACGGAATCTGAAATCCGTAGATTCTTGCGCGACTACATCGATGGCATTCTCAAACCAGATATTGAGAAGGAAATCGAGCGCTCCGTTTCCATTTCTTATTCCAAAGGCCAAGCCACCATCACTCTGAAGACGGATAAAGCAACCGCCAGTGCTATTTCACGGCACATCGATAAGGCAGCGCGAAAGAAGAACATCACTAAGTCAGAGGCTTTGGAGGCGCTGATCTTTAATCGCACCCAGACAAAAGTAGTAATCAATACCTATGCAGCGGGTGACGATGCTTCTCGGGTATATATTCCGTCGGCGGGATGGTGCGTCCTTACCGAACACTTAAGCACTTACTCGATGACTCGCGAGCTGTGCCCAGAAGAAACATCATCCTACGTCCCCACCGAGCAAATCAGGACATGGGTCCACGGTCGCGATGCCACGTGCCGTTGGCCGGGGTGTTCCATGCCGGCGCATTACTGCCAGCTTGATCATCGGGTGGAGTATGCCGACGGCGGGCCGACGAGTGTCGATAATCTTGTCACCCTTTGTCAGCACCACCACAATGTGAAGACCGATGGTAGGGCCCGCTACATCATGGATCCCATCACTGGGGACGTCGCCTGGCTCTTTTCGGACGGCACCTTCGAAATTGACCGAGCGGAGGGTCCTTTGGCACCGCGAACCATGAATTGGAAGCAAACCTGGCAACAATACCTAGACATGCGAAAGCGCCCCCGCGGCAATGCGAGGGCGCTACAAAGGGAGGCGTTTAGGCCTTAAAGCGCGGGAAAGCGGAGCGGCCGGCGTAGACTGCGCCGTCGCCAAGCTCCTGCTCGATGCGCAGCAGCTGGTTGTACTTAGCTACGCGCTCGGAACGAGCCGGTGCACCGGTCTTGATCTGGCCGCAGTTCAGAGCGACAGCCAAGTCTGCAATGGTGGTGTCCTCGGTCTCACCGGAGCGGTGGGACATCATGGTGCGGTAACCATTGCGGTGAGCCAGCTCGACAGCATCGAAGGTCTCGGTCAGGGTACCGATCTGGTTGACCTTAACCAGCAGGGCGTTGGCAGCCTTCTTCTCAATGCCTTCCTGCAGACGAGCAGGGTTGGTGACGAAGAAGTCATCGCCAACGATCTGCACCTTCTCGCCAATCGCGGCGGTCAGGGCGGTGTAGCCATCCCAGTCATCTTCCTGCAGCGGATCCTCGATGGAGACGATCGGGTACTCGTCGATGAGGCCCTCATAGACCTTGGACATTTCTTCAGCGGTGTGCTCGCCGCCCTCGAAGTGGTACTTGCCGTCCTTGAAGAACTCGGAGGAAGCAACGTCGAGTGCGAGTGCTACGTCCTTGCCTGGCTCGAAGCCGGCCTTCTTGATGGCGTCCACGATGACGTCGAGAGCAGCCTTGGTGGAGTCAACGGACGGAGCGAAGCCGCCCTCGTCGCCCAGACCGGTGGACAGACCCTTGTCCTTCAGCACTGCCTTCAATGCGTGGTAGACCTCGGCGCCCATGCGAAGAGCCTCGGCGAAGGACTCCGCACCAATCGGAGCGATCATGAATTCCTGGACGTCAACGCCGGAGTCAGCGTGTGCGCCGCCGTTGAGGATGTTCATCATCGGCACTGGCAGTACGTGAGCATTCGGGCCGCCGATGTAGCGGTACAGAGGCAGTGCAGCGGACTCTGCAGCGGCCTTGGCTGCGGCGATGGAAACGCCCAAGATAGCGTTAGCGCCGAGCTCGGACTTGTTATCGGTACCGTCCAGCTTAATCAGTGCCTGGTCAATGAGGCGCTGGTCGTCAGCTTCGAAGCCAGCAATTTCGTCGGCAATCTTCTCGTTGATGTTCTCAACAGCCTTCAGAACACCCTTACCCTGGTAGCGCTCGCCACCGTCGCGCAGCTCGTGAGCCTCGTGCACACCGGTAGAAGCACCGGAAGGAACGCCGGCAACACCGCGGGCGCCGTCATCAAGGAAGACCTCGGCCTCAATGGTTGGGTTGCCACGGGAATCAAGAATTTCGCGGGCGAAAGTGTGGATGATATCGGCCATGCTGTTTTTCACTCCTCGTAAATAAATTCGCTCTGGACCAGCCGGCCCAGCTACGTTCTCAATTGTTGCAGAAAACTCTGCTGCGTGACACTACTTGGCACTTTGCGGAACCGAGTAGGCATTGGCGGCACGTGCAACTTTATGCAAATACTCGCTGGACTGGTTGTAATTTAGGACTGCTTCCTCCCACTGTTCTGGGTTAGAGAGATCTCTATCACCAAAGCATAGAAGTCCGGCGGCGCCGACTGCGGCGTCGTCAATTTGATTGGGATCTGCCTTCCCATCGCCGTTAGCATCAGCGCCCACCGATTCCCATGTAGTCGGGATAAATTGCATTGGGCCAACGGCACGGTCATATTCAGAATCCCCATCGATTTTGCCGTTATCGGTATCTGGGGTGTGCGCCGTATTGTTTAGTCCATCGAGGGCGATGCCGTTGATGGGTGGCTGGGGGTAGCCGGCGTCGTCAAGCTTGGAGGGCTTAAACCAATTGCCGTTGTAGGTGCCGTGGCGGGTCTCCACGTAGCCTAGGCCGGCAAGGGTATTCCAGCGCAGATGGCAATTCGGCCATTTTTGTTGAGCGATGAGTTCGGCGTTGCCATAAGCGCGCAAGGCGGCCGGTGGGATACCGGTCTGCTCAGCTAGGTCAGAGGCCCAGTAGGTGAGCTTATCCGCCGTGCGGCCGGGGGCGTTGACGTCAATGTGCGCGACCTCTTTGCCTTCAACGGGCGGAATGTTTTCCGGTACGGGCTCTTGGGAAGTGCCGTGCCCCGTCAACAGCCAGGCCACCAGCGCGATGATCACGGCTACGGCCACCCCGCAGCCCCCGAATATCTGCAGCAGCCTCTTCATGAGAAGCCATCCTACATTCCCTTGCCTTCGCGCCACAGCCTCTCTTGCGTGTCAACGTCGACAATCTCCGTGGTGCCATCAAAGAGGTATGGGGCGCGGGCGCGCATTTTGGTGAGGAAGCTCTGGGCGACGTCGTCAAGCGAAAAGGTGGAGATTTCCGCATGGAAGAGTACTTGGAGGAAGACATCGCCCAATTCCTTCAGCATCTCGCTTTCCGGTTCGCGGTTACGCACGGCCGCGGCGAATTCGGCGGACTCCTCCTCAAGATAGGGCAAGAGCGAGGTGTGGGTTTGCTCGCGCTCCCACTCCCCAATGCGCCGCGCCATGGCCATGGTCTGGCGCGCCTGCATGATGGGATCCGCGAGGGATTCGGCGCGAATGACGGGCTCGCCGGTAGCAAGGCGGGTGCGAGTTTCCGGATCGTATTCGTCGGTGCTTACCAAGGTGCCGGTGGCGTCCTCGCCTACCAGCAGATCGGAAAAATTCCACCGTACGGACACGGGTACCTCACCCGTGAAGTGGACAGGGCCACGCAGCTTCCCGTGCGCCTGCATGGGGATCATGGTGGGCCAGCGTTCATCGAGCAACAGCACAGTCATGTGCACAAAGTCTAGCCCGAGTTCCCATAATGGGGCTATTCAAGGTATTTTAGGCCAATGACCTCCAGCCAGAATAGATCCCACTCCGTGACGTTGTGGACCCTCGTCGCGCTGATTATCGGTTCCACCGTGGGCGCGGGCATTTTCTCGCTGCCCCAAAACATTGCCTCCGTTGCCGGCCCAGGCGCGATGCTTATTGGCTGGCTGGTAGCGGGCATCGGCATGCTGTCTGTGGCGTTTGTTTTTCAAATTCTGGCCCGCCGCAAGCCGCACCTTGATTCTGGCGTTTATTCCTACGTGCGTGCCGGCCTCGGCGATTTTATTGGTTTTACCTCCGGCTGGGGCTATTGGCTGGGCTCCGTTATGGCACAGGTGGGCTATGCCACCCTCTTTTTCAATACCTTGGGCCATTACCTGCCGCTTTTCGACGCCGACCATTACTGGACCTCCGCCATCGCCGTCTCCCTCCTTTCCTGGGGCATTTTTGCGGTTCTTGCTCGCGGTATCAAGCAGGCCGCGTTCATGAACCTCATCACCACAATTGCCAAAATTGTGCCCATCCTGGCCTTTGTGGTGCTCATTGCTTTCCTCGGGTTCAGCTGGGATAAATTCACCTTGGATTTCTGGGGACGCGCTTCTGAGGCCAGCGTCTTTGAGCAGGTCCAGGGAATCATGCTCTTTACCGTGTGGGTCTTCATTGGCGTGGAGGGCGCATCCGTTTATTCCAAGCAGGCTTCTAAGCGCACCGACGTCGGCCGCGCGACCGTCATCGGCTTCTTCTCCGTGCTGGCGCTGCTGGTTTCCGTGTCTACCCTGAGCTTTGGCGTGATGAGCAAAGAAGAACTGGCCGCGCTGCCAGATAATTCCATGGCATCCGTGCTCACCGAGGTCATCGGCCCCTGGGGCGGCGCGCTGGTGTCTATTGGACTGTGCTTGTCGGTTTTGGGTGCCTACGTCTCCTGGCAGATGTTGTGCGCCGAGCCCATCGTAATGATGGCCATCGACGGCCTCATTCCCCGCCGCATTGGCACCATTAACGTGGCGGGTGCGCCGTGGGTAGCGCAGCTGATTTCCACGATGGCCATCCAGCTGTTCATCATCGTCTTCTACCTCAACGAGGCGTCTTATAACGCCATGGTGCAGCTGGCAACCATCATGTACTTGCTGCCCTATATCTTCTCTTCCCTGTATCTATTGCTCTTGGCACTGCGGGGCAAGGGGCTGTCTCACCCTCAAGCGGGTATCAAGTTCGATCTTTCCGGACCAGAGGTAGGCCGCAAGGAAAACCGCAAGCACTTGGTCATTTCTTTGCTCGCGTTCATCTATTCCCTGTGGCTGATTTATGCGGCCGACCTCGTCTACGTCCTACTCGGCGCATTGGCCGTGGTCCCAGGCCTCATCCCGTATGTCGGCACCCGGTTGTGGAAGAAGGAACGCATCTTCAACACCTTCGAGTGGTGCGTGGTGGCCATTGTCCAGGCCGGTGCCGCCACCGCCATTTGGGGCTTGAGCACCGGCTGGCTCACCCTCTAGCTACTCCCCGACGCTGACCACGTTCGAGGTGGGCTGGGCGCCGCTGACGTTGATGGGGTCGACGTCGAAAAGCGCGCTCAAGAAGTCCGCCGCCCACTGAATGAGCTCGGTATCGCGCAGCTTCGGCGAGGTGACATTTCGCCCGGCCTTGGGGAACGGCACGTTGATTGCCTTCGCCGCCGCACGGAAGCTGGAGCCCGGGTATAGGCGCTTGAGACGCACCTGCTTGGAATCCGGCAGCTCCACTGGGTGGAACTTGACGCGGGTGCCCTGCACGGTGATATCGGAAATGCCGGCGCGGCGCGCTTGGTGGCGCAGGCGAGCAACGGAAAGCAAGCGCAGGACCTCTTGCGGCAGCGGGCCGAAGCGGTCTTCCATTTCCTCGATAACGGCCTTGAGATCATCGTCATTCTGCGAAGCCGCAAGCTTGCGATAGACCTCCAGGCGCAGGCGCTCGGAGTCGATATAGCCTTCCGGAATATGCGCATCCACGGGGAGATCGATGCGGATTTCCTTCGGGCCCTCATCGGTAACGGTGGGGGCCTCGCCGCGGGCGAGCGATTTGAAGGTCTCGACCGCCTCGCCCACGAGCCGCACGTAGAGATCGAAGCCCACACCGGCAATGTGGCCGGACTGTTGGGCACCGAGCACGTTACCGGCACCGCGCATCTCCAAGTCCTTCATGGCTACGGCCATGCCAGCACCAAGGTCATTGTTTTGAGCGATAGTTGCCAGGCGGTCATAGGAGGTTTCCGTGAGCGTAGCTCCCTTGGGGTACAGGAAGTAAGCATAGCCGCGCTCGCGGGAGCGGCCCACGCGCCCGCGCAGCTGGTGCAGTTGGGACAGGCCCATATGGTGGGCGTTTTCCACAATGAGGGTATTCGCGTTAGCGATATCCAGGCCAGTTTCCACGATGGTGGTACATACCAAAACGTCATACTCGCGATCCCAGAACCCTTGGACGGTCTGTTCGAGCACCTCCTCGTTCATCTGTCCATGCGCGACGACGACGCGGGCCTCCGGTACCAGGTCACGCAGCTCGCGGGCCTTCTTTTCGATATCAGAGACTTTGTTGTGGATGAAAAAGGTTTGACCATCGCGCAGCAGCTCGCGGCGGATGGCCGCAGCTACCTGCTTGTCCTCGTAGGCACCGACGTAGGTCAACACCGGGTGGCGGTCTTCCGGCGGGGTCAAGATGGTGGACATCTCGCGGATGCCAGCCATGGACATCTCCAAGGTGCGCGGGATAGGTGTTGCGGACATGGTGAGCACATCCACGCTGGCCTTAAGCGCCTTAATGTGTTCCTTGTGCTCCACGCCGAAGCGCTGCTCCTCGTCCACGACGATGAGGCCGAGGTTCTTCCAGTGCACACCGGTCTGGAGGAGGCGGTGGGTGCCGACGACGATATCGACGCTGCCATCGGCCAGGCCCTTGAAGATGTTCTTGGCTTCCTTCTGTGAGGTAAAGCGCGAAAGCACCTCAATCTTGACGGGGAAGCCGGTCATGCGCTCGCTGAAGGTATCAAAGTGTTGCTGCGCCAGCAGCGTGGTGGGCACGAGGACGGCAACCTGCATGCCGTCTTGCACGGCCTTGAAGGCGGCGCGGATGGCCACCTCGGTCTTGCCGTAGCCCACATCGCCGACGACGACGCGGTCCATCGGCACCGTGGACTCCATATCGTGCTTGACGGCGTCGATAGCCAGCATCTGGTCTTCGGTTTCGACGAAGGGGAAATTATCCTCCATCTCCGCCTGCCACGGATTATCCGGGGAGAACTGGTGCCCCGGCGCAGCCTGGCGCTTAGCGTAGAGCTCGACGAGCTCGCCGGCGATTTCGCGCACGGCGGCGCGCGCCTTCTTCTTGGTGTTCTTCCAGTCGGAACCGCCCATCTTGGACAGGTGAGGCGATTCGCCACCGGTGTACTTGCTGAGGAGATCCAGCGAGTCCATGGGGACCCAGAGCTGATCGGCGGGCTGACCACGCTTGGAGGGCGCGTACTCGAGCACGATGTATTCGCGGCGGCTGGTTTCATCGCCGGACTGGATGGTGCGCTCGGCCATCTTGAGGAACTTGCCGATGCCGTGGGTTTCGTGCACCACAAAATCGCCTTGCTTGAGCGCGAGCGGATCGACCTTATTGCGGCGTTTGGCGGGCCGGCGCTTTGCTTCGGCGATATCGCCTACGCGGTTACCGGTCAGGTCCGTCTCGGTCACAACGACCAGTGGGAGGGCCTCGGCATCCTTAGGCTTTTTCACCTTGGGAAATACCAGGCCGGCGTGGCTTAGTGCTTGGTAGAGGGTGACTTCACCGGCGGTGGGTTCCCAGCCAGGGGTAGCTACCTTGGTGCGGATACCCTTTTCTGCAAAGCGATCCACCATGCGCTTGATGGCACCTTGCGCCGGCGCGATGAAGGCTGCCCGGCCGCCGGCGTTGGTGTGCGCGAGGAGCTGGGCCATCATGGCGTCGATTTCTTCGATGTTGCCGCGCGGGGTGGGCCCTGGTTCGAATTCGAGCGGGAGGGTCTCCTCTTCCGGGGCGGCGAGCATTCCCGGTGGGGAGAAAGTCCACAAAGACAGGCCGGACTCGCTAATGGAGACCTCGAGCGACTCATAGGAGCGGTAGCTGGATGCCTCGGTATCGAGTCCTTCGGTAGCCAGCGGGCCATCGGCGCCCATGGCCGCGGCTTCCCAACCGGCGGCGAGGAATTCCGCATCGGTCTTTTCTAGATCCGCCACGCGGCGGCGAATCTTTTCCGGGCCGACCATCACCACGTGGGTGGTGGGGCGCAGGATTTCGGGGAGGGTGATCATGGGGGCGTCGGAAAGCGCGGGCAGGAGCGCCTCCATACCTTCGGCCGGGATGCGCTCGCTTACCTTGGTCAATAGTTCCACCAGGGCGGGATTGCCGGGGTGCTTGACGGCGAGATCGGCCGCGCGCTTGGCAATGGCGTCCGTAATAGGCAGCTCCCGGGCAGGGAAAATGTCTACACGGCCCACCTCGATTTCCGGAATGGTGCGCTGGTCAGCTACGGAGAATTGGCGGATATCGGTTATCTCATCGCCCCAAAACTCCACGCGGACCGGATAGTCCAACGTGGTGGGGAAAATATCGATAATGCCACCGCGCGTAGCGTACTCACCGCGCTTAGCCACCATGTCTACGTGCTTGTAGGCGCGGAATTCAAGCTCGCGGACCACCTCATCAAAGTCATATTCTTGATCTTCTTCAAGGTGGACGGGAGCTCGGCCTTCTACCTCTTTGAGGATGGGTTGGGATAAGCCGCGGGCAGCGGTGACGATGACCTGCAGGCTATCGAGGTTGTGCAAAACCTCGGCGCGGCGGCCGATGATGTCTACGCCGGGGCTTAGGCGCTCGTGCGGCAGGGTCTCCCAGGCGGGGAACATGGCTACCTTCTCCCCCAGCATCGCCGTAAGCTCCGCCGTGAGGTCCTCAGCCTCGCGGCTCGTAGCGGTTACCACGAGCACTGGGGCATGATGGGCCAAGGTACCCAAGGCCCACGGCCGGGACTGATCCAAGCCTGTGATGTGGAGGTCTTCGCCCACATGAGAAATCATGCCCTTGAGCTTGGGATCTGAGGCCGCTACCTTAAGCAGGCCGGCCAGCATTGGGGTCGCCATCTATTTGCCTCCTAGCTTGGGCTTTACTTCCATACCGGACAAACCATTCCAGCATAGATTGACAATATGCGTGGCGACGACTTCCTTGTCCGGGGTGCGCTCATCCAGCCACCATTGCGCGGTGGTCGATACCATTCCCACCAGCGCTTGGCCGTAAATATCCGCCAAATCTGGGTCAATTCCACGGTGCTCGAATGCTTCTCGCAGGATATAGGAAACCTGACCCACCGCGGAATTCAACAGCGTGGAGAAGCTGCGTTCATCGCCGGGCTTGGCATCGCGCACCAGGATGAGAAAGCCATCAGTTTCTTCCTCGACATAGGTCAAAATGGCCATGACGGCCTGCTCGATACGCTCGCGCCAGCTTCCAGTCTCCAAGGAATCAGTAATGACTTTTTCCAGCGCCAGCATCTCGCGGTCCACGACCACCGCGTAGAGGCCTTCTTTACCCCCGAAGTGCTCATAGACTACGGGTTTGGACACCCCGGCGCGTGCCGCAATTTCTTCGACACTAGTTCCTTCAAACCCTAGTTCCGCGAATGCGGCGCGTCCGATGGAAATGAGTTGTTCGCGGCGTTCCCGGCCGGTCATCCTTTGTCGAGCCATGCCCTCTACCCTATCCTTTGCCCCGCAATTTGTGATTTACCCGGGGGCGTCAGGTACGCTATGCCTACAGCTTTTGCTGTGTTTCCCCATGGTGTAATCGGCAACACTACGGTTTTTGGTACCGTCATTCTAGGTTCGAGTCCTGGTGGGGAAGCTTTTTTAGTTTTTCTTCCTGCCGCGGCGAAAGCCTTTGAGCTCGGCTTTCTTCGCAATCGCTGCCACCTGGGCGGCGGTGTAGTTAACGGGGGCTACACCGGCGCGGGGCAGGACCCAGCCGCGCCAATAGGACACGATGGCCATGCCACTGCCGACGATCGGCGCGACCACCATGCCGAGTGCAAACTGTCCGTAATCGGCAAAGGTAACCATGACGATGCCGGTGAGGATAGAGGGCACGGCATACAAGGGGCTGCCGCCAAAGATGGACGGGATTTCCCCGGAGGCAATATCGCGGACCATTCCCCCGCCCACTGCGGTAAGCACGCCCAGGAAGACACAGGGAATAAGTGGCATGCCGTGGGTGAGCGCCTTAACGCAGCCGGTGGTGGACCACACGCCGAGGATGATGGCATCGCCGTGTTCGCGGAATAGCTCCCACGCCTTGCCCTTGAGATCAATGAGGAATGCGATGAGTGCACCGCAGCAAGCAAGGCCGAGATACCACGGGTCTGAGATCGCTGCCGCTGCTCCATCCCCGATGAGCATGTCACGGATCATGCCACCGGCCAACCCAGAAAAGAGGGCGAGGAACACGAAGCCCACGATGTCGAATTCACGGCGGCGGGCAAGGGTGCCGCCAATGATGCCGTTCAAAACCACGCCGAGAAGATCGAAGGCTTGGTACAGCGAATTGATGAGGGGATCGACATCGTGCATGATTCTTAGGCCTCCTGCCGCGCGGGTAGAATTTCGGCGTGACTGCGGCCGTGTTTTACTCTCCGGCGTGTCAGCATGGCTTTAATTTAACCAACTCGTCCCTCTGAAAGATCGCATTTCTCATGTCTAAATCCAATGCCCGGTATTTCATCTGGTCCAATGGTCTGCAAAATTTGGGCGATCAGATTGTTGCGGCGAAGACGGTGCTGCCCGCGCTCTTTAGTGCGGCCGGAGTGCCTGCCTTCTTTACCGGCCTGCTCACCCCTATCCGCGAGTCCGGTTCGATGCTGCCGCAGGCGGCGCTGACCCCGTGGGTGACTACGCATAGGGCGCGCAAGCGCCTATGGATTATCGGTTCGCTGGGACAAGCGGTATCCGCCGCGGTCATCGCGCTCGCGGCATTTTTTACCCGCGGGGCAATTCTAGGCATCATTGTGCTGCTGGCGCTGGCCGCGCTCTCGCTTTTCCGCGCGCTGTGCTCGATTGCGGGCAAGGACGTGCAGGCGCGCACCATTTCTAAGGGTGCGCGCGGCCGAGTGACCGGCAGCGCGGCAGCCCTTGGTGGCGGCGCCACTTTGCTGACCGGCATTATCCTCTACTTTTTGGGCGAGCTCAGCATTCCCATGATGGGCACGGTCCTCGCCATTGGTGCAGCCACGTGGGCCATTGCCGCGTGGGTCTTTTCGGGCGTGGATGAGCCGGTGCCAGAGGAAACCGAAGAGGGCATCGATAAGCGCTGGTGGCAAGATACCTGGCAGCTTTTTACTAGCGACGGCCGATTTCGCAACTTCGTCATCGTCCGCGCGCTGCTGCTCGTTTCAGCGCTATCTACCTCTTTTATTGTGCTGCTCAGCAGCAACCTTTCCGGGCTCTACGGATTTGTGCTTGCTTCAGGCCTAGCCTCCCTGGTGGGCGGGCGCATCTCCGGGGTGTATTCGGATAAGTCCTCTAAAAACACCATGGCCGTGGGCGCGGCCGTGGCTTCCGTCGTGCTGGTGCTTTTGGTCGCCAGCTCGCACTGGGCACCGGATGCGGTCAATGCCTGGGTCATGCCGATTGGTTTCTTTGCTGTGAACTTGGCGCACACGGCCATTCGCGTGGCGCGAAAGACCTACGTGGTGGATATGGCCGGCGGCGATAAGCGCACCCAGTATGTAGGTGCGGCCAATACGATGATGGGCATCATCCTCCTCATCGTCGGTGGCATTTCCTCCGTGGTGGCACTGGCCGGCCCCGAGGCAGCGCTGCTTTTCCTTGCCCTCATTGGTTTCCTCGGCGTGTGGCGCGCCCGCGGCCTGAAAGAGGTTTCTCACACATAAATCGCACTTGGGCTATAGGATGTAGTCCGGATAAGAATCAGACTCGACCCCCAGGAGTTCAATAACCCGTGGTAGCAACAACCTCGTGTGCTGTCGTCGTCCTTGCGGCTGGCGCCGGCACCCGCATGAAGTCCACCAAGCAGAAGACCTTGCATGAGATTGGCGGGCGCACCTTGCTCGGCCACGCTCTGCACGCTGCGGCCGGGATCAACCCGGAGCGCATCGTGACGGTGGTGGGCCACCAGCGCGATCAGGTCTCCCCCGCTGTGGATGCCATCGCCGAAGAGCTGGACTGCGAGGTACTGCAGGCGGTGCAGGAGGAGCAGCTGGGTACCGGTCATGCCGTGGCCTGCGGCTTGGAGCCGATTCCGGACTTCGAGGGAACCGTCATTGTCACCAACGGCGATGTCCCGCTACTTACCCCAGAGACCATCGAGGGCCTGCGCGCCACCCACACCGAGCAGGGCAACGCGGTCACTGTGCTCTCGATGCGCCTCGATGACCCGACCGGTTACGGCCGCATCATTCGCGGCGAGGACGGCAGCGTGTCTGCCATCGTGGAGCAAAAGGATGCCACCGAAGAGCAGCGCAAGGTCGACGAGGTCAACTCTGGCGTTTTCGCGTTTGATGGGCGCGTGCTTGCCGCAGCCCTCCAGAAGCTGGACTCCAATAACGCCCAAGGCGAGCTGTATATCACCGATGTGCTCGAGATTGCCCGCACCGCTGGACACGGCGTCGGCGCGCATGTAGCAGCGGATCCGGCCGAACTCGCAGGCGTCAATGACCGCGTGCAGCTCGCCTCTGCCGGCCGAGAGCTCAACCGCCGCATGGTAGAAAAGGCGATGCGCGGCGGCGCCACCATCGTGGATCCGGAGACCACCTGGATTGGTGTCAACGTCACCGTGGGCTCCGATGTCATTATTCACCCAGGCACCCAACTGTGGGGCACTACCAGCATCGCCGATAACGCCGAGATTGGCCCCGACACCACCTTGACCAATATGCAGGTGGGCGAGGGCGCTTCTGTCGTGCGCACCCATGGCAGCGATTCCGTCATTGGTACCAACGCTAAGGTCGGCCCGTTTACCTATATCCGCCCGAAGACCGTGGTGGGAGAGGACGGAAAGCTCGGCGGCTTCGTAGAGGCAAAGAACGCCCAGATTGGCCGCGGCTCCAAGGTTCCGCACCTGACCTATATCGGCGATGCCACCGTGGGCGAGCAGTCCAATATCGGTGCCTCCTCCGTCTTTGTGAACTACGACGGCGTGAACAAGCACCACACCACCATCGGCAGCCACGTGCGCACCGGTTCTGACACAATGTTTATCGCTCCGGTCAATGTCGGTGATGGCGCATACTCCGGTGCGGGTACAGTAATTAAAGACGATGTTCCTGCGGGAGCACTCGCAGTCTCCGGTGGCAAACAGCGCAACATCGAGGGCTGGGTTCAAAAGAAGCGTCCGGGTACTCCCGCGGCTGAGGCCGCAGCCCGTGCGCAGGACAACGAAAAGTAAGGGGCACATTCTCCCATGACTGGCAAGGTAACTGGTAGCAGCAAGAACATGAAGCTCTTCTCTGGGCGGGCACACCCAGAGTTGGCGGAGGCTGTGGCTAAGGAGCTCAAGACTGATCTGGTTCCTACCACCGCCCGCGACTTCGCCAACGGCGAAATCTTCATTCGCTTTGAAGAGTCCGTGCGTGGCGCCGACTGCTTCGTAATGCAGTCTCACACCCAGCCGCTCAACAAGTGGCTAATGGAGCAGCTCATCATGATCGATGCTTTGAAGCGCGGCTCCGCTAAGCGCATCACCGCCATCCTCCCCTTCTACCCATATGCACGCCAGGACAAGAAGCACCTGGGCCGCGAGCCAATTTCCGCCCGCCTGGTGGCAGACCTTCTGCAGACTGCTGGTGCGGACCGCATCGTGTCCGTGGACCTGCACACCGATCAGATCCAGGGCTTCTTCGATGGCCCGGTCGATCACATGCACGCTCAGCCCATCCTGACCGATTACATCAAGTCCAAGTACGCCACCGATAACATCACCGTGGTCTCCCCGGATGCTGGCCGCGTGAAGGTGGCAGAAAAGTGGGCCCACGACTTGGGCGATGCCCCGCTGGCCTTCGTGCACAAGACCCGCTCCAATACTGAGGCCAATAAGACGGTGTCTAACCGCGTGGTCGGCGATGTAGAGGGCAAGGACTGCGTGCTTCTCGACGACATGATTGACACCGGTGGCACCATCGCCGGCGCCGTGCGCGTTCTGAAGGACGCCGGTGCGAAGAAGGTCATCATCGCCTGCACCCACGGCGTTTTCTCTGACCCAGCCCGCGAGCGCCTGTCCGAGTGCGGCGCGGAGGAAGTTATCACCACCGATACCCTCCCGCAGTCCACCGAGGGCTGGTCCAACCTCACGGTGCTGTCCATTGCACCGCTGTTGGCACAGACCATCCACGAGATCTTCGAGAATGGTTCCGTGACCACCCTCTTCGATCGCGCCTAAGCGCAGCATAACCAAAGGCGGTGAGCATTATTTTGCTCACCGCCTTCCTTTTTGCTGCGAAACCAGAATAAGTCTCCTACCCTAAACCTCGTCTCTAGTAATTTTCTCTTTCAGTTTTAGGGTTTTCAGTGAAAAAGGTTTTTCTCTTAGCTCTCGCGTATTTCAGCTCCGTCGTCGGCGCCGGATTCGCTTCTGGGCAGGAGCTTTTGCAGTACTTCACCGCTTTCGGAATCTGGGGCATTGTGGGCGCAGTCGCTGGTCTCATCCTTGCCCCGCTGACCATCATGATTGCGATGCAGTACGGCTCCTACTTTCAGGCAACATCCCACGGGCGCGTGTTTTCCTCGATTGCTTCCAAACCAGTAGCACGCTTTGTGGATTACGCGATTATCTTCACTCAGTTCTGCCACACGTTTGTCATGCTCTCTGGCGGCGGCGCTAACCTGAACCAGCAATGGGGACTGCAGCCGTGGGTTGGCTCCGCACTTATGGCTGTCCTGGTCCTCATCGTCGGCTCCATGAACGTGGCCAAGGTAACGAATGTCCTCGGTGCGATTACTCCCTTCGTCCTCATTCTCCTTCTCTTGGCCGTAGGTGCTGCCTTTATCGATCCACCTTCTGGCCTGCAACAAGCACACGAATTCGCCACCACCAACGTTGAGTCACCGCTTCCATCCTGGTGGATAGCGGCACTGAACTACCTTGGATTGTCTCTCATGGCCTCCACCGCGATGAGCATTGTGATGGGTGCAGATACGCTCAATTCCAAGCAAGCCGGCCGCGGTGGCTTCTTCGGCGGCCTGCTCTTTTCCGGCATGCTGGTTTTGTTGGTCATCGCGCTTCTGCTCAGTGTGGAAGATGTGTGGGACGCGGACCTGCCTACCCTTGCCATGCTTAATGAGATTCACCCGTGGTTGGGGATCGCTGCAGCGATCTTTGTCTATCTGATGATTTTCTCTACCGCGATCTCCAATTTTTATGGAATGGCTCGGCGCCTCAGCGCCCGGCGGCCAAATAGGTACCTTCCGATTTTGGGTGCCAGCGTCATCATCGCCTTCATTTTGTCGTTCGTTCCGTTCGGCACCCTCGTCGGAATGGTCTTTCCAATTTTGGGTTATATCGGCATTATCGTCATCGGCTTGCTCATCTATACCTGGATACGCCGCGGCCGCGGCATCGTGAACGCAGAATCCCGCCGCCGCGACAAAATTCGAGCCCTACTGCTACGCATGATCGACCCGAAGGAAAAGTTCACCAAGACAGACCAAGCTCAGCTTTCTCGCGCGGTGTATAACTCCAACCTTTCCGGCACGCACCTGCGTACAGAAGTGGCGAATGATGTCATCACAGAATTAGACCACGATGAATCCTCCTCGTTCCGAGCAGAGGACTACCAGATCGACAAGGATTGGCAGAAACTCGAAGCAACGCAACCATCCGCTGAAGAACTTCGGGATCCGAACACCGAGCATTTCCGCATTCCAAAGAACGACGACAACCACTAAGGAGCCAATAAGGGTTTTGATTCCAAACTGGCTGACGTGCTAATCTAACTCAGTCTCGGCGAGGGCGACCTCAGGATGAGGAAGCCGTTATCGACGCGATTGAAGTTAGAGCATGTTGCTTTTATATACGCCTGCGATGACTCGTCCAAGACGTCCATCGGCAGGCTTTCGTCGTTTTTATCGCGTTGGCCGCGCCGCACTACTTTAACTAAGGAGAATCAAGCATGGCACAGCGCCCAGTAATCAAGGCTGAAGCACGTACCGAATTTGGCAAGGGTGTCGCACGCCGCCTGCGCCGCGAGTGGAAGGTCCCAGGCGTCATCTACGGTTCCCACCAGGAGCCAGTCCACTTCGCAGTTCCGCTGCTGGACATCCAGTCCCTCGTCCGCAACAACGGCGTCAACGCCGTTCTGGAGCTGGAGATTGACGGCGAGCAGTACCTGACCATGGTTAAGCACGTTGACCAGAACGTCCTGACCTTCGACATCGACCACGTTGACCTGCTGGCTATTAAGCGCGGCGAGAAGGTTGAGGTTGAGGTTCCGCTTACCCTGACCGGCGAGCCGGCCCCAGGCACCATGCACATCCAGGATGCTGACGTACTGCTGGTTGAGGCAGACGTACTGAACATTCCGGAGGAGATCGAGGTTTCCATCGAGGGCCTCGAGGACGGCGCAGTTGTCACCGCTGCCGACCTCACCATGCCGGAAGACACCACCCTGGTGGCAGAGGAAGACACCGTTATCGTCTCCATCTCCCTGCCTGAGGTTGATGAGGAGCTCGAGGAAGCAGCCGAGGCTGCTGAGGAAGGCGGCGCTGACGCTGGCGCCGAGTCCGTCGACGAGGGCGCAGAGTCCTCCGACTCCGAGGAGTAATCCCCTCCCCTTCACACGCATAGGCCGCCGTGAGATTCGCTTCTCACGGCGGCCTTGCCGTTTTTCTCTCTGCCTATGAGACAATTGAGCGCGTGACTCCACTTCTCGTAGTAGGCCTTGGCAACCCCGGCCCCAAGTACGCAGGCACCCGGCACAATATCGGCTTCGATGTGGCAGATGAACTCGCACGAGAGCTCATGAGCAGCTTTTCGGTACACAAGAAGACCAACACCGAAGTCGCTGAGGGCATAGCTGGCGGCCGCAAAATTATCTGCGCAAAGCCACGGTCCTATATGAACCTCTCCGGCGGTCAGATCAAGGCTTTGGCCCAATACTTTCATCTCTCTGCCGCCGCCATCATCGTTGTTCACGATGAGCTAGAACTCGATTTCGGCACCATTAAGCTCCGCAAAGGTGGCGGCGACCATGGTCACAATGGGTTGCGTTCAACCACAAAGTCCCTGGGTACCAAAGACTATCAGCGCCTTTCGGTAGGAATCGGGCGTCCACCGGGGCGCATGGACCCGGCGTCGTTTGTGCTTAAGCCTTGGGCAAAGCAGGAAAAGGCAGAAATCCCCATCCTTTGCGCCGACGCGGTCGAGGAAATCTTGCGCGTAGGATAGTCGCCATGAAATTGGCTACCCTACGCACTGGCTTTGGCACTTCCGCTATCCGCATCGACGGCGATAACGTGGGTGTTGAATTGGATTATGAAGACATCGGCCAGCTACTGCGCAGCGAAGATTGGCGCAAGGCCGCCCAGCTTTCCGGCGAGCCCGTGGTCTTTAACCACACTGATTTGGAAGCCGTCGTACCAACTCCGGGCAAAGTGATCTGCGTTGGACTCAATTACGCCAAGCACATCCGCGAGATGGGACGCGAATTCCCCGAACATCCCACCTTGTTCATCAAGTTCGCCGATGCCCTCACCGGCCCCTATGATGATGTCTTCATTCCCGAATATGGCACACAGAAGCTGGATTATGAAGGTGAATTGGCGGTCATCATCGGCGAGCGCGCCCACCGCGTCAACCGCGACGAGGCCCTAGATTATGTGGCCGGCTACGCCATCATGAATGACTACACGCTGCGTGACTTCCAGCGCCAAACTTGCCAGTTCCATGCCGGTAAATCCTTTTATCGCACAGCCGGCTTCGGCCCTTGGCTTACCACCGCGGATGAGTGGTCACCGGGGTCCGGAGCTGCCCTCACCACTACCGTAGACGGTGAGGAAAGACAGCGCGATAATACCGATGACCTCATCTTTTCCGTAGCTGAGCTCATCGAGTTCTGCTCACAGCTCTATCCACTCAATCCGGGCGACGTCATCATTACCGGCACACCGGAGGGCGTGGGCTTTGCCCGCACCCCGCAGCAATTTATCGAAGACGGCCAGAACGTCACCATCGCCATCGAAGGTTTGGGGCATATTTCCAATACCACCCGCTATGGGAAGCCCGGCTGCGGCCCCGGCTGCACCTGCTCCTAAGCTGTGCCCAGGTTCTCACTCCAAAGTGGGCGGTAGCGTTTTCATCCCAGCCGCTTGTGCCGGTTAAGCTGGATTAATGAGCACAAAAAGCAGTAAAGCCCCTAAGAAACTCAACAAGAAGGCCTACGAAAAGGAGCTCGAACGCCTCCAAGCCGAGCTCGTGGACATGCAGCAGTGGGTCGTTGAAACCGGCGCCCGTGTAGTCATCATCATGGAGGGCCGCGACGCCGCCGGCAAGGGCTCCGCGATCAAGCGCATCACCCAGTACCTCAACCCGCGTACCTGCCGCGTCGAGGCACTACCTGCACCGAACTCGCGCGAACAAGGCCAGTGGTACTTCCAGCGCTACGTGGAAAAGCTGCCCACCAAGGGCGAAATCGTCATCTTTGACCGCTCTTGGTACAACCGCGCCGGTGTCGAGCGCGTCATGGGCTTTTGCACCGATCAGGAATACGTCCGCTTCCTGCACCAAGCACCCATCTTTGAGCAGATGTTGGTAGAAGACGGCATCATGCTGCGCAAGTACTGGTTCTCTGTTTCTGATGAGGAGCAGATTAAGCGCTTTGAATCCCGCCGCAACGATCCGCTGCGTCGTTGGAAGCTCTCCCCTATGGATCTGCAGTCCATTACCCGCTGGGAGGACTACTCCCGTGCCAAGGATGCGATGTTCATCCACACCGATACCCCAACTGCGCCGTGGTACACCGTGGAATCAGAAGACAAGAAGCGCTCCCGTATTAACGTCATTTCGCACCTTCTGAGCACCATTCCGTACGAGAAGCTCGAGCACGAGATGCCGGAAATTCCGCAGCGCCCGGATTCCGATGGCGAAACCTATGAACGCCCTGCCCGCGAAGAGTTCCGCTACGTTCCGGACGTCGCTGCAAAGCTAGAGCGCAAGTCCGAACAGAAGACAGCGAAGAAGACGTCCAAGAAGGGCAAGAAGAAGGATAAGAAGAAGTAGCAGTCAGGGCTGTATTACTATCTTCTTTTATGAGCACTGACACCGCCGCGCGAGCGCGCTTAGGGGATAAAATCCTCACCGCGGTGGCGGTGCTCATTGCGCTGTTTTATGTGATTTCTGCCGCGAAGAATCCCAGCATAATTGAGATTATTCAGGCAGGTCTATCGTTGCTATTCCTGCCATTTATGTGGGTCTGGCGGAGCCGTCCCGTGCTCAGCGCCACGGGCTTTATTGTGCTGCTCGCGGCATGGGCCGTGGCTTGGATGAGCCAGCTGCCCACCAATCTAGGGCTTACCCCCTGGGCCCTGACTGCACCCATGGCGGTGTATGCCACCTCCCGCTATGTCACGCGCCGCGTTATTCCCCGCACGGTACTGGCGCTGGCGATTCTTGGCTCCTTCATCTCGCCATTCATGTGGCGCATTGATCCGGAGTCATTCCTGCTGCACTACCAGCTAGACCGCCGCTTCTTGGCCATGCTGGTGGTGCACTGGGCAGTTTTGGGCAGCACCTATTTCATAGCCGCGCGCTACTTTGACTTGGCGCGCCAACACGAGCGGCTAGCCCAGGAGCGTTTCCACCAAGCCCAAGAAGAAGAACGCCTGCTCATTGCTAGGGAATTGCACGATGTACTCGCTCATTCTCTTACTTTGATCAAAGTTCAGGCGAATGCCGGGATCATTGCCGGGCGTGTAAATAGTGACGCTGCCCAGGATGCTCTTGCCACTATTCGTGAGGGCGCGGATTCTGCATTGGAAGAGGTCCGCGGCATTGTCACGGCACTGCGGAGCACCGGCCCCTCCGCTCTCAAACCGACAGAGCAGCTAGAGCACCTCGAGGGCATCATCGACGGTTTCCGCGCGGCGGGCTTAGAGATTGCAGCGGACTTACCGGTGACCTATGAGGCGCCTGCACTTACGCAATTGGCCTTGGTACGTATCATTTCTGAAGGCCTGACCAATGCGCTGCGCCACCAGGGCCCTGGCACGCACGTAGAAGTAGAGCTCGCGCTTGCCGACGCCGCTCAGATCACCCTTACCTCTACCAATCCCTCCCCGACTCCCAGCGAAGTTACTGGCAGCGGAGTCGGCCTCATCGGCGTCGAAGAGCGCGCCCACGCGCTGGGTGGAAGACTAGAGTGCTCGGGTGATGCAACAAAGTTCATACTGCGTGCCGAACTACCGATGCAGAAGGAAAACCGTGCCTAAGATTCGTGTCCTACTCGCCGATGACCAAGCAATGCTTGTTGCCGCATTGTCTACCATCCTTAACGCACAAGATGATATTGAGGTCGTGGCCACCGCAAATACCGGCTCAGAGGCCGTCACCGCAGCGTTGAGCCACCGCACTGACGTAGCCATCCTGGATATCCGAATGCCCGGCATGGATGGCATCTCAGCGGCCCAAGCGATCCTTTCCCGCGTCCCCGAATGCCGAATCATCATGCTCACCACGTTTAATGAAGAAGAATTGGTGGCTCAATCTATCGCCGCTGGCGCGCATGGGTTCCTTCTCAAAGATGCAGATCCGGAGGTGCTAGTGGGAGCAGTCCGGGACGTCGCCAAGGGCGAATCGGTGCTGGCTTCTCAGGTCACCGGACCAGTTTTGGAGGCCTATCGCACCGCCCTTACCCGCGGCCAGTTGAGCGCGCAGGAGCGCCAAGGGCTTAGCCTGGTAACCCGGCGCGAGATGGAAGTTCTTTCGCTCATCGCACGCGGTGCTACAAATTCCGAGATCGCCGCCGAGATGGTCATTGCGGAAACGACGGTAAAGACGCACGTCTCTTCGCTCATGTCTAAGCTTGCGGCGCGCGACCGCGTGGCGCTGGTGCTGTTCGCCCAGCGCGCTGGAATTGCCTAGTCTCCTACTGCAGTAGGAGACATTCACTGCGAAGTCCATATTGTGGACGGAAGATATTCGCGTCCCTGCACGCGAGACTTCACAGTATGAACTATGACATCTCTTTTGAGCACGTCTCGAAGTCTTTTGGCTCCCACACAGTTTTGCGGGACGTAGATTTTCGCATCACCCCTGGTCGCGTCCATGCTCTTTTAGGGCGTAACGGCGCCGGCAAATCTACGCTCTTTTCCATCTTTCTAGGCCTGCTGACCGCCGATTCCGGGACTATTCGCGTGGCTGGTGCGCCCTGGTCACGCGGGGTTCTCGACCACGTGGGGGCTTCCGTTAACGGTCCAGCCTTTTATGGGCACCTTTCTGCAGCATCCAATCTTCGCGTCCATACGCGGTTGCTTGGTCTACCAGAATCCGAGATAGAGCGAGTGCTTGCCATCGTGGGCCTCAACGGGGCTGGGAAGAAAAAGGCTAAGTCATTTTCTACTGGCATGAAGGCACGGCTCGCCCTAGGCCAAGCACTGCTGGGTGATCCCGAAATCCTCGTTCTCGATGAACCACAAAATGGCCTTGATCCGCAGGGCATTGTAGAACTGCGGCACCTCTTGCAAAAGCTTGCTTCTGTCGGCCACACCGTAATCGTGAGCTCACATCAGCTCGGCGAGATTGTCCATCTAGCCCAAGACATCACCATCCTTGCTGAGGGTTCCATTCGCTATTCCGGCGCACTGGAGAACTTGGCTCCTAGTGGTCAACTTGAAGCAGAATTTTTCCGCCTGACGTCTCCGGATGGTGAGCGCCATGTTTAAGCGCTACCTTTCCGCCGAGCTCCTGCGCAGCCGCGGTAGCGCGCTGCAATGGCTCCCGCTCCTAGCCATACCGCTCGTGGTGATGACCGTACTATTTTCCTCCTTTGCTTCTTCCGCGAAGGACGCTACTGGCGTCTTAGGATGGCAGTCCATGTTCATCACGGGCATGTATGCACCTCTCATTGCGCTTTTTGCCACTATTCCCGAACACCGAGAGGCCCGTACCCGGAGCGGCGGTACGCTGTGGCGGAAAGTCAATCCTCACTATGAACAGGCATCCCGCTTTCTTGTCATACTCGCCAGCCTTGCGGCCTTCCATCTCCTGAATTTCGGAGTTTCCTGGGCAGTGGTCGCACTTCAAGGACGAGCGAACCATCAACTGCTACTAGTAGCTGGAGTCTATTCCTTCCTGGGCGCCATCGGTATCGCCGGTCTCGCTGCAGCGAGTGCACGTCGTTGTGGTCTTGCCGCCGCGCTCGTTGCAGGTATTGTCTGGCAGGTAGTTAGTGTTTTACCGAGCATTGTCGAAGGCAATGCGTGGTGGGCTTTCCCGCCAGCATGGCCGCTGCGGCTATTACTTCCTGCACTGCGCATTCATCAGAATTCCGTTCCTCTCGATCCGGGAGATCCGCTGCTGCATGAAAGTCCATTGCCCGCTGCGGTGCTATGTCTCCTATTGGCGGTAGTCGGTGCCTGCGCCGCAATCCTTACTCCTCGCCGCATACGACCTCTTTCTCTGCTCCGCCGCGCGGAGGCACCTGCTACTACTGCCGCACCAACTACCGCTGCTGGAACTTGGACCCCCGCAGTTATACCTCGTGCCGCCGCTCGTTCCCGGCTTTTGGGCGCGGTGCGCGGACTTCATCGTGCCGCTTTGAGCCCCGCACTCATCGCCTGCCTAGCTTTAACCGCACTGGCTCTGGTTTTCCTCTCCGCTATCTACTCGCCTAGCTATGTAGAAGGGTTCTTCCTCTTCTTATTGCTACCGGTAGGTGCGGGGATCCTTCCCGTGATGGTGTGGCCCCTTCTCGCGCCCTCGTGGCCTCTCAGTTATATTGAGTCGCGCTATAGCCCAATCGCACTCCTTTTGTGGCTACTTGGCACTGTTGTGCTCGTGTGTTCTGCCGCATCGCTCGCGATGGTCTGCTCTGGTGGTTCTGCCACGGCCGCAGCAGCACAGTTGCCTCTGGCTGTGGGGGTGGGCTTTGCCATCACAGTAGTTTCCCTAGTTATCGTGCTGCTTTTCGGTATTTTGAGCGCGCTCGCCTTCACTATCGTAGGCACGATAGTCTCCGTAACCCTCGGCGGTGATGTACTAGCCAAGACCTTCTTGTGGCTCCTTGCCTTTCCAGTGTGGCCGATGAATGCCGATTCTCCTGGACGCTACACCGTCGCGGCGCTTTTGACGTTGTTGATTGCTGTCGCTGGTTCATGGGCATCCACACGGTTACTACGGACTACTGCTCTGCGGCCCACAGGGTAGAAACGCTACAAAGCAGCCACGATATCCGGCACTTCGGTCCGTTTTGAGTCAACAACGCGGCCGCAATATCGGCCCAGCACCGGGACACAAGGATAAAACGGCAAAAGCCCGCGGAAACCGCGGGCTAGAGCTAGGTGAAATTAGAGCTCAGAAGGAGATACGCGCTTCGGCAGAACAACCGGGCGGGTGTGCGCCAGCTCTTCTACGATGCGTACTACCTGGTTGGAGTAACCATACTCGTTGTCATACCACACGTACAGCACCAGGTGCTTGCCGGAGGCGATGGTAGCAACGCCGTCGACGATGCCGGCGTGGGTATTGCCGATGAAGTCAGAGGAAACAACCTCTGGAGAGGCAATGTAGGAAATCTGCTGGCGCAGGTCGGAGTGCAAAGAGACATTGCGCAGGAAGTCGTTGACCTCATCGCGCTCTACTTCCTTGGACAGCTCGAGGTTGAGCACGGCCATGGACACGTCCGGGGTAGGAACGCGGATGGCGTTGCCGGTGAGCTTGCCCTCAAATTCCGGCAGAGCCTTAGCCACAGCCTTGGCTGCGCCGGTAGCGGTAAGCACCATGTTCAGGCCTGCAGCGCGGCCGCGACGATCGCCCTTGTGGTAGTTATCGATGAGGTTCTGGTCATTGGTGAATGAGTGCGCGGTCTCCACGTGGCCGTGGTTTACACCGTAGCGGTCATTGATGACCTTGAGAACAGGGGTAATGCCGTTGGTGGTGCAGGATGCAGCGGAGAGAATCTGATCCTCATCGCTGATGTTGTCGTTATTGATGCCGTAGACGATGTTCTTGATATCGCCCTTGCCCGGTGCGGTCAGCAGCACGCGGGAGATGCCCTTGGCCTTGAGGTGCTGAGACAGACCCTCGCGGTCGCGCCATGCGCCAGTGTTGTCCACCAAGATGGCGTTATTGATGCCATAGGAGGTGTAATCGATCTCGGCGGGATCATTGGCATAGATCATCTGGATCTTGGTGCCGTTAGCCCAGATAACCTCGTTTTCCTCGTCCACAGAGATGGTGCCGTTGAACGCACCGTGAACGGAATCGCGGCGCAGCAAGGAAGCGCGCTTGAGGATGTCACCATCGCCCTTCTTGCGCAGGACGATGCCGCGCAGGCGAACGCCACCGTATGCTGCCTCGCGGGCGACGAGCAGGCGGGCCAGCAGGCGTCCGATGCGGCCGAAGCCGTAGAGGACGACGTCGGTGGTCTCTAGGTCAACGCCAGCACCGACGATCTCGCACAGCTCGCCTTCCAAGTACATGCGGAGGTTTTCCTCGTTGGATTCCTCCCACCCGAGGACCAAGCGGCCGAGGTCGACGCTTGCGGCGCCCAGATTCATGTCTGCCAATTCCACCAGGATAGGCAGGGTCTCCGCCGTGGACAGGTGGCGCTGCGCAATGCGGCGGCCGTAGCGATGAGACTTGATGATGTCGATATCGGTCTGTCCCACCAGTGGGCGGCCGAAGATGGTGGTGACAACGTTATTGTTGCGGTGCAGCTGGTGGATGAGCGGAATCATCTGCTGCGCCAGCTCGAGGCGCTCGTTCCAATCATCATGGCCAACATGTGCGTTCGCAGTCACGTAATTCATTCCTTTTCTGTCACGGGGGGTGGCATTAAATCTTCAAACATAAATATTAGCGCTTACTAGTGTGGGTTTTGGCATAGATCGTTCAGGATGTTGGCCACAGTACCCCCGTTAATTTTTGCCACGTCGGTACCTACGAGGCAGTAAGCTACGGCATCATCGTGCTGCGCACGGCGTTCCTTAAGCACAGGGTTCAAGAGCGGATAAACCGGTGGAAGGTTGGGGTGACTGCGGGTGTACTGAGTTTCTAGTCCACGAGCAAAGCGGCCCGAGAAAGCACGGGTAGACACGGTTTGCCCACCACGGCGCAGTAGCTGCCGGTTGTAGTCACTCGTTCCTGCCTCTTCGGTGAGCAAGAATGCGGAACCACAGGAACATGCGGCGACGCCATCCCAGGACATAGCGGTGGCTATATCGTCTGCGGTGCGCAGGCCGCCGGCGGCAATGAGGGGAACTTCTGGGGCTGCGGTATGCACGTCGGACACCAATTCCTCCAAGTCCCGGGAATCGGGTGTCGCGGCTAAGTCCCAGGTTCCGCGATGGCCGCCGGCGGCTGGGCCTTGGACGCAGAGCACGTCGACGCCCCGACGTGTGGCGGCGGTTGCCTCCGCAGAAGTGGTGACGGTGGTCCAGGCCTCTGCGCCCGCGGCGTGGATTCGCTCTATCTGTTCGGGTGTGAAGGTGCCAAACATAGACCACACCACGCGGGCACCGCCGCGCAACGCTAGGTCCAGCTTCTCTTCAAAGCCAAAGGAGTAATCGGGATCAGGCAGTGGCTGGTTTTCTGCTTGCGCCAGCTCGCGTGCGGCGGCACGTTGCACCCCGGAAAGCGGCTGTTGTGGGCAAAAGAGGTTTACCCCAAACGGAATGCCGGTGCACTGGTCAATCTGTGTGCGGGCAGTGTCTATGCTGGCAGAGCCCACACCTAAGGTGCCAAAAGAACCGGCGGCATGGGCGGCGCGCACTAGTTCCGGGGTGGTGGGACCGCCGGCCATGGGCGCGGGGATTACGCTACGGGAAAGGGAGCTTATAACCTGACTCATAGCACCCCACCTTACTGAGAGAGGAAGCTAGTGCAGTGGCACCTTTAGGAGATTTTTTAGCGCGGTTCTTTGGCTCGAAGAATAAACCCACACCAGGCCTCAATCCGGACGAGCTAGAGGCGGAGTGGCTTATTGTGGGCCTGGGCAATCCCGGCGCGAAGTATGCCGCTACCCGCCACAATGTGGGCTATATGGCCATCGATGATCTGTTAGCCGCAGGCGGTGACGTGCTGGAGCCGGTTCGTGGGATGGATGTGCAGGTCGCGCCACTTAGCTGGGCGGGACAGAAAGTACTTGCCGTGCGTTCGGGCACGTTTATGAATCTTTCTGGCGATCCAGTAGCGCCGCTGGCACAGAAGCTAGGCATCGCCCCAGATCACGTCATTGTTCTCCACGATGAGCTGGACCTTCCGGCCAATAAGATCCGGATCAAGCAGGGCGGAAATGAAAACGGGCACAACGGCCTCAAGTCGCTCACCGAGCGCTTGGGCACCCGCGACTATCTGCGCGTGCGCATTGGCATTGCCCGGCCGCCCAAGGGTTCGTCCATTCCGGATTACGTATTGGGCCCCGTGGATGCGGGCGCTGGCTTTGATGACGCCATCGCCACCGCGGCCGAGGCCGCCCGCCTCATCGTGACGGACGGGCTAGGCAAGGCCCAGAACCAGATCCACTCGCGCTAGCACTGGGAAAATTTTTCTAGTGCCTTGGGGCTGCCGGCGGCGACGATGAAATCGGTGGGGGTGAGCTCGGTGGCGTCGGCAAGCGGGGCCCACTCCCCTTCCGCGCGGCGCACAGAGACCAATTGCACGCGGTGCGTGCGCCAGATGGCAGAAAGGTCGAGCGGCCGGCCCACCAATGAGCTAGGAACGGCCATCTGGGTCACGCCATAATCGGTGGCAATCTCCGCAAAATCACGGAAACGCCCGCCCAGAAGGTAGGCCACGCGGCGGCCGGTATCACGCTCTGGCCGGATGACATGGTGGGTGCCAATCTGGCTGAGAATGCGCGCGTGCGCCTCCGAATCAGCCTTGGCCCAGATGTCTTTGACCCCCAACTCCACCAGATTGGACGCGGTGAGGATGGAATCTTCCAAGTGGGAGCCGATGGCGACGATGACGCGCTCGACCTCCTCCACGCCCAGCTGGCGCAAGGCCTCTGGGTCGGTGGTATCGGCCGCAATGGTCTCGGTGAGGTAAGGTGCTTCTTCGCGCACGCGCTTTTCGCTGGAGTCGATGCCGAGGACCTCAACCCCATTGGCCATCAGCTCATGAGCAAGCGAGGAGCCAAATCGGCCTAGTCCAATAACGACGACGGGTGGAATATCGATGCCGGCGCGGGTGCGTCCCAGCGCCTTGAGAATATTAGCCAAGGAACGGCCTTTCTTCGGGGAAGCTATAGCGCCGGCTGACGGATTTCGCCGCCAGCGCTGCTACCAAGGTGGTTGGGCCAACGCGGCCCAGGTACATGATGAGGCACAGCACTATCTGCGAGGGCGCAGACAGGCTTGCGGTAATTCCGGTGGACAAGCCCACCGTAGCGAAAGCAGAAAGAACTTCGAAGGAGACTTGATCACCGCTAAACTCCGGATCAAAAAAGCGCAGCGCCGCCACGCCCAACGTGACCACCATGACGCCGGCAAAGCTCAGGGCTAGGGCCTGGCGAGTCACCGATCGCGGAAGGCTGCGGTGGCCAATGGTGGTGGTTTCCCGGCCCGAAAACTCCGCGGCCATGGCAGCCAAGAGCACGCAGGCGGTGGTGACTTTAATACCGCCGGCCGTACCGGCCGAGCCACCACCGATGAACATCAAAATGTCGGTGCCCATCAGCGTAATGGGGTGTGCCTGCCCATAATCAATGGCGTTAAAGCCCGCCGTGCGCGGAGAAGCGCTGGCAAAGAAAGAGTTGAGCAACTTATCCCCCAGCGACATCGAGGACAAAAGCCCGGTCCACTCCATGCACGCGAAGAAGACGCCACCGGCGAGCAAAAGCACGGTCGTGGCCGCTAGGGTCATGCGGGCGGTAATGGAAATGCGATGGACCACATGGCGATCGCGGCGTACCAAGCGCACCAGCTCCGCCCACACCGGAAAACCTAAACCGCCACCGATTAAGGCGGCGGCCAACGGCAGCAAAATCCAGGCATCAGAAACAAAGGGCACCAGGTTATCGCTATTGGTACTGAAGCCGGCATTGTTAAATGCAGATACCGCATGGAAGATGCCTTCCCACACCGCGCGCGGAAAGGAGTACCCATAGCCAATCATCAAGCGTGCGGCCACAATGATGGCGATGATGGTCTCAGCCACCGCGGTAAAGACGAAGGTAAAAATCAGCGTCTTGCGGATACCACCGGGGGCGATGGGGCGCCCCTCATAGGCACCGGTTTTGCGAGCCTTAAAGCTAATCCGGCCGGTAAATAGCAGGCCAGATAGCGAGGCGAGCGACATGATGCCTAGGCCGCCAAGTTGAATCAGCGCCAAGATGACGACCTGGCCAGCTGGGCTCCAGAAGCTACCGGTATCCACCACGATAAGCCCGGTCAGCGATACCGCAGACGTGGCGGTAAAAAGGGCAGACAGGAAGGAAGCGCGGGCGGTGCCGGCCTCTGCGAACGGCAGCATGAGCAAAACCGTTCCCACCAGAATCAGCAAGAGGAAGCCAGCCGCGGTCAATCGCGCCGGGCCCCACTGCCGTATGGAAAGCAAGTGTTTCACCAGCGGAAGTATAGACCTGCTTAAGGCGCAGGGAAACTGCTGGCCGGTGCTGCCCTCGGTGGGCGGTTAGGATTGGTGCTATGACTTCGCCAAATAGCACTGCCAAGACCATTGTGATTACCGGCGCATCCGGCGGGTTGGGGGCCGCGGCTGCTCGTCAGTTGCACCGCACCCGGCCACAAGACAACCTGGTTATCGTCGGCCGCAATCCGGAAAAGACCCGCGCGGTGGCCGAGGAAGTCGAAGGCCAGTACTTCCTAGCGGACTTCGAATCCCTGGGCCAGGTACGCCGCTTGGCACAGGATTTGGAAGGCCTAGAGCATATCCACGCCTTGGGCAATAATGCCGGCGGCATTTTTGACGGCCCCTCCACCACCGCCGATGGATTTGAGCGCACCTGGCAGGTCAACGTGGTGGCGCCCTTTCTCTTAACCTCGTTGCTGCGAGACAAGCTGCGCGCGGATAACGCGAACGTGGTTCAGACCGCTTCCCTAGCCAATTTCCTTATGTCTAAATTCGACCTCAGCGATCCCACTACGCTGGAGCACTTCAGCCCCGAGCGCGCCTACGGCAACGCCAAGCTGGGCGATATCCTGCTCACCCGTTATTTTGATGCCCACGGGCTTTCCGCGGTGTCCTTCCACCCCGGCGTGCTTGCCACTGACTTTTCCAAGTCCTCTACCGGCATGATGTCCAAGATGTATTCCGGGCTGATTGGCAAGACCTTTGGCAAGCCTGCCGAAGGCGGCGATAACCTCGCCTACTTTTTGACCGGCACCGAGGGAATCCACTTTGAATCCGGCGAATACTACAACGACAAGCGCAAACCAGGCCTCCAGCGCCCCATTGCGAAGAAGCTGTCGGTGGCTCGCCGCGTCTTTGATGATTTGGGGCGCCGCCTCAATGTGGAGTGGTAGCGCGAAACCACTAGACTATGCCGCATGAGTTCTGTCGCTTCTGAGGCCTCGCGCCGCCGCACGTTTGCCGTTATCGCCCACCCGGATGCTGGTAAGTCCACGCTGACGGAGGCGCTGGCGCTGCACGCACACGTTATTAATGAGGCCGGCGCGGTCCACGGCAAGGGCAACCGCAAGTC
Source organism: Corynebacterium sp. MSK158 (assembly GCF_030229085.1). Taxonomy (NCBI): domain Bacteria; kingdom Bacillati; phylum Actinomycetota; class Actinomycetes; order Mycobacteriales; family Corynebacteriaceae; genus Corynebacterium; species Corynebacterium sp. MSK158. The sequence continues at coordinate 342,518 of NZ_JASPHJ010000001.1, forward strand.
CACCGTGTCTGACTGGATGGATATGGAAAAGGACCGCGGTATTTCCGTGGCTTCCTCAGCGCTGCAGTTCGAGTATGCGCCGGAGGGCCACGAGGGCGAGCCCTACATGATCAACCTGGTTGATACCCCGGGCCACGCGGACTTCTCGGAGGATACCTACCGCGTGCTCACCGCGGTGGATGCGGCAGTCATGCTTATCGACGCCGCCAAGGGCCTCGAGCCCCAGACCCTCAAGCTCTTCCGCGTGTGCAAGGCCCGCGGCCTGCCTATCGTGACCGTCATCAATAAGTGGGACCGCGTGGGCCGCGAGCCTTTGGAGCTTGTCGACGAAATTGTCAACGAAATCCAACTGCAGCCTACCCCGCTGTACTGGCCGGTCGGCATTGCCGGTGACTTCCGCGGTCTGGCGCATATCAACGATGACGGCGAGGCCGATGAGTATATCCACTTCATCCGCACTGCCGGTGGTTCCACTATCGCCCCGGAGGAACACTTCGATCCGGATGCCGCCGGTGAGAAGGAAGAAGGCGTGTGGGAGACCGCTGTCGAGGAAGCCGAGCTGCTTGCCGCCGATGGCGCCCTGCATGACCAGGAGCTATTTGAACAGTGCGTGACCTCCCCACTCATCTTCGCTTCTGCGATGCTGAACTTTGGTGTGCACCAGATTTTGGACACCCTGTGCGCCATTGCCCCGGCTCCGCACTCGCGCGACTCCGACCCAAAGGCAGTTGAGGCTGCCACCAGCGCCATTGATGAGGTCCGCGAGGTCAGCGATGACTTCTCTGGCGTCGTCTTCAAGGTCCAAGCAGGCATGGACCAAAAGCACCGCGATAATTTGGCCTTTATGCGCGTGGTCTCCGGTGAATTCGAACGCGGCATGCAGGTCAACCACGCCCAATCCGGCCGCAGCTTTTCCACCAAGTACGCCCTGACCGTCTTTGGCCGCACGCGCGATACCGTGGATACCGCCTATCCAGGCGATATCGTGGGTTTGGTCAACGCAGGCTCGCTTGCCCCTGGTGACACCATCTATTCCGGCAAGAAGGTGCAATTTAAGCCCATGCCGCAGTTCGCGCCGGAGGCCTTCCGCATTCTGCGCGCGAAGTCGCTGGGCAAGTACAAGGCCTTCCGCAAGGGTCTGGAGCAGCTGGCGGCCGAGGGCGTGGTCCAGATTCTCAAGAACGAGGCGCGCGGCGATGCCTCCCCGGTCATGGCGGCGGTGGGCCCCATGCAGTTCGAGGTCATGCAGGCCCGCATGGAGTTCGAATACAACGTGGAAACTGTCACCGAGCCAATCCCCTATTCCGTGGCTCGCCGCACCGATGCCGAATCCGCCCCAGAGCTCGGCCGTCAGCGTGGCGTGGAAATCTTTACCCGCCAAGATGGCGAGCTCATCGCGCTCTTTGGCGATAAGTGGAAGCTCGCTTTCATTGAGAAGGAACACCCAGAGCTGACCATGGAAACCCTCGTGGCGGATTAGAAACCACACAGTTTCACACGGCAAACAAAATGGCCGCTTCCCGTTCTGGGAAGCGGCCTTTTCCGTTGAGTGTTAGACCATCAACATCACAGGGACAACGGCAATCTTGACCACCTGCGCCACCACAATGGTGGCGGCATAACCGGTCATGATGCGCGAGTCGGAGCTCAGCCCCGTGGCGTAGTTGACCACGGCGGGCTGAGCGAAGATGCCAGAGAGTCCGCCGGAGGTACGGGTTTCGGACTGACCCATGAAGCGATTCGCTACAGCGAATAGGACCGCAACCACCACGGTGACAATAGCGGCGAGGATCATGCACTTCAGACCCATCCAGGAGAAGGCAGTGGACAAGAATGCCTCGCCGGATGAGAGGCCCACAGACGCCAAGAAGATGACGAGGCCCCACTGCTGGAATGCAGTATTGATGGAGGCCGGCACCTGCCACGGAATGCGGCGGGTACGGTGCAGCGCACCGAGGATAAGGCCCGTAATCAGCGGGCCAAGCGCGAAGCCCAGCTCGAAGGAGGCGCCACCCGGCATCGGAACCACGACCTGGCCCAGCAGGTAACCCAAGAACAGGCCACCACCCAAGGCCACCCAGTTCAGCTCGGAGTAGGACTTAATCGAGTCACCGAAGTAATCCTGGATGTCGCCCAAGCGGTCAAACTTCACGATGAGCTCCAGCATATCGCCAGAAGCCAAGTGGGTTTCATTATTGGCCAAGAATTCTTCATCGCCGCGCTGCACGCGCACGATGCGACCGCCATAGCGAGAGAACAGGTTGAGCTCTCCAACGGTGCGGCCGGCGATATCTTGGTTAGAAATAGCCACGGTTTCGATGACCAGGCGCTTATCCACGAACGGAGTTTGCGGCTGACGCTTGCCCAGCATCTGGGTCAGTTCACGGGCCTTAGCCTTGGTGACCATAACGCGCAGGATATCGCCCTTGTGCAATTCGGGGCGATCGCCGGCAACCCGGACCTTATTACCGCGGCGAATGGTAGCGATAACAAAGTGATCCTTGAACTGCTCTTCCAAGTCGTCGTAGTTCACGTCTTTGGTAACGCGAATGGTGCGGGAGCGGAAGATCTTGGAGGCAGAATTGTCCTTATCGCGCTTGGCGGGCCAATTCTGCTTGAGCAGGAATGCCACGACCAAAATGGCCACCGCCACACCCACGGGATAGCCCAGCGAGTAGCCCACGGCGGGTAGCTCTTCACCAGTTTGTTGCTGGGCAACGGCCAGCGACGGCGTCGAGGTCGTGGCGCCGGCGAATACGCCAACGGAAGCCAAGGTATCCAACCCGAGCATGCCACCAAAGAGGAGGGCTGCGCCCGCGGCCACCACAATCGCAATGGCTGCGGTGAGCATGTGCTTCATCTGCTTGGAAAAGCCCTTGAAGAAGCGCTCACCGGCGGACAGGCCTTGCATATAAATAAAGAGTCCCAAGCCCAGCTCTTGCAGGGAGCTTAAGATGTCTTTATCTAGGTCAATAAACGAGCCGAAGGCCAAGCCCACAAACAGCGTGCCCGCCGCGCCAAAGCGCAGCGGACCGAAGGGGATCATGCCAAATAGCGTGCCGAGCAGCACTATGAAAAAGATGCTCAGCCATATATTTCCATCAAAAATTGCTAACACGCTGGAGTATTTTAGGCATTTTCCCCCAAAGTGCCACGTGAAAGGCACATTCTTTAACGACCACCAATGGCATCGCTACTGCTTAGACCCTTTTCGTCAGGGGCCACCCACCCCCAGCAGCGGCACATCTCACAGCAAACGCACATAGTGAACTAATCGAGGAGGAATTCCTTCCACCGTGGCCACTCCGTATAGGTCTGGGCTTTCCCCGCCTGATAGTTCGCCCGCAGCTTGTGTACGTTGCGTTCAGTGGAGGTCACCTGCATATCTTCCGGAAAAAATAATTGCGCTTTGCCTTGGCGCTCCAACTCCAAAAGCCGGTCTTTGGCCGCATTATAGAGGGCGGGGCGGGCTATGAGGGCGTCGGCAATAGCGGGGTACCTGCGGAAGACGCGCCGGACAAAGGCTGGGCGCGCCACCTCAGGGCGCACATACCCACGCGGCTTAGTGCCGATAAACAGAAACCTCTCGTATCCGGCCTCTTCTGCCTGCACAATGGTAATGCCACCGGAAGAGCCCAAAGCACCGTCCACGTACGGCGCGCCGTCGATAAAACGCATCGGCATAATCAACGGCAGCGTGGAGGAAGCGCGCACACGCACAAAGAGATCCTCGGGGGTATGCACGTCCTCGCGCGTCCAGTAAACGGACTCGCCAGTATCGGCGCGCGCTGCAGCGAGCACCATATCGGCCGGATGCTCGCGGTAAGCCTGCCAATCAAAGGGCAAATCCTTGTCCGCGGCGCGCTCATAGATGTACTCAGCATTGAAATACCCGCTACCACGCACCAGCGAACCCACTCCGCCGAAGCTGGGGCTTTGAGCAAAGTCCGTAAAAGACTCTTCTGCGCGCCAGGCATCGCGCGACAAGTAATTAACGGTGTGCGATGCCCCGGCGGATACCCCGCCTACCCAGCCAAAGTCCACGCCCTCTTCGATGAGCTTGACCATACAGGCAGCCGTATAGGAATTGCGCATGCCGCCGCCTTCAATAACAAGTGCGGTGTTGCTGGCGTCAATCATGGTGCCCCATACTACGCTGGGCCCAATGAAGCGCATTTTCCGGCAATTGCTCGCGGACGAAGAAGGCACCTTCGATATCGAAACCGGCCAACAGCCCCGCACCGGGTTCGCCTATAACCCCACCGGGAAGGCGCTGCTGCGGGTGACGGAGCCTACCCCAGCCGCGGTGAGCAAGGCCTTGGCCTTAGCCAAGGAACACGGCGCGCGGTATCTCGGCACATGGCGCCAGCCGGATGGCCCGCTCGTCTTCCTCGCCACGGCCGTGACCCACAATGAGTCCGTGGCCCGCGAGCGCGTTGCCACTACCGGGCAGCGTGCGTACTTCGACTTGGAGCGCTGCCGCACCATCACCGTGAGCGCTCACTAGACTGGGCTCCCATGGGATTAAAAGATGCACTTGCCCGGCTGACGGGCGCGCAGTCCCCGCGCCTGGCCCGCCCAGATTCCGCGGCGCTCACTGCCCACATTGACCGGCTGGAAATCCACACCGCAGGGCCGCTTATCATCGTCGTTACTGACCAGCCCGGCGCCGAGGTACTGCTGGAGGTAGCCCGCGCCCGCGAGTCGGCTACGCTGGAATCCCCCACCACGACGGTGCACTTTCCCGCCGTGAAAAAGGAAGCCCTGCCCATCAAAGATCCCCGGCGCGGCTGGGTCATTCCGCTTACGCCCGCGCTTGCCGACGCCCTCGTAGACAACCTCCCCTACCCCGGCGACTATGAACTTTCCCCCACCCTAGCCGTGGTGGTGGAATAGTTTCCTTGAAAGGACTGACATGCTGCTTTTGCCCTGTGCTGGAAAGAAGCCGCGCATCCACCGCAGTGCGTGGGTTGCGCCCAATGCCACCATCATTGGCGATGTAGAAATCGGCCCGGATTCTTCCGTGTTTTATGGCAGTGTCCTGCGCGGCGACGTGGGCGCAATTCGCATTGGCGCTAGGTGCAATATCCAGGACAATTGCGTCTTCCACGTAGAAGAGGACACGCCGTGCGTACTGGAAGATGATGTCACGGTGGGACACATGGCGATGGTCCATGCCGCGCACGTGGAGGCCGGTTCCCTAGTGGGAATGTCCTCTTCGCTGCTCTCGCGCTCCACTATTGGCACCGGCTCGCTCATCGCGGCAGGCGCCGTGGTGCTGGAAGGAACCACCATTCCACCGCGCAGCCTTGCCGCCGGCGTGCCAGCGAAAGTGCGCCGCGAGCTCAGCCCGGAAGAGTCACAGGCCTTCATTGCGCATGCTGCCCGCTACGTGGACTGCGCGCGCAGCCAATCCGATGTGGTGTTGAGCCTGGATGAGGTCACCTTTGATTAAAGGGAAAGCACGCCCATAAGGATGAGGAAGACCGCCACGAGGTAGCCGCCGAAGAGCGCCACCTGGGTGCTATTGGCGCGCGCCGCAGCAAAAAGACGGCCGGCGGCCGATTCCGGATGGGCGCGCACCACCGCAATAAAAAGACCACAGATAGTGGGCAGGGACAGAGCCAGGCTGGCGTACCACACCAAGCCCCCGTACTGAGCGGCCGGAGCGATATCTTCGGTAGCCAGGTGCATGAGCCCGTAATAAAACGGCACCGAGGTCAGCGATTGCACCACGCCCATAATGAAACCGATGATCGCGGTAAGCAGCGATGGAGTACGCAACGGCTCAAGTAGTCGATTTACTAAGGCATTGGGCTGGCCTTGAGAGCGCCACGAGCCGAACCCCACCGCGATGCCGACTGCGACAAGTACCCAGCCGGCAATAGGCGAGCTCAAAATGGCCTCAATCTGGTCTTTTACTCCTAACAAAACAAACATCACCACGGCCGCCGCGGCGAGGACTCCAATCCAGTCTCCTACCACCACTAATGTGGCAATGCGTCGATACTTGCCGCGGGGCAAGATGATGCCAATGGCCACGAGGATCCCAATGAGTAACGCATTGACGGAATCCAAGAGGGCAAAACTAACGGCGTGGAGCATGCCGGTCAGTCTACCGCCCCATGCCGCCATCGCCGATACGCCCGAGGGAACAAGACCTATATCTCACGAGCAGCTTCCTATGGTCCACCGCACATGTCTTTGCACACATTCCGCAATTTTGCGTACACTATGCAATGTTTCGCACGGGGTGCAAATTTCTCCCCGCGGATTCCATATTCACTGTCACCCGCGCGCAGGCCATTGCACGCATACTGCACAAGAAAGCATATTTATGTCTAAAATCCTCTACCGGCTAGGTAGCTGGTCCTACCGCAAGGTGTGGCCCTTCCTCGCCTTTTGGCTCATCGTCTTGGTGGCCATGGCAGGACTTACCGCCGGCTTTGCCAAGGCCCCCAACCCTAATTTCTCCATGCCGGAGATGGACTCCACCACCACCCAAGACAAGATGATGGAGCGCTTCGGCCAAGATACCGATGCCATGAGTGCACCCGAAGGCACCGTGGTCATCCAAGCTCCAGAGGGAAAGAACCTCGCCGATAAGCAGGTAGCCGGCGAGGTAGATGACCTCCTTGGCGAGCTCAAGGACACCGGCGCTCTCAAGGACCAGGACAAACTGGTCAGCCCGGTGATGGCTGCAGCCGGTATGGAAAAGCAAATGGGCGAAAAGATGAAGGCCCAGCACATGCCAGACGAGCAGATTCAAAAGAACCTGCAGCAGCTCTCCCCTCTGAGCGAGGATAAGTCCACCGGTACCGTCACCATCACCTTTGATGCGGAAACCGTCATGGACATCCCAGAAGAGGACATGACCAGGGTCACGGACGTACTCAATAAGTACGACGAGGGCGACCTCACGGTGAAGTACCAAGGCAACGCCTTTAGCTCCGCCGGCCAAGAGATGGGTGGCAGCGCCGAGATTATCGGCCTCATCGTCGCCGCAATCGTGCTGCTCATTACCTTCGGATCCTTCGTAGCCGCTGGCATGCCGCTCATCTCCGCCATTATCGGCGTGGGCATCGGCATCCTCGGCGTGCAGGTATCCACGGTCTTTACGGATACCGTCTCCGATATGACCCCGACGTTGGCCTCCATGATTGGCCTGGCCGTCGGCATCGATTACGCGCTGTTTATTGTCAACCGCTTCCGCAACGAGCTCATCACCTCCTCTGGCCTCAACGATCTTTCGCCAAAGGAACTGGCCCAAGAGCTCAAGAAGATGGATAAGGCCACCCGTGCCCACGCCATGGGCATGGCGCTTGGCACCGCGGGTGGTTCCGTTGTCTTCGCCGGCACCACCGTGGTCATCGCCTTGGCCGCGCTGACCATTATCGGCATCCCGTTCCTGGGCACCATGGCCATCGCTGCTGCGGCTACGGTCATCATCGCCGTATTGGTTGCCAATACCTTCATCCCCGCCCTGCTGGGACTCTTGGGCACCAAGATCTTCGCCGGCCGCGTGCCTGGCCCCAAGGTTCCAGACCCAGAAGACGAAAAGCCCACCATGGGTCTGCGCTGGGTTCGCCGCGTGCGTGCCCACCCGTGGCTGCACCTTATCGCGGGCGTCGTTGTGCTGGGCATCCTGGCCGTACCATTTGCCCAGCTGCGCCTGGCCATGCCCACCGATGGCACCGCAAAGCCCGGCACCCCGCAGCGCGAGGCCTATGAGATCACGGCAGACGCCTTTGGCCCTGGCCGCAATGCGCCGATGATCGCGTTCGTTGATGTGGCCGACGTCCCTGAGCAGGACCGCATGCCGGCCTTTCAGGAACTGCTGCAAGAATTCAATGACAACGACGGCGTAGAAAACGCCCAGATCGTGCAGACCACTGACAACGGTGATGCTGCGCAGATCATGATCACGCCTACCACCGGCGCAACCGATGAGGAAACCACCGAAACCCTTAACCACTTGCGCGATTACCAGGGTGAGTTTGAAAAGACCGGCGGTTCCTACGGCATTACCGGTATCACCCCGATCTTCGATGACATTTCTGAGCGCCTCAATAACGTGCTTATCCCATACGTAGCCATCGTGCTGGGCCTGGCCTTCATCGTCTTGATGCTGGTCTTCCGCTCCATTTGGGTACCGCTCATCGCTGCTGCTGGATTCGCGCTTTCGATGGCTGCCACCTTCGGCATCACCGTGGCCATTTGGCAAGAAGGCATGTTCGGCATCGTCGACGACCCACAGCCGCTGCTTTCCTTCCTGCCCATCATGCTCATCGGCCTTACCTTCGGCCTGGCCATGGACTACCAAGTCTTCTTGGTGACCCGCATGCGTGAGGGATTTGTCAATGGCAAGACGGCCGGCAACGCCACCTCGAATGGCTTTAAGCACGGCGCGCGCGTGGTCACCGCCGCGGCCCTCATTATGGTTTCCGTCTTTGCCGCCTTCATCTTGATGGACGAGCCGTTCATTAAGACCATGGGCTTTGCCCTGGCTGCGGGCGTGCTTATCGACGCCTTCGTAGTCCGCATGATGATCATCCCCGCTACCATGTTTGTGCTGGATAAAAAGGCATGGTGGTTCCCGCGCTGGTTGGATAAGATCACCCCTAATATGGACATTGAAGGCGAAGCCCTGCACTCCGACCGCGAGGAACTCCTGCGCACCCAACGAGAGAAGGTAGGCGAAGCACACCGTGACTAGTCTGCGCGAAGAAAAGAAGCGAGCTACGCGTCAGGCCATGGCCGATGCGGCAGCGCGCCTCGTCCTCGACGGCGGTGCCGAAGCCGCCACGGTATCAGGCATCACCGCGACCGTCGGGGTCTCCCCGCGCACCTATCACAACTACTTTTCCTCGGTGGCCGATGCGCTGCTGTACTTCACGGCTGACGTACTGGAATCTTTCGCTGCGGATATCCCCTCCGTGTGCCCTGGCAAGAGCGTTACCGCCGTCTTAGAGGCAGCGCTGCTCGAATCCTTGGAAGACGAAGAAAAGGAACTGCGGTCCCTCCATACGCTCTACCGCATTGGTGAGGCCCTGGATAGCCTCAGCCACACCCCCGAAGAAAGGCGGCGTTTCGAGCGCGTATCTGACACCATCATTTCCGCGTTCCAGCAGCGCGGTACTGACTACTCAGACTATGAGCTAAGCGTCGTCCTCAATGCGTGCGCCGGCGGCAGCCTCGCCTTCCGGCAGGAACTCGATCGTCGCCAAGCGGCGGGAGAAAGCATCAGCCTGGCTGATAAGAAGAAGCTGGCTAAGACCACTTTTTCCGTCCTGCGCGCCCTCGACTAGGCGCTAGCGCGCTACACCATAGGTTCATTCACTGTTAACCCTGCATGGCCCAAATATACGGGCTATGCAGGGTAAAATTTTCCCTTAGCCTCAGCACGACTACTAGCTCTGGAGAATGACACAGTGAAGATAGCGATTCTTGGTGGCGATGGCTTTTGTGGATGGCCCGCTTGCCTATTCCTTTCGGATCAAGGCCATGAGGTCGCCATCGTTGATAACCTCTCCCGGCGCGCCATTGATGCGGAACTAGGCGCCGAATCCCTCACCCCTATCGCTTCCATTGAGGAACGCCTGGCGGCGTGGAAAGAGGTCAGTGGGAAAGACATTTCCTTCGCCAACATCGATATCGCCCAGGATTACGCCGGGCTCGTGGAGTTCCTCCGTTCCTTCGCTCCGGATGCCGTCGTGCATTTCGCGGAGCAGCGCGCCGCACCCTACTCCATGAAAAGTCCCACCACCAAGCTCTACACGGTGGATAACAACATCAATGCCACCCATAACCTTTTAGCTGCAGTTGTAGAAACCGGCCTCGATATTCACGTCGTTCACCTAGGAACCATGGGAGTCTACGGTTACGGCACTGCCGGTATGCAGATCCCTGAGGGTTACCTGGACATCAAGGTAGCCGTACCGGAGAAAGGTGAGGTAGAAGAGTCCATCCTCTACCCTTCCAATCCGGGCTCGATTTACCACATGACCAAGGTTCTGGATCAGCATCTTTTTGCCTACTACGCCAAAAATGATGAGCTGCGCATCACCGACCTGCATCAGGGCATTGTCTGGGGCACCCACACCGCCCAGACCCAGAGGGATGATCGCCTGATTAATCGCTTTGATTATGACGGCGACTACGGAACGGTTCTGAATCGCTTCCTCGTGCAGGCCGGCATCGGCTATCCGCTGACGGTACATGGAACCGGTGGCCAAACCCGCGCCTTCATCCACATTCAAGACATGGTGCGCTGCGTCGAGCTCGCCCTGGAAAATCCACCATCGCGCGGTGACCGCGTAAAGATCCTTAACCAAATGACCCAAACCCACCGTGTGCGTGACTTGGCGGAACTCATCGCTGATATCTCTGGCGCCGAAGTAGCCTATGTTCCCAATCCACGCAAAGAGTCGGCTGAGAACGAGTTGCACGTATCCAATGACACCTTTCTGGGGCTCGGCCTTAATCCCACCATGCTGTCTGAAGGCCTACTCCACGAGGTCGAAGAGGTTGCTAAGAAGTACGCGGACCGCGTTGACCGCAGCAAGATTCCGGCTCAGTCTGTGTGGACCGCACAACAGGCAGCGGGCGTTCCTGTCACCACGCAGCAGAAATAGACAGTGATTTGCCTACTATGCGCATTGCCATTGTTACCGAAGTTTTCTTGCCCAAAATTGATGGGGTGGTCACCCGCCTGACCAATACGCTGGACCAGCTCGCGGAGCTCGGGCATGAGGTACATATCTTTGCCACCGGCACTCCGCCAGAAACTTATGCGGGTTTCCCGGTTACCCGCATCCCCAGCCACTCACTGTGGGTCTATCCGGAAATTCACTTTGGATTACCAAGCCTCCGGTTCTTCCGCGCCATCCGCGACTTTGATCCGGATGTCATTCATGCCGTCAATCCCATTTGGACCGCGGCACTCGGAGTTTTTGCCGCCGAGCGCGATGCCGTACCGCTGGTTGCTAGCTTTCACACCAATGTGCCGGAATACACCGAGGCCCTTGGCATTGGTTGGCTGCGTCCGATTACGCAGAAGGCCATTACGTTTCTCCATAATCGGGCTGCTATCAATCTCTGCACCTCCGGCCCCATGGTGGATAAGGCACGCAACATAGGCATCCATACCGTGCGGCTGTGGCCTAAGGCCGTTGATACGCAGTCCTATCGCCCTGACAACTATGACGTCCAGATGCGCTCGCGCTTAACCGGCGGGCGCCCAGAGGCCCCGTTGGTTACGTATATCGGCCGAATTTCGCACGAAAAGGATGTGGCGCGGCTCAACGAGGTCATGCGCCAGGTGCGCACGCGCGTGCCGGCCGCGCGCCTCGCCCTTATTGGCTCCGGTCCCGCGCTAGAGGAGTTGCGTGCCCAGTTTGATTCGGCCACCACTGTGTTTACCGGCTATCTTTCTGGAGCAGAGCTGCAGGCAGCCTTCGCGGTCGGCGATGTATTCGCCTTCCCCTCCGCCACGGAAACGCTGGGTTTGGTTGCTTTAGAGTCCTTTGCTTCCGGGGTGCCGGTGGTCGGCACCAATGCCGGCGGGATCCCCTTTGTTATCGAGCATGGAAAGACCGGGCTGCTGGTAGATGAGGAAGCCACGAATGAGCAGTGGGCTAGCGCCCTGTGCTCTTTGTTGGAGGATCCGCAGGCGCGACAACGCATGGGGCGCGCCGCGCGCGAAGAAGCGGAGCGCTACTCTTGGCGGGAATCAACCAAGGCTTTGGTAGCCGCCTATGAGTATGCCTGCCGGCACCCGTATCATCGTGAGCAACCATGAATGCTTACCACTCCATTGAACGTGCCGCGGCCGACGCCCGCTTTATCCGTGCCGGAATTAACGCTGCCTTTCGTGAACGCATCGGGAAGGCGACCGACGTGGAATTCAATTTCCTCGGCCCCTCGGCTGGCGATAGCGAAGCAAGCTATACCACCGACCAGCTCGTGGAGGTACGGGTAAGCTCCGCGCAACACGTGGCAGATTTTCGTGGCGTGCGCCTCGCCGTCATCGCCGCAGACACCTGGCACTGGACTACCGCTGCGACCGAGCACTTTGCTGACCTTCCACAGACAGGCTCGGCTACCGCAGACATTGACCGCATGGTTGCTTATGCCTCCCTCATCGTGGGAAATATGCCGGTGCTGCGCGCCCAGCAGGGCGAGCACGTGGCCATCGTTGCGGTAGATTTCCATCCCTACCTGGACTTTCGCCAGACCTTGCTGCGCGGTCTCCAACACAGCAACGCGGACATGGACGAGAAAGGGCCGGCCCTCGCACTCGCCCGCTACCTAGACATGGATTCCACCGCGGAAGAGCCTTACCTGCATTTTTCTGATGGCACCACGGTGCGTTTTGAACAGCCAAGCCCCGAGGTACACAAGATTTCCAGCATCACCCCGGGCTTGGCTGCCGCGCGCGTCTTGGAGGACGCCTTTTACTTAAGCACCGAAAACCAGATGTTTTTCCAGGGCAACTTCCCAGATGCCACGGTAGAACTCGATGTGGATAAGGCCACCGCCACGGTGTCTTATCGCGGCGGGCAGATTGCGGCCAATGCGGTGCTTATCGCGACCATTTCGGACGAGGAGTTCACGTGGGCCTGGGCAGATCCGGTGTTTAAAGACACCGCGGCGGCGCGGTTGGCAAGAAACCTAGCGCGCTTTGGCATCGACGAGGCCGTGCCCGAATTGGTGCGCCCGCACCTTCCGCTTCCGCTGGCGCGCGGGCACCAGCTGCCGCACCTAGCTTTGCCCATTTTGGGGATCTGGACGCTGGCGGGCACTACGCTTGCCGACGCCCGCGTGGGCCTCGTCCTGCTCGATGCTCCACAGCTGCACCTCCCGGAGCCGACGCCAGCCGCCACCGAAGCTACTTTGGCGGTAGCCCCTCCCTCATGGATCAACGCCGATCGCGCCCGCGCCGCCTATGGATCATTTCGCGGGGTGGACGTGTAGGGCGTTGCGGAGGGCGTCCACGTCGACGTCGGCAAGCGCGGCAGGTTCAAATGCCGCATCGTTGGTTTTATCCATCAAAACCGCTCGCACGCCCTCGGCAAAGTCCCCACGCCGATACATATAGGCGCCCAGGTTGGTCTCCATATCTAGCGCTTCGCGGATGCTGCTGCACTCCTGCTCGGCGTGGAATAGCTCCATGGCCGCCACGATGGAGGTGGGGCACGCCTGCGCGGTCAGCTTTTCTACCTGTTGTTTCAGTTCTGGGTACTCTTCCAGGGCCGCAGAAATGTCTTGCCAGGTGTTGTGGGAAAAGGCGTCCTCGATGCCGTCGATAAGCTCGGCCAAGGCAGCCTCGCCGCTAGGTGCGGTGGCATGCTGGGCTAGCGCCGTGGCTAGTCCATGCTCGATAACCGCACTAGCAAAAGCTTCGCCGTCTGCCACATAGTGGGTGGCCAGCCCGCTCCACAGAAGGTCTGCGGCATACATACGGTAGCCGGTAATCCCCCAGAACTTCGCCAACTCGGCCGAGGCCTTCCCGCGCGTTCCCACCGCACGCTGGGCGGCATAGGCCATGCCTACGTCCGTGACATAGCCAATATTCATCTCTGGCATGGAGGCAAAGGTTTTCTCCGTAACCACGCGGTGGGCCCCATGGGCGGAAATGCCCAGACCCCCTCCCATAGCGATGCCATCGATGAGCGCCACGATGGGCTTGGGATACTCCGCGATATCACCGTTCAACGTGTATTCGGTGGCGAAGAAGGCATCGACCTCATCCACTTTGCCCTCCTTGACCGCATCGCGGGCGTAGCGAACATCGCCGCCGGCGCAATATGCCTTGGGGCTAGTCGAGGTAAACAGCACCTGTTCCACTTCATCGTTGGCGCGCCACTGCGCCAGCGACTCCGCAATGAGGTGGATCATTTCCGGGGTGAGGGAATTGAGAGCCTTGGGGCGGTTGAGTTCAATGACTCCGGTATGGTTACGGATTGAGGAAACGATAGGTGCAGCAGTAGTCATAGCCCCTAGTGTGACACAGAACGCATGCACCTATCCACCATAAGCCAATTCACAGATAGGTTCGGAATTTTGCTCCCACAGCTCATCGCCCTGGATATGGACGGCACCCTTCTGGACGGCAACGGCCAGCTTCCACCAGATTTCGCCGCGATTAGCACCCGTGCCCACCAGCTCGGCGTCACCCTAGTACCCGCCTCGGGCCGCCAGCTCGCCACCCTGCAAGAGATGTTTCCGCACGAGGACACCTTCATCGCCGAAAACGGATCCGTGGTCGTCCACGATAATCGCGTCATTAGCGCCACTACCTTGCCCAGCGCAGCTGTGCGCGCCGCCATGGCCGCACTCCAGTCTGTCGAGACCCCGCATACCGTAGTGCTATGCACGCCAGATACCGCCTATGTACACAAAGGCGCCGATGAACAGGCCCGTGCTGAGATTGCCAAGTACTACAGGTCAGTGGAATGGGTAGATGACCTCGATGCACTATTGGATGCGAACATCATCAAAATCGCCGCTTACTGCGCCGACGGCAGCGAAAAGCACCTACACCAGCCCCTTCTTGCGGCCGTACCGGAACACAATATCGCCATCTCTGGCGCCGTATGGCTCGATGTCATGGCCACTGGCGTCAATAAGGGCGTAGCACTACAAACCATGGCCAAGCTCCTCTCGGTTCCCATGCCTCGTACCGCCGCTTTTGGCGATTTCCTCAATGACTACGAGCTCCTCCGCGAGGCAGGCACCGCGATCGCAATGGAAAATGCGCACCCAAAGTTGAAGGAAATTGCCGATCGCATTGCCCCACCCAATACCGAATATGGGGTCATGACAGTTCTGCGTCAGCTTTTTGACAGCGAAGAGTCCTAGACTCGAATTTTCGCCTCCGCCCCGCGCGCCGCACCGTTACTCCCCTGCATGGGGAGAAGTGCTGGTGCGCAGGCTAAAATAGTCCGTTTAGAAAATATACGTAGTGCTTTGGGAGTTTTTGTGAAGCAAATTTTGCGCTCACTGCTGGGGAAGAAGAAACCTGGGCGTTCGAACGAACCACGCACACCGGTCTATCAGCCAGTACCGCCCAAAGCTGGCTCAACCAGTGCGCCCCAGACCCCTAAAAACAAGGATTCTGCGCCCCAGAAATCGGCCAACACCGAATCCACCACGGGTGCCCAATCCACCGAGCCAAAGGGCAAGCCCCAGGACCGCACCGCTAAGGACGGCGAGTCCAAGAACCAAGCTAAACAGGCACCTGCGCGCAAGCCCACCCCGGCAAAAGCTGCACAGGCTTCCGAATCCAAGCCTGCTGCTGCGAAGCCGAAAGGTGCGAAGCCTGCCGCCAAGCCCGCGGCTAAGGACACTACACGGCCCAGCACTGAAAAATCCCAGGCAAGCAAGGCCACTTCCGCAAAACCGCAGCAGGCTAAGTCCGCCTCGCCATCGCCTGCAGCCAAGGCACCAAAGACCAAGCCTGCAGCCCAAGGTTCTGCCGCCAAGCCATCCCCCACACAGCAAAACAAGGCAGAATCCTCCCCCAAAACAGCTGTTAAAAAGCAACAAGACTCGCCTGCTCAGGACAAGAAGCCACAGCGCAAAGCGCACGAACCGGTTCAGCGACCACGCCGCGGCGCAAGCTTTAGCACCACCCCGTCTAAGAACTCCCCAAAGACTCCGTCTACCCGCAGTACTTCCCCAAAGCCGGCCGCGAAGCCTGACGCCCAACCCTCTCAGAAAGGCGCGGTAAAGCCCGCACCTCAGGCTCAACCCACTACCCAGAAGCCGAAGCAGACGCCCAAGCCGTCCTCTTCTTCCAGCGCGAAGAAGGCTTCCCCGCAACCGGCAAAGCCGCAGAAATCCCAGCCGGCTAAATCCAAGCCGGCCACCGGCCAGCAGCAAGCGCAGAACCCACGTTCCCCCAAGCGCGTTCCGGCAAACTCGGCAAAGCAGCAACCACAGCTGCAACCTGCGCCGAAAAAGAATGCGCAGTCGTCGAGGTCCTCGCAACCGTCCAAGGGCCAAGGATCAGCACGGACTCCCGGCTCTGCAAAGCAGAAGGCTGCCCCACAGGTCTCGACTCCTAGCGCTCCAGCGCCAAAAAAGGGCACCACGACCCCCAAGCCGAAGGTAGCTGCGCCAAAGACTCCAGCCGATGCATCCCAGCAGAAAGCTGGGCCGGCGCAGAACAAGACTGCCGACAATGGAAACAAGATAGTCCAGCCGAAATCGCAGCAAGGGACCTCCTCTAAGGACGAAAAGTCCAAGCAACAGGCGAAGAAGCAACAGCCACAGCCGAAGGCAAAGGAAGCGACGCCGCAAAATAAGGCCAAGAAGGCAACAAAGCGCCGCCCGCAGGTTAAGCCCTCCGATATCAGTCGCGGTTTGGCCCGCAAATCACAACAGGTGGGCACTCCTACCCCGGCCCAGCAAAAGCCGTCGCGAGCCGTCCAAAAGCCCAAGGCAAAGCAACAGCCTGGTTCACCCCAGCCGAAGAAGGCCGAGCCTCAAGCCGCTGCGAAGACGGCGCCTGCAAAGGCCGACAAGTCCGCTGCGACAGGCGCTGTAGCAGCTGGGGCGGGTACGCCCGCCGCCGCTGCCGCCGCTGAGAAAAAGCGGGAGAAGGCACAACCGTCGAAGAAGCAACATCCAGCCCCTGAAAAGCCACAGGCAAAGGCGGCACCGCGCCAGCCACAACAAGCTGCGCAAAAGCCAGCATCACAGAAAGCCTCGAGCACGCAGGTAGATACTAAGTCTAAGTATCCGCTACAAAAGCAGGCCAAGGATCCTGAAGCGCTGGCTACGCCGCCAGAGAGCAAGGTAGTTAAGAAGAAGCGCCACGCCCGTCTGCGCCAGGTCAAGGGGCTGGATGGACTGCGCGGCCTCGCAGTTATTGCCGTGGTGCTGTACCACTTCTTCCCTTCCCTACTTCCCGGTGGTTACTTGGGCGTTGACCTCTTCTTCGTCCTCTCCGGATTCCTCATCACCTCGTTGCTGGTGCGCGAATTCCGTACCTCCGGCACAATCAGCTTGAAGGACTTCTGGGTGCGTCGATTCCGGCGCATCCTCCCAGCCGCTGTATCCGTCCTGGTCATGTGTACCGCTTTGGTGGCATGGATAGGCGGGGACCTAGCGGTCGGCTTGCGCCAGCAGTTCTTGGGTACTCTATTCTTTGTCAATAACTGGACCCAGATCGCCACCTCCCAGTCCTACTTTGCGGACAATGAGATTCAGGTCTTTGCCCACTATTGGTCGTTGGCCGTGGAGGAGCAGTTCTATGTCATCTGGCCGCTTCTTATTACCGGCGTTTTCCTGATTTCTCGCCGCAAGCCGCGCAGGCTTCCTATCCTCGTAGCCGCAGTCTTAGCTATCGGTTCCGCCGTGGCCATGGCGCTCATCTACGTGCCGGGTGAAGACCCGACGCGCGTCTACTACGGCACTGATACCCATGCTTTTGGCCTGCTCACAGGCGCCGTGCTGTCTTTGCTGATGACCTCTACCAAGTCCGACCCGCAGGCGGATTCGTGGGCAGCGGCAGGCAAAGCCGAATCGCGCATCGCCGGAATTATCGGCACTGTGGCGCTCATCGGCTACGGTGTCCAGCTATTCCTCATGCCGGATGACGCGGAGATCACCTACCGGGGTGGGCTCTTCCTCACTAGCGTGCTTGGCGTCCTGATGGTGTGGGGCGTGGTTCGCGAATACGGCCCGATGACCCCGCTCTTTAGGACCAAGGTCATGCGCTGGTTTGGCCAGCGATCCTTCTCGCTGTATCTCTGGCACTGGCCGGTCATTATGATGCTCAAGGCACTTTTCGAGGGCAACCAGAACTCCGATAAATCGTGGATCCTGGGCCTTGTAGCCGTGCCTATTTCGCTGCTCCTGTCCGAGATTTCCTATCAGTTCATTGAGAATCCGTTCCGCCGCGGCGGCTATAAGAAGACATGGAAGACCTACTGGTCCTCCCGCCCAGGATTTAGCGAATTGCGCGATGGCTTTGGCAAGACCATGTGGCCGGTAGTCCCATTCCTGGTCGTTGCCTCTGTAGCCGGCGTAGTCTACGGCGTCGTCAATTCCAGCGATAAAACCGAGTTGGAACAGCAGCTGGAGCAGCTCCAGCAGCAGAACCAGAGCAGCAACAATGCCTCGGCGCAGCCGAACAACACTGCCCCACAGCCGCCTGCTGAGGACAACGATGATAAGGCTGCCACGAAAGATAAGAAGACCCGCCCGATGCCGCAGGGCAAAGACATCACCGCTGTCGGCGACTCAGTGATGCTGGCTTCCAGTGGCGCCCTCAAGCAGCGCTTCCCGCAGATTTACGTCGATGCAGATGTATCCCGCCACTACACTGCGGGTATCCAGGTTCTGCAGCAGCTCAAGGATTCCGGCCAGCTGCGCGACACCGTCTTCCTCGGGTTTGGTACTAACGGCCCTGCCTTCCCGGACCAAATTAAGGAAGCGCTGGACATCATCGGCGAGGACCACACCGTTGTCATGGCTGTTCCCTATGGTGACCGCGAATGGATGGCCCAATCCCAACAGGATGTCCTCGACGCCGCCAAGGAATACGACAACGTATATATCGCTGACTGGTGCGGACATGCCCAGAGCAACCCGGAGATCCTCTACTCCGATGGCGTCCACCCGATGCCGGAGCGCACCGGCGAGTACTCGGATGCCTTCTACGATGCTCTAAAGCAGTACTCGAATGGCGACAAGACTGTGTCCTCTCAGTGCGTGCCGCAGTAAAGCACAGGCCGGCGCGGGGCGGGGCGTCGGAAAGCGCCTAGCTCCCTCCCCTCCCGCCCTTCGCGCTCACCGGAAGGTGTGCTCCGCTAGCAGCAGCATCCGCTGTGAGCGCGAAGGGCGCTGGTGCGCCTAGGCATAGATAAAGCTCGCCCCCTACATCACGGTAGAGGGCGAGCTTTATTCGTTGGGATTAATCGACGGAGAATTCACCCATCTTGTCCCAACCGGTGCGGCCATCGATGTGAACGTTAATGATATCCGGGGTTTCCACGAGGTACTTCGGGAATTCCTCGCAGGAGCGCTGGAAGTGCTCGCTCTGGACGTGCTCTACGTCCTTGCCGTCTGCGTAAGACTCCAGCAGCAGGAAGCGCTGGCGGTCTTCTGGATCGCGGAACCACTTGAAGTCGATGCAGCCCGGCTCCGCATTGCAGGCCTCGGTGTACCAATTGATTTCTTCGAGGAAGGTTTCTGCGTATTCGGGCTTAACGTGGAACTGTACGTTGATCAAAATCATGCCCCGATCCTACCGGCACCGTGCAGCCTCGTCATCGCTGCAGATAGAGGCCACGAATGCGGTGAAATCGGGACTAGTGGAATGCAGTTTAGTTGAGGAAGAACTCCGCAACGTAAATGTAGGTTCCGTCATAAGCAGTTGCTACACCAAAGCCGTGTGCGGAACCAGCGTTGACTGGTACATCACGGTTAAACCAGTTCAGACGGTCTTGTGCCTGCTGCTCGGTGAGACGGTGAACAGAACCCTGGCCTTCATCCTTGTGATTCAGGCCGTGGGCTACCCCGCCCTTGTAGTCGAGCTTGCCGGCGGCACCCTGGTTGGCCCATTCCTGGGCGATGGCGGTCGCGTGAGAGTCCTTGCGGTGCCCAGCCTTCTCGAGGTGGGCGGTGGTGGCGGCCCCCAACTCACCAGCGACCTTGGGTGTGTGGCCCGCTGGCTTGGCCAGGAATTCTGGCAGCGAGATATTGTACTTCTCGGCCAGCTCATAGGCCTGCGGTGGCAAGGTGAGGCGGAAATCCTGCACAGCGGCGAAAGGATCAGAAGAAAGCTGCTGAGCTTGCGAAGAAGCCTGCTGAATCTGCGGCGGCAAGGCCTGCTGAGCAGAGGCCACGGTGGATGTACCAGTAATGACAAGAGCGGTGGACAGGGCGGCTACGGTTGCACGGTGAGAAAGCTTCATGCCCTCCACCGTGCCATAGGTGGCCGGCGGTCTGGAAGGAGTTTCCGGGCTGCGCAGGTATTTCGATACAACTTTGTTATGCTCCCTGTGGTCTTGAGGGAATACGGATGGTGAGACTATATCCTCACCGCGCTTTTGGAGTACTGCGAAAGGTTATTGACTGCTGCTGGACGTATTGACCGGGTTCGCGATTATTTTAATAGTCATCGGCGTCAGGTTTGTGCTGGCTCACAGGGGTGTTATCGGCAGGGCGAGGGGTGCTTGTAATTCAATCGCACGGCCTTCTGGGCGGCTACTCCGGCACTCGTCTTTTCCAGCGTGGCTACATCCAACACCTCCGCGTTTGCATCCCCAGTGGTGGCCGTGATCGCTGCGGCGGCGAGCTACTACATCTCGGTCAATATTGGCCTGCCCATTGCCACCTATGCCATTGGTGATGCCACCTACGTCATCCCAGCATTGGTTCTCCAGATGGCGGTGCTCTCCCCGTTTATCATCGCGGGTCTCAATGCGCAGGGCACGAGCCTGCGATCGATATGGAACTCCGTGCTCGCAGGGATTACCGCGCCTGTGGTGTTGGCTGCGGTGGCGGGATTTATTGTCTCCGCGGCGCAGTGGCAGGTACCGGATGTAGTGATGAAGCCGCTGGAGATATTAGGTGGCGCCTCTATTCCTATGATCCTGATGAGCTTTGGTGCCTCGTTAAAGGGCGACGGGCTGTTGGAGGAGGACCGTCTGCCCACCCTTACCGCGACGGTATTGAAGTTGGTGGGCATGCCCGCTTTCACGCTGGCCGTGGGCGCAGCGCTGGGGCTAAACGGCGTGGAGTTATATGCGGCATTGATTCTGGCTGCCTTGCCTACGGCACAGAATGTGTATAACAATGCCGCCACCTATGAGGTAGGAGAAACCGTGGCCCGGGATACGGTCTTTCTCACTACGTTCCTGTCGCTTCCTGCGATGCTGGTCATCGCAGCATTGTTTGGCTAAAGCGCACTTAGTATATGCCGACGTCGAGCGCGGCAAATTGGCGTTGCAGCTCATCGGGGTCAATGGCTCCTGCCACGTCTGGACCAGCGATGGCGGCAAAGCCGTCGAGCACCGATGCCCCGTAGTTATGACCGTGCCCATCGGGTACGTCCTTTGCGCCGGGCAGATCGGCGGCAACTTGGAGGGAAGAGATGAGGGGCATCCACTGCATCACGCGCTTGGCAGAATAAGGTGTCCGCTCGCGCATCCAATCCGGCTCCTTAAAGGCCATCTGTGGTGACCACCAGGCCACCGGATCCGAGGGGTGTTGGATATAGAGCATGCGGGTGCGTCCCCACTCCTCTTCTGGCACCGTGCCCCATTGGCGCACCTGCGCGTCATCGTTGGCAAAGCGCACGACGAGGCCGCCGGCGTATTCGGGAGTTATCTCAGAAGAGCCAGGGTCGCGGCGCTCCACAAACTGAGTGCGCAAGCGATTAAAGTGCGGCGGCCCCGTCAATAGGATGCCGTCGACGGAATTGGCGATATCGCGCACCCCGGAAAAGGCCGCCTCAATGCCCGTGGTGCCTAAGGATTCGCCGTAGAGGTAGAGCTTCGGGCGTTTATCCTCCGGCAGCCCGTTCCACCAGTCCACGATAGGGTTGATGAATTCCTCCCCGGCGCGCTCTACTTGGCCGCCGCCGGACAGGAAATGCAAGGCCGAGGGCATGGCAGAGTATTGGGCGGCCGCAATGGCGGTGTCTCCGCCATAGAGCAGCTCGAAGGCTTGGGCGGAATAGGAAGACACCCACCCGGTTCCGGTAGTCATAATAAGCAGCAGCGCCTTGCGGTCTTGGGCGTGGGTGCGCTCGAGTTCGTCGATAAGCAGCTGCGCTCGCTCCTCATTAGAGGCGCGATTGCCCAGGCCGGCATAGGCGCGAATGGGTTCTTTAGCCGGCTTTCCGGTAACCTCTTCCAATTCCGCGCGGTGTGCACCGGAGGAGAGGAAACGCGAGCCCTGTAGTCCCACCCCATTCCAGTCCACGCGGGAGTCTGGGGAGCCACTGCGCTCAGCAGACGTGGGACGCTGCGTTGCGGGATCGGGTTCGGCATTTTGGGCGGTAAAGGTTCTTTCCCCCACACCCACAATGGCGCCGGGAATGAGGTTTTCCACGGTATACGTGCCCACCAGTGCCACGATGAGTACCGCGCCCACAACGCGGTAGGCGGCGCGGAAGCGCTGGGGAAAGTGGCCGGAAAGCCAGCGCACGCAAAAGCGAAGCAGGCGCAGGAGGAAAAGAAAGGCGGTAAATACCGCCAGTGCCAGCGGAACCACCAGCACATAGCTGGCAATGGTGGGTGCCGGTGCGGACAAGGCATCTGCGAGTTGGCGCTGCCACCGCACGGCAAAGATCGCGAAGCCTATCATCCACACCACAAAAGCGGCGGTGGCGATGCGGGAGGCTAGGCGGTAGCGCCGAGCTGGCCACGTGGCGGCATCGAGCCAGGCATGCCGAGGCGCCACATAACGCACCACCAGCCGGTACCACACGAGCTTGAGGGCGATGCCCAGCGTATAGCCGAGTCCTGCGGCGATGCCGGAGACGAGCCCTTGGTAGAGCCAATCGCGCGGCAGAATGGATGGGGTAAGCCCCAGGGTAAAAAGCGCTGCGGCGCCGATAATGCCCCACAGGTCAAGGTGGCTGACAATATCGGCGATGTGGGCTTCTACCCTTCGAGTTTCTCCCCCAACTCCAGCCATTCCATCTCCAATTCCTCGTAGGCGCTGCGGTTTTCCTTTAGTTCTCCATCCAATTCGGTCAAGGCCTGGGTATCAACCTTTTCCGCAGCGGTGGCCATCTTCTCATTGATCTGCGCGGCCGCCTTTTCCAGTTTTTGCATCTTGCGCTCGAGGGCGTTCATCTTCTTGGTGATTTCGCGCTCTTGCTGGGACGAGAGCTTCTTTTCTGGCTTCGGTGCAGCGTTGTCTGCCTTCTTTTCTCCCAGGTTGAGCACACCGGAGCTCTGCTGCGCCTCAAGTGCGGCGCGCTTGCGCAGGTACTCGTCGATGCCGCCGGGAAGGTTGGTGAGCTTGCCATCGCCAAAGAGCGCGTAGGTGTTATCCGCGATGCGCTCAATGAGGTAGCGATCGTGCGAAATGACCACCATGGTGCCTGGCCAGGAGTCCAGGAGAGACTCCAGTTCCTGCAGGGTATCGATATCGAGATCATTGGTGGGCTCGTCCAGCAGCAACACATTGGGCTCGGCCATCAGCACGCGGGTCAACTGCAAGCGGCGGCGCTCGCCACCAGAAAGGTCACCTACCGGGGTGCGCTGACGCTTGGCGGAAAATCCCAAGCGCTCGGCCAGCTGGGAGGCGGAAAGCTCCTTTTTACCGAGCTGGACATAGGTGGCGACGTCCTCGACGGCGTCGATAAGCCGGCGCTGCGGATCTAAGTCATCGAGTTCCTGGCGCAGCCAACCGAGGCGCACGGTTTGGCCCTCGATGCGTTTGCCGGCCGCCAGCTCGTACTCGCCGGCCAAGGTGCGCAGCAGGGTGGTTTTTCCGGAGCCATTAACACCCACCAAACCAATGCGTTCGCCAGGGGCTAGGCGCCAGGTGAGGTGATCTACCAAGGTGCGACCGTCCGGAGACTGCACGGTGGCATCCTCTAGCTCGATAACCACGCGGCCTTGGCGCTGCTTGGAAAAGGCCATGAGCTCGACCTTATTGCGTGGCTCCGGCACGTCGGCGATCAGCGCCTCAGCGGCCTCGATACGATAGCGCGGCTTGGAGGTACGCGCCGGTGCGCCGCGGCGCAGCCAGGCCAGCTCCTTGCGGGCGAGGTTCTTGCGGCGCTGCTCCATGGCATCGGCCTGGCGGGCACGCTCGGCGCGGGCAAAGGTCCAGTCGTTGTAGCCGCCCTCGTAAGTATCGACCACGCCATCGTGTACCTCCCAGGTCCACGTGGCCACGGTATCGAGGAACCAGCGATCGTGAGTAACCACGACCACGGCCAGGTTGCGCTTGAGCAGGTGGTCCGCGAGCCACTGCACGCCTTCCACGTCGAGGTGGTTGGTCGGCTCATCGAGCACCACGAGGTCCAAATCCTGCACTAGCGCGGCGGCCAGGTTCACGCGGCGGCGCTCCCCACCGGAGAGCGAACCCACCGGAGTATCGAGCCCCAGATCTACGATGCCCAGCCCGCCCAAGACATCGCGCACCTTGGCATTGGAGGCCCACTCATAGGTCTCCAATTCCAGCGGCTCAATAATCACTTGCGCGATGGTCAGCTCATCGGGCAGGTCAAAGCGCTGGGTAACCACAGCCATGCGCAAATCAGAGGTATGGGATACGCGGCCGGCGTCGGGCGGCTCGATGCCGGTGAGCACCTCCAGCAGGGTGGTTTTGCCACCGCCATTAACGCCGACGATGCCGATGCGATCGCCGCTTTGCACACCTAGGGATACCCCGTCTAGGAGGGTTTTTAATCCATAAGTTTTGCTGACTCGCTCGAGGTTAATCAGGTTTGCCATAACGAGTGTCCATCTTAATACCTCCCTGCACATACCCCCGCATTCCTCCAACCTATTGCTATTGATTTTCACGTCCAATAGTGTGCCTATGTATGAAGCATTACACACTTTCCCTCTGCGCGGTGCTCTCTGCCGCGGCAGTAGCCATTACCTCCTGTTCCGCCCCCACCGAAGAGGAAAAGGACTCCCTGCACTCCCACGACCACGCGCACAGCGAGGAGGACCACGCTCACGAGCACGACCATGAGCATGAGCACGGCCATGACCACGCCGGGCACTCGCACGAAGGTTTCGAAGCCGAGGAGGGCGAGACCGAGGTAGCCCAGCTGCCCACCCGCATTGTCATTTCCCACGCGGAGGGTCTGCGAACTTATGACGCCAAGACCGGCAAGGTAATCGGCGAGGACAAAATGAATGCCTTCCTGCGCCTGAGCGATGCCGGCGACGACCGCCACGTCATGGTCACCAAAGGCGATAGCTTCCTCACCTACGACACCGGGCGCATCACCAAGGGCCACGGCGATCACAACCACTACTACACCGCTGAGCCCTCGCTTGGCGACGCCACTATTAACGCACCCCATGCCGGCCACGTGGTCCACCACGACGGCTTTACCGCACTGTTTTCCGATGGCGATGGCGTAGCGAAAATTTACAAGACCGAAGACATGGGCAACGACGATGCCCAGCCGGTCAATACCGTAGACACCGGCGCCGCACACCACGGCGTGGCTGTACCGCTGAAGGATGGCTCGGTAGTTATCACCAAGGGAACCGAGGACGAGCGCCACACTATCCAGCATCTGGATAAGGAGGGCAAGGTCCTTACTGAAACCACCAAGTGCCCTGGCGTGCACGGCGAGGCCGCCGCTGGAAACGGCAATATCTTCTTCGGCTGCGAGGACGGCCCTGTAATCTTCGATGGCACAAAATTCCACAAGGTGGACACCTCCGCCTATGCCGGCGCAGGCGGCTACCAGCGCTCGGGCAATGCTGCCGGATCGGAGGAATCCGATGTCATTCTGGCCGATAATAAGACCGACGAGGATGCAGAACTCGAGCGCCCCACCTCCGTGACCCTGGTGGATACTAAGGACTTTTCCGCGAAGAAGGTTGACCTCGATGCTTCCTATTGGTTCCGCTCCCTAGCCCGCGGCCCGCTGGGCGAGGCACTGGTGCTCACTACCGACGGCAAACTCAACATCATCGACCCAGATTCCGGCGAAATCACCTCGCAGATCGATGTCATCTCCAGGTGGAAGGAAAATAAGGAATGGCAGCAGCCGGGGCCCATCCTGCAGGCTGCCGATGGCTACGCCTTTATTACCGACGCCCAAAAGAAGCAGCTCGTGGTCATCGACCTTCTCCAAGAAAAGGAAGTCAACCGTTTCGACCTCGACATTGAGCCCACCGAGATGACGGTGCTCTAGCTACAGCACCACGGCGCCGCTGGCGGGTCCATGGGTAGCCACACCCTTGGTTCCGGGAATCTCTACCGTCACTTGGGAGACCACTTCCCTAGCCTCCTCTGCCCCAGCGCAGAGGAAGGCACAGGTCGGACCACTGCCGGAGACAATGCCCGCGAGGGCTCCGGCGGCCACACCCGCCTCCAGCGTCTTACGCAGATCCGGGCGCAGGGAAAGCGCCGCCGGCTGCAGGTCATTATGCAAGTGCTCTGCCACCCGGTGCGGGTCGCCTGAGATGAGCGCCTGCGATACCGCCGCGGTATCCATGTGCGGCGCGCCGCCGCGACCCTTTTCTCGCATCTCATCCAGCTTGTGAAAGACCTGCGGGGTAGATAACCCGCGGTCCGAGGCGATGAGCGCCCAATGGTAGGTACCGCGCGCCATCATCGGGGTCAGCTGCTCGCCGCGCCCCGTACCGAGCGCGGTGCCACCCAACAAGGTAAAGGGAACATCCGAGCCCAGCGCCGCGCCTAGCGCGTCCAAGATCGGCTCGCCCACCGAGTCGATGTTGTAATAGCCGCCATAGCAGCGCTCGGCTAAGCGCAACGCGGCGGCCGCATCAGCAGAGCCGCCCGCCATGCCTCCGGCGGTAGGGATGGCTTTGTGGATTTCCAGCGCTACCTCTGGCAGCGCCTTCGGCCCATGGGTGGTGTATAGGTACTGCATGATGCGGTTTACCGCGGTCCACGCCAAGTTTGTATAGTCCTCTGGCACGCCCTGTGCATGAGGGCCCGTAACCTTTAAGCCTTGAATGCGCGGCTTATCCACCTCGGGATTACCCAAGTCCGTGAGCGTCACGGTGTCATGCAGTTCCAAAGACTGAAAGACGCTGGCGAGCTCATGGAACCCATCCTCGCGCGGTTCCTCCACGCCGAGGTGAATATTGACCTTGGAGTGAGCGCGCGCGGTATAGACGAATGGATCGCTATCTAGTGGTGCACTCATTTAGATTCCTGCCAATCGTACGAAGTCCTCCACGGCGAGCTTCTCACCGCGCTGCTTCGGATCGATATCCGCCGCTCGCAGGGCCTCCTCGGCGGCGGCACCCGAACCAAAGTGGCCGGACAATGCCGCGCGCAGGGTCTTACGGCGTTGGGCAAAGGCGGCGTCGATAACCGGCCAGACCTTAGCCCGCGACTCATCGGTAACCGGCCAAGGAGCATCTTCAAAGACATCGATGCGCACCAGCCCAGACTCAATATTGGGCGCCGGCCAAAAAACGTTCTTGCCAATCGTGCCGGCCTTGGAGACCTTGCCATAAAAGCCCGCCTTGACCGAGGGCACGCCATAAACCTTGCTGCCCGGCTGGGCGGCGAGACGATCCGCCACCTCCAACTGGACCATCACCAGCACGCGGCGAATGGAGGGGAATGTCTCCAGCAAATGCAGTAGAACCGGCACAGCGACGTTATACGGCAGGTTGGCCACGAGGGCAGTCGGCTCCGTGACATCAGAATCCGTCACGCGCAACGCGTCCTTTTCCACTACGCGCAGGCGCGGCGCATACTCAGGGGCGCGCTCTGCCACGGTATCGGGCAGCTGCGCGGCTAGGCGGGAATCGATCTCTACCGCGGTCACGTCCCCCACGGCCTCAACCAAGCCAAGGGTCAGCGAGCCCAATCCGGGGCCCACCTCGAGGACGCGATCTGTGGGATCCAGCTCCGCCGCAGCGACGATGCGCCGGATGGTATTCGGGTCATGCAGAAAGTTCTGCCCCAGCTTCTTGGTGGGCACGATGTCGAGCTTCTCCGCGAGGGCGCGAATCTCTACGGGACCCAAAAGCGCGGCGCCGGTGGAATCAGTCATGCCTTCTAACTTAGTAGAAGAGACAAAAAGGCCGCACACCACAGTGGGTGTGCGGCCAAGAAGCGCTGCGGTTTAACGCAGGCCCAGCTTGGAAGTACATGCCGGCCATGCGCCCCAGCCCTGCGCTGCCTGCACCTTTTCTGCCACGGCAATCTGCTGCTCGCGGGAAGCCTGCCATGCCTCCGGTGCGTACTCGGTGCCACCGAACGCGGCCCAGGTGGATGGGGTGAACTGCAGACCACCGGAGAAGCCGTTGCCGGTATTAATAGACCAGTTACCGGTGGCCTCGCACTGCGCGATGGAATCCCAGACGGAGCCATCGGCTACCGCTGGGGCAGCAGCACCGGAGTTGCCGCCCTCCTCCGGCTTTTCCTCCTCGGCCTTCTTGGTGCCGCGGGCGATGGTGGCAGCCTTAGGCTCGACGGTCACCTTTTCCTTGATGACGTCATTGGATTCCTTAGCGCCGTCCTTCATTACCAGCTTGTGGGTAATAACGCGCTTGCCCTTAACGCCTTCCTCGCGGACCTCTTCGGTGCCCTCTTCCAGCTCCGGGTCATCGACAAAGTTGGGCTCAGCGTCAAACTCTTCTTCCGAGTCATAAACGGTGGTAGAAACCTGGTCCACCTTGATGGACATGCCCTCGGTTACCTTGGTCTCCTTGGACGGAAAGACGCGGTCATCGTCATCAACGTCGATATTGCGGGCCTTAAGAACGTCCTCAACAGTCTTAGCGGCAATCTTGGTGTAGGTTACCTTGCCGCCATCATTAATCTTGACGATCTTCGGGGACACAACCTCAAGGTCCATGCCCTCTTCCAGCTGGGCGTCCTCGTCCACGTCAGCATCACCGGACTTCACGGAAGCACCCTTGACCACGCCGTTGAGGCTACCCAGCAGGTCAGAAACGGTGAGGTCGGTGGTGGACAGCTGCTGCTGCACACCGTCGATGGTCACGGCCACCGGCTTGGCGGTGCGCACGGAAATCTCATCGCCATCACCCACGGATTCGGACGGGGCCGGGGAGACGATGTCTTCCTCACTCACCTGCACGCCGGCTGCCTCCAGCGCGCCGTCGACATCCTTGGCAAAGGTAGCCAACTCCACCTTGTCGCCGTTGATGTCCACGGTGACGTCCTTTTGTGCCGCAACGGCTACCACGCCGCCGACGGCCAGGGTGCCCAATACGCCACCCGTTGCCAGACGCAGTGGCAGCGAGCGGGAGTTATTGAGGCGCTTGATCTGATGAGGTGACATGCTGAATGAATCTCCGGTAGTGCAGGTTTCAACAATTACAAGAGTTTAGGTCAGCAAAGAAGTCCACGCAGGCAATTCCCTTGCTCAGATCCGCTGCTGCCGCACCGAGGGTGGCGCTGCACGACCTTAGAACCTAAACGAACGATTAATAACGATACGATAACAGCAAGATAAAGTCGAGGGCTAATCCACCACACGCCTCACTGGCCACACAACCGCCACACCAAACACCCCCGCCACCTCTGACCAGCGGGTTTCATTTTTGTGAAAACCGTCACCTAGGCGTTAGCGAAGGCCGTAAACGCGATCAAAAGTGTCGTTTACCTCCGCCGCTAGCGCCTGCACCGTCTGGTGGCGAACGCGAGCGATGCATTCATATGTGTGCCCAATAAGAGCCGGTTCATTGCGCTGGCCCCGGTAGGGCTCTGGCGTCATATATGGCGCATCGGTTTCCACCAGAAGTTGGCCGGCCGGCGCCTTCGCTGCCGCCTGCCGCAGCTCGGCATTGCGCTTGAAGGTGACGTTACCGGCAAAGGACAATACGTAGCCGCGCTCCAGGGCTTCCTCTGCCACTTTCAGCGGCGAGGAAAAGCAGTGCAGCATGACGGTGTCGGGTGAGGGGGCGTCGGCAAGAATACGCATTAAGTCCGCATCCGCCTCGCGGTTGTGGATCATCAAAGTCTTGCCATGGCGTACCGCAAGGTCAATATGCCAGCGCAGGGATTCCTCCTGCTGGGCCATGGTCGCGGTGGTCTCCGGCTCGTGGTTGGCCCAATAGGCATCGAGGCCGGTCTCTCCCACCGCTACGCAGCGCGGATCCGCCACCATCTCCTCCAATGCCACCTTGGTGGGTGCATCCAACTCGTTGGCGCGCACTGGGTGGATGGCACAGGCGGCATAAACATCCGGAAAGGAATGTGCAGTAGCCAGCGCCGCTGCCGATTCGCGGCGGTCATCGCCCACCGTCACCATGCGGCTAATACCGGCGGTACGCGCGCGATCGACCAGCACCTCATCAGTGTCCTTGTGAGAAAACAGATGCGTATGCGCATCGATGAGGCCGCTTAGGCCCGGTGCCGGAACGGGAGTGGGACGTCGCTTCTTTTTAGCCATGTAGGCAATTGTAATATTGGCTGCCATGTTGATCAGACCCGCTGGCCTTGCGGATGTGCCCGCCATGACCGAGACCCTCAACTGGGCCATCGAACACACCGACGTCATTTTCCGCGCGAGCCCCGCCAGCATCGCAGAGCGCGAGGCCTACCTGCGCCACATCTGGGAAGAGGGCTGCCCGTGTCTCATCGCGGAGTCCGATACTGGCACCTACCTGGGGTGGGCGCTCTACCATCCTTACCGCGATCCGCAGGTGTGGACAGGCTGTTATGAGACCACCATTTATCTCTCCCCCGCCGCTCAGGGCCAGGGAGTGGGCACTGCGTTGCTTGGCGCCTTGGTAGATGCGGCCCGCGCCGATGATAAGGTCCATTCCTTGCTCGCCCTTATCGTTTCCACCAATGTTGCATCGCTAAAGTTGCATGAAAAGTTCGGGTTTGAAAACGTGGGTACTCTTAAAGAGGTTTGCTACAAGTTCGATCACTGGTTGAGCCTCACCCACCTACAACTTCTGGTGTAAAGGAATTTCTATGCATATCCGTCCTGCTGAGCTTGCCGACGCCCCCGCACTCACCGCAATCTACAACGCCGGCTCCGCAGCGAAACCCGCCGCTAACCTGGTCACGTGGCAAGAAGATGTCTCTGACCGCGAAGAGTGGCTCAAGGAGATGTTTCAGGCCGGCTCCCCGGTCTTCGTAGCCGTGCACGATGATGAAGTCATTGGCTGGGCGGCCTACTTCCAGTTCGTGACCCCCGCCATCTATTACGGCACCGTGGAAGACTCCGTCTACATTGCCTCCTCCGCTCAGGGCAAGGGCGTGGGCTCCGAGCTTCTCGACGCCCTCATGGACTTCGCCGCCGACGACGCCTACGTGCAGACGATGATCACCTATATCGTTGATACCAACGAGGGTTCTATTGCCCTGCACAAGAAGTTCGGCTTTACCGAGACCGGCCGTATGCCAAATATCCATACCAAGGATGGCGTCCGCCTCGGCTTGGTGCACCTCCAGCGCGATTTCGAGCGCTAAACCACCCTTCCCGGCAAGGATTCGGGTACTTCGTGCTCCTTTTCTTGACCGGAATGCAGAAATGGCCGCGTTATTGCCCTTTTCTTTGTTGGAAAAGGGCAATAACGCGGCCATTTTAGGTGCTGTTACTTAGTAACAGGCGCCCACTCTGGGCCCGTCTCGCCCAACTCTGGGTCGAGCTTTGAGATGAGCGGCTTCGGCTTGGCCAAGGCGGTGCCCGGCTCTACCTGGATGCGCTCCCACTTTGCCTGCTGCTGGGTGTAGTCACCCATGATGACCGGATACTCATGACCCTCTGGCGGCAAGCCAGCACCAACGAGCTCTACCGGGATATCGTCCTTGACATCATGGACCTCCGGCTGGGCTGCCCACACACCGCTGCGGCCCAAGGTTTCATGGACCTTCTGCGCGGTAAACGGCAGGTACGGTGTGAGCATGACATTGCAGTCAGAAACCACCTGGAGAGCAGTCCACAGCACGGTAGCTAGGCGCTCGCGCTGGGTCTCATCCTTAGCCAACTTCCATGGCTCTTGGTCTGCAATATAAGCGTTGGCTTCGCCGACGACGTGCATGATAGCGGTAATCGCCTGCTTGAACTTGGACTGTTCCAGCAAAGAACCGGCGGTCTCGAAAGTCTCTTCCGCCAGCTGCAGGATTTTCTTATCCTTTTCTTCCAGCGCTGCTGGTGCTGGAACCTCACCGAAATTCTTAAACGCCATAGAAACGGTGCGGTTGACCAGGTTGCCCCAGCCATTGGCCAGCTCATTATTGATACGGCGGACGAATTCATCCCAGGTAAAGTCCGTGTCATTGTTTTCCGGACCGGCCACGGCGATGAAGTAACGCAGGGCATCTGGGCCAAACTCCGCCAAGAAATCCTTGACATAGATGACAACGCCCTTGGACGAGGAGAACTTGGAACCAGACATGGTCAAGTACTCAGAGGAGACAATTTCCGTTGGCAAATTCAGCTCGCCGTACTGGTGAAGCTCACCGCCCTTGTTGCCCTTGCCTGCATAGCCCAAAAGCTCGGCCGGCCAGATCTGGGAGTGGAAGGTGATGTTGTCCTTGCCCTGGAAGTAATAGTGGCGGGCCTCCGGGTTCTGCCAGAAGTCCTTCCAGGCTTCAGGCTGACCAGTGCGGTATGCCCACTCGATAGAGGAAGACAGGTAACCGATGACCGCATCGAACCACACGTAGAGCTTCTTGGCGTTATTGTCCTGCCAGCCCTCAACGGGGATCGGAATGCCCCAGTCAATATCGCGCGTCATGGTGCGCGGGCGCATATCCTCCAACAGGTTTAGGGAGAACTTCAGGACGTTCGGGCGCCAGTCCTCACGGGTAGACAGCCACTTTTGCAGCTCATCCTTGATGGAGGGCAGATCCAGTAGGAAGTGCTCGGTTTCAATGAACTTTGGGGTCTCGCCGTTGATCTTGGATACGGGGTTGATCAGGTCCACCGGGTCGAGCTGGTTTCCACACTCATCGCACTGGTCACCGCGGGCGCCATCCGCGCCGCAGATGGGGCAGGTGCCCTCAATATAGCGGTCCGGCAGGGTGCGCCCGGTAGACGGCGAAATAGCACCCTGGGTGGTCTCTTTGAGCATGTAGCCATTGGCATACAGGCCCTTGAAGAGTTCCTGTACCACGGAGTAGTGGTTACGGGTGGTGGTACGAGTAAAGAGATCGTAGGACAGGCCGAGGTTGGCTAGGTCAGTGACGATCTGGCGGTTGTAGCGGTCTGCGAGCTCGCGAACGGACACGCCTTCTTTGTCCGCTTGAACCAATAACGGAGTGCCGTGCTCGTCCGTACCGGAGACCATGAGTACGTTGCGGCCACGCATTCGCTGGAAACGTGCAAAGACGTCAGAAGGAACACCAAAGCCGGCCACATGGCCGATGTGGCGCGGGCCGTTGGCATAGGGCCAGGCAACATTTACTACTACAGACTCAGTCATGGGTTCTACTGTATCGAAGCCAGCTCGTGCCCACACGATTAGGGCAGACATTTACTCCGCAGGTGAACCGCATTTTCAGAACAAAGCGCCCACCGCTTCCCCACTGCTGAGGAAACGATGGGCGCTATGAAAGCAACCGCAAAGGACGCGAATTACTTGCGCTTCATCGGGTGCTTGAGACGCTCGTTGCGGCGCTTCTTAAGTACCTGCGTGCGCTGGTATTCGCGGTGCAGGCGGCGCTCGCGGGCCATCTTGCGCTGGAACTGCTGTGCCTCGCGGTACTCGAGGTAAATGACATCCTCGCTCAGAGCCTTGTAGATGGCGAACATCAGGCCAACGACAATGAACAGGAACGGCAGTGCAGCGACGATGGTGACGTTTTGCAGGTTAGACAGCGCGTCTTCATTAGCCAAGAGCAGGGTCAGGCCTACCAAGGCAGTCAGTGCGCCCCATGCCGCGGATAGCCACGGCTTAGCGGTAGAAGCACCATTTTGGGACATAGAGCCCATAACCGTGGACGCGGAGTCTGCAGAGGTGACGAAGAAGGTAGCCAGAAGGACCGCTGCAACAATACCGGCAACGAAGCCGCCGGGCATGGACTGCAGGAGATTAAACAGCTCTTCCTCAGCCGACTCGCCGGTAATGGATTCACCGTTTTGCTCCATGTGGATAGCAGTGCCGCCGAAGATAGCGAACCACAGGGTGGATACGCCGGCTGGGATGAGCAGGACGCCCAGGCAGAACTCGCGGACGGAACGGCCACGGGAGATGCGCGCCAGGAACATGCCCACGAATGGGGACCAGGAAACCCACCATGCCCAGTAGAAGATGGTGTAGCCGGACAGCCACTCACCGGCGGTGCCGTTTTCGGACTCGGCGGTGCGGCCGATCATCTCGGTAAAGTAGTTGAGGTAATTACCAATGGAGCCAGGAATCTGGTTCAGGATGGTAACGGTCGGGCCCAAAATGAACACGAAGATCGCCAACACTGCGGCGAGGACCATATTCGCATTGGAAATGTACTGAATGCCCTTGCCCACACCGGACATCGCGGACAGAAGGAATGCGAGGGTAAGGACCAGCACGATGCCGATAACCACGGAATTGGTGGGGTTATCGATGATTCCGGATGCCTTCAGGCCGGCCTGAATCTGCAGGGCACCCAGGCCCAGGGAGCAGGCGGTACCGAAGACGGTGGCGAAGATGGACAGGACATCGATGAACTTGCCCACCGCACCGTTGGCGTTACGCTCGCCGATAAGCGGCACGAAGGCTTGGCTTAATAGCTGCTTGCGGCCAATGCGGAAGGTGGAGTACGCGATGGCCAAGCCAACAATGGCGTAGACCGCCCAGGGATGCAGCGTCCAGTGGAACATGGCATAGGCCATGGACGATCCAACGTTGCCAGTGCCCTCGCCCGGGGTGCCGTCACGGTAGTTGGCCAACGGCTCGGAAGCGCCGTAGAACATCAGGCCAATGCCCATGCCGGCGGCGAACATCATGGCAATCCACGATGGGGTGGAAAATTCCGGCTCCTCATTAATGTGGCCCAACTTGATGGAGCCGAACTTGGAGGCGGCAATAAAGACAACGAACACCACGAAGACGGTGCCGAAGAGGATATAGGCCCAACCGAAGTTATCCACGACCCAGGTCAGGGCCGAAGAGGAGAAGTTGGCAAAGTTATCCGGGGCGGCCAGGCCCCACACAACGATGGCGGCGATCAAAACACCGGCGATGCCCACGATGGACCAATCGATTGGCATATTGTCACGATCGGCCGCGATTTCCACCTCAGGATCGTCATAGCGCTCCGGGTGGAAACCATCGGAGTGAATCATATCCTGAAGCTGGCCGGTGGCAGATTGTGCGTCCAGCTGTTCGTCTACAGTCTGATAATTCTCAATAGGCTGCCCGCTCGAAGAAGCAGAGGCCGGCTGCGCCTGGGCGCCGACCGGTTCCTTTCCTTCTTCTGGCGCGCCTGTGCCCATGTTTTCCGAGTTTGTCATGAGCTATACAGTGGTGCGGAACTACTCAATTATCAAACGAAGCACGTAGAAACTTCGCTGCTCAACACCGTTTCCCAGGGATTTTCCACGATAATTTGAAAGGTTTTTACGCTTCATTTCCCCATGTAAATACCGCTTTAAGCCGCCCACACGCCCGAGCACTATAACAATTCAATTACAAAGCCCCCGTTAGTGAAGCCATCTACGCGCGCTACGGGGTGTGACGTAATCGAATAGGCGGTAGGGACTAGTCCTTGCGGGCTGCTAAAGCGGCATCATAAAGCTCGCGGTTGGAAACCTCAGTACCTTTGGCAACCTGCTTGCACGCGTCCTTCAGCCGCATCCCTGCCTCCGCTAGCTCGAGCGCCTTGGGCACCAAGTCCGCGGCGGTAGCGGCAGCGGCCGTACCGCCCTCGA
This sequence comes from Corynebacterium sp. MSK158, assembly GCF_030229085.1. Taxonomy (NCBI): domain Bacteria; kingdom Bacillati; phylum Actinomycetota; class Actinomycetes; order Mycobacteriales; family Corynebacteriaceae; genus Corynebacterium; species Corynebacterium sp. MSK158. The sequence continues at coordinate 378,006 of NZ_JASPHJ010000001.1, forward strand.
TCACCACGGTGATCTCTCCCCGAGCGCCGTCTACTGCCCACTCGGCAAGCTCGCCCAAATTCCCGCGGCGGATTTCCTCATAGGTCTTGGTCAGTTCCCTGCACACCGCGGCCGGGCGGTCGGCGCCGAGAATTTCCGCTGCTTCGGCCAGGGTTTCGGCCACGCGGTGAGGAGATTCGAAGAATACAATGGCTCGCTTTTCGTTGCGCAGTGATTCCAGCCAGGCCTTGCGGGGACCGGGCTTGCGAGGAGGAAAGGCGTCGAAAAGGAAGTGCCCCACGCCCAGGCCCGAAAGTGCCAGGGCCGTCGGCACTGCGGACGGGCCGGGAAAACAGGTCACGGGAATATCGCGCTCGGCCGCCGCGGCCACAAGGGACAGGCCTGGATCAGAAATAATCGGCATTCCGGCATCGGTGACGACGAGGACGGTGCCTGACGCGGCGGCGTCGATAAGCTGCTGGGCTCGGTCCTTTTCATTGTGATCAAAATTGGACACCACCCGCCCGGAAATCTCGATCCCTAAGGCCTGGGCCAGATTACGCACGCGCCGCGTATCTTCGGCCGCGATGACGTCCGCATGCTGCAAGGCATGCATTAAACGCGCGGAGGCATCTCCTACGTTTCCCAGCGGCGTGGCGGCGAGGATTACCCCGCGCGGTAGTGGATCCAGACCTAAAACAGACATGCCTCTAGCATTCCATACTCTCTAATGCGCGGTCGCGCTACGTTGTCGCCTAGACTCAACCAAGTGACTATTGCTACCGCTGCCCCATCGCGCACCACGCACGACATCGTGGCTCCGCCAGCACCCCGCGCCTATCAGTGGGGCAAAGCTGACTGGATAAGCACTAGCGTCGTCGGCGTCCTTGCGCTCATTACCCGTTTTGTCGGACTTACTGCGCCCGTTTCCAAGGGCACGCCCGTCTTTGATGAAAAGCACTATGTTCCCCAAGCCTGGGACATGGTGCGAAGCTGGGATAACCTTTTTATCGGCGGCATTGAAACCAACCCCGGCTACGGGCTGGTGGTTCACCCACCGCTGGGCAAGCAGATCGTGGCACTTGCCGAATGGATCTTTGGTTATTCCCCTCTGGGCTGGCGTTTTATGACGGCCCTCTTCGGTGCAGCCACCGTGCTCTTGACGATGTCCCTGGCCCGCCGAGTCTCTTTATCCTGGCAGGTGGCAACCCTAGCTGGCCTCATCGCCGTATTTGATGGCGTGCTCTTGGTCTCCTCCAAGTTCGGCATGCTGGATATCTTCCAAGTCTTTTTCGTTGTAGCCGCCGCCTGGGCGCTCGCCCGCGATCATAATCAGATGCGTGAGCGCCTCCACAACGCGTTTTTGAAGGGCGGGATGGGCTCTTCCGCCTTTGGCCCGCGCTTTGGATTCCGCTGGTGGCGCCTCCTCGCAGGTGTCTGCCTTGGTCTTTCCCTGGGCGTGAAGTGGTCCGGCCTGTACTTCATCATGTTCTTTGGTCTGATGTCCGTCTTTAGCGACCTTGCCTTGCGCAAGCGCTATGGGGTACGCCGCTATATCCTCGGCACCCTGGTGCGCGATACCCCTGCTGCCTTGGCCTCCCTCGTGCTCGTGCCGGTACTGCTCTACGCCTGGACCTGGCGGGCTTGGTTTGCCTCCGAAACCGCCGTGTACCGCCATGCCAAGGTGGATGGCACCATCGAGGATGGATCGTGGCTGCTGAACCTGCCTGATTCCTTGGCCGGCTGGTTCTACTATCACTCCTCTGTCTTGGAATTCCATGCCAGCCTAACCTCTTCCGGCGGCCACCATCACCCGTGGGATTCCAAGCCCTGGGCTTGGCTCGTGGCCGCCCGCCCCATCTTGTACTACTCCTCCACCGACCTGCAGTGCGGTGATGGCAGTAACGAATGTCGCAAGATGCTCTACCTCTTTGGCACCCCAGCCATCTGGTGGCTGGTCATCCCGGCCGTATTGTGGGGCCTGTGGTCGCTCATTATTCGCCGCAACCGCGCTTTCCTTATCCCCTTGGTGGGCTTTGCGGCAGGCTTCTTGCCCTGGCTCGCGGCCTTTGACCGCCAAATGTACTTCTTCTACGCCACGGCTTTTATCCCCTTTGTCATCGTGCTTATTGCGTTAGCTTTAGGCCAGCTCATCGGGCATGGCAGGCCTGTGCGGTGGGGATGGCTGAAGAACTTGGCCGGCGGCCCCGTACGTTGGGGTACCATCGCCGCCGTGTTCTACCTAGCCCTGGTAGTGGCAATGTTCTTCTACTTCTCCCCCATTTTGTACGGCTACAAGATTCCAGATTCCTGGTACCACTCCATGATGTGGCTGCCGAGCTGGACCTAACCTGGCCAGAGCGGAGTTTATTGCGGCTGCGCGTTGAGGGACTTCCACCACGCGCGCACCAGGTAGCCCTTTTCCGCCGCCCAGGCCCACGCCAGGCTAAGAGTCGCAAGCGCAGTGGCGATAAGGAAATACACCTGCTCAATGGTTACGGTACCCAGCGCTATATCGCGCATGCCAAAGCCGAAGAGGAAGGCAAACATCGTGGCCGATACCGGAAGCAGTCCGGTGACCGCCGCGGGGCGCCAGGCGCTGAAGAAAAGACCACAGGCCATGCCAAAGCGCACTGCCGCGCCCTCCATCAGCAGGTTGGCTCGCTCCGGATCCGCAGTGGGATCTAGAACTCTTCCTTCCGCACCCAACGGTACGAGCCCGGAGGCGTGCACGATGAGCACCACTGCCCAGATTGCAAAGATGGCCCCCATAAGAACCATGGCGGCGCGCGCGACCGTCAGGTTAGCTTGGCGCGCGCTCGAGGTACGTCGCCATTCCGGCTCCACGCCGGCCAAGATGACATCAGAAAGATCCGTGGGCGGAGCCATGCCGGAATCCACGGGCTCCACAAAGCTCAATGAACGCGATAGCGCGGCCGCCTTGTCGCGAAAAGCGCGGCATTCGGCGCAGCTTTCCAGATGAGTATCAATGACGTCCTGGGACAGATCGGAGTGCTCTCCATCCATGTGCGCGGAGATTGCCGCTTGGACCTGGCTATGCGTCAACATTGCTGAGCACCCCGTCCATGCTGGCTCTACCGGAGCCAAAAATTACGATCATCAGCAGGGATAACAGCAATACCAGTGGGTATTCGATTCCACCATCGGCAGCAAATAACCCGTGGCCCAGGTGCACGAAATACAGGGCACACCCCATGAGCAATGCGAGTGCCCCGGCGACAAAAGTGGTGAGCAGACCAACGACGAGGAATGCACCGCCGGCCATCTCCCCGATGGCGGCGATATAGCCGGAAAGCTGTGGCTGCGGCACCCCCAGGGCGGAAAATTGCCCCACGGTTTCATCCATGCCGGTCATAAACATCTTGTCCACGCCGTGTGCGATAAAGATTAATCCGAGGACCGCTCGAAAAAGAAGCAGTGCGGCATCGCGTACGGCAGGTCTATTCATGCTGAACAGATTACCCTGAACCCCTCACCCGATGCGAAGGCAATGGACTACACCCATACTCCTGGGAAATTCGCCCTTTGGCGGGGGAAGGAAAAGACCACGGCCGCGCGGGCTGATTCAATGGGAACCACGCACAAAAGATAAAAGGAGAACACACCTTGAGCGAACCAACTACGCAGTCCGAAGAGCGCACCACCTTGGTCTATGACGATGATGGCCTGGGCCGCCCGCCTTGGGCGATGTCCTCGCCAATGCTGAAGGAGTATTACGACACCGAATGGGGCCTGCCCATTTTCGATGAAGCTGGACTCTACGAGCGCTTGAGCCTCGAGTCTTTCCAGTCCGGCCTGTCCTGGGCTGTGGTGCTCAAGAAGCGCGAGGCGTTTCGCGCGGCCTTTTGTAACTTCGATCCGGACAAGGTCGCCCAATTCGGCGAGGCAGACGTGGAGCGTTTGCTTGGCGACGCCTCCATTATCCGCAACGAAACCAAAATCCGCGCCGCGATTAATAACGCCAAGGCGACCATCGCTCTGCGCGAGGAAGGCGGGCTGGCAGAGTTCATTTGGGCCTACCAACCTCCGGAGAACCTCTACCCCACAGTGATGGAAGATATTCCGAAAAAGAGCTACGAGTCCAAGCTCATGTCCCGCGAGCTTAAGAAGAAGGGCTTTCGCTTCGTTGGACCGGTTACCTGTTTCGCCCTCATGGAGGCCATCGGCATGATTGACACGCACCTTATCGGCTCCCATCGCCGCGGTACCTCCGGGGTGTGGCTGGAGAGCGGCGTGCCGAATTATGGCCTAGCGCAGGAATACAACGCGCTCGCGAACTCGCAGACAACGAGCGCTGACGAGCTTCACGGCGCTGCTAGCTAGTCCGCTACGCGCGCTTATCCAGCGCGGCGGGCCGCTAGGTCATCGCGACGGCCATAACCATCGGGCCCGGCGTGCGGGCCGTCAAAGTCGCCGTCCTCACCATCGCTATAGCTCAGCGGAAGGTGCACGAAGTCCGGGCTTTCATCGTCGATTTCCACAACCACGGCGCCTGGGCGGCGCAGATTGCGCGGAATCTTCAGCTCTTCATCCTCGGTGTTGCGCACGCCCAAGCGGGCGCGGCGCAGGTGGCGCACGCGGCGGCGCATTAGTGCCTGTTCCTGGCGTACCTGGGAGCGAAGGGCGATCAAGTAGGCCACGGTGAGCACGCCGGCGACGGCAGCCAACCACCAAGTCCAGCCACCGACTACAATGCCGAGGGCTACCGTGAGCACCACGGCCACGGCAAGCCCCAGCAGGGTGCGCTGACGGCGCTGGTAGCGCGTCGCCGACTTTTCCTTTTCCGCTACCGGGTCCCAGCCACCGCGACCCAAACGACGCTGGGCGAACTCGACCTCGTCCTCGGACAGGTCGGTATCCATGCCGGCGTCGTCTGCTTCGGCGGTCTCAGCGAGTTCTTCAGCTCCCTCGGTATCCACCGTTTCTGCAGATGCAGGCTCGGCATCATCCGCGCTGGCAGAATTTGCGCAGTCGTCTTCACTGTCCTCGGCCTTGTCTACGGCACCCGGATACATGAGGTCTACCGGCGAGGTATAGGTTTCGTCATAGGCATAAGCATCGCTCGCCACGCTAGAGACAGCTGGGGCGCTAAAGACCTCAGCCTCGGCGGCGGCAACATCGGAGGCTTTGTCCTTAGTGGACTCGTCCGCGGCGTCGTCCTCGTCCTCCAGGAGCACGTCATCGACATCGTCCGCCTCTGCGGTGCTGGCTTCCTTGTCCGCATCTGCCTGCTGGGAGACAGGAACCGCAGCTGCCTGTGGCTCGACTGCAGACTCGTCTTCTTCTGCAACCGCTTCTTCCACCAATTCACCATCGATGGTTTCTGCCTGTTGCGTGGATTCTTCACCAGCGGTGGAGGCGGATGCTGCAGTAAACGCACGGCTACCGCTACCGAAGGGCTGGGACTTGGCCCGGCGTGCGGCACCGGCAATAGTTACGGAGCGCGACGAGGACTTGGTGGCCTTACTATCGGATTCACTGTCGGCAGCGTCTGCGGCCTCGACGACTTCGTAGTCCGCCTCGGCCTCATCGTCACGGCGGTGGACGTCGCCGGCGCGCAGGCGCGGACGGCGCCGGCCAGCGACCTTGCCGGAATCTCCTTCAAAGAGGACACGGGTATCTTCAAAGGCCTCACCGGTATGGCTCATTGGGCGATTATTCCTACCCAATAGCCACGGTGCGAGCACGAAGAGCCACACCACGATGATCGCGATAATCGGCACAGCTGTCGACACGAAAAGGACCTTCCCCTTGAATACAGATGATTACTCCACCTTAAACGGTGAAACCGCACCGTAGCACCCCAAATTCGCACAAATTACAATGTTGTGACTTATGTGAAAATTGAGGTGGAAATCCCAGCGATTGGGACGCTATTTCACGCCAGTCGTCCAGCTTGACGCAGGCGCTCCACCGCCGTAGAGGCAAAGTCTTCTTTCACCAACGCCACGTAGTGGTGGTCCTGCCACGCGCCGTCGATATGCAAATTGCGCCGCAAATACCCTTCATGCCGGAATCCGTTGGCGGCCAAGACGCGACCCGAGGCCGGGTTATGCTCCAAATAGGTGGCGGTCACGCGGTGCAAACCCACCCGCCCAAAGGCGTGGTCCACCCCCAAGGCGGTGGCGGCCGTAGCCACCCCGGCGCCGTGAACCGCGGAATAGACCCAGTAGCCAATCCAGCAATCGCGAATGCTGCCATGCTGAATATTTCCCAGGGTCACCTGCCCCGCGAATTTCCCCTCCACCTCAATGACGAGCGGGACCACCAGCGCCTCACGCACGGCGGTGCGCAGGTACATCAGGTGATTCCACCACGCCTGCTGGCTATGCGCCTCCGCCCACGGTGCGGCTTGGGTCGGCTCAACCGGGCGGAGGAAGTTTTCATCGTCGATGCGCTGACGCCGCCACTCATGGCCGTCGGAACGCAGCAGGGGGCGCAAACGCATCCGCGCCCCCGAGGGAAAGACAGAAGAGGGGGGAAGCTGGACAAAAGGAGTAGATTCCGGCCACCCCGGATGCATGGCATCGGTGGGGCCGGTAGCAGGATGGCGGAACCTATCCGCCGCGTTGCCGAAAGGATCGAGCATTAGCTGCGCTGGGTCAAAAACAACACATCAACCACATCGCCCGGGCGGATTTCCGTGACCTCTTCCGGCACGCGAATCATGGCGTTGGCCTCTGAAAGGCCGGCCAAGAGGTGTGCCGGGGCCCCTGCGGCACCGCCGAGGCCTTCCACCAAGTAGTCCGCGGTTTCGGCATCGCGCATCAGACGAGCACGGATGAAGCCGCGCCGGCCAGGACGAGAATCGATGTGGTTTAACGCGCGGGCACGCACCACGCGACGGTGCGCATTGCGCTTGCCCAGCGCCAAGCGGATGAGCGGGCGGATATACACCTCAAAGACCACAAGCGCGGACACCGGATTGGACGGCAGCAAGAAGGTAGGAATGCGCTCCTCGCCCACCAGTCCAAAGCCCTGAACGGAGCCGGGATGCATGGCCACGCGGGAGGTATCGACATCACCAAGGTCGTCGAGGATCTCGCGGATAGCCTCGGCACCAGCGCCACCCACTGCGCCGGAGATTACCAGCACCTCGCTGCGGGCAATGTGCTTTTCCAACGCTTCGCGGATGCGGCGCGGCTCGCCCTCGGCAATGCCTACGCGGTGCACCTCTGCCCCGGCTTCACGGGCCGCGGCAGCTAAGGAATAAGAGTTCACGTCAAAAACCTGACCCAGTGCCGGTTCTTGATCCAAGTCAACCAACTCGCGGCCAAAGGAAATGATGGTAATACGCGGCCGCGGATACACCAGCACCTTTGAGCGGCCCACCGCGGCTAGAAGGCCAATCTGGGCAGGCCCCAAGACGGTGCCGGAAGATACGGCGACATCGCCAGGCTGAATATCGTCGCCCACTCGGCGCACAAAGTCACCAGAACGCACCGGGCGGTGGGCGGTAACGCGCTTGCGGCCGCGGTCAGTCCACTCGAGGGGAAGGACGGCGTCGGCAAGCGTGGGCAAAGGCGCACCCGTATATACGCGCACCGCTTGCTTAGGTTGCAGGCGCAGCGGCTGCTTGGAGCCGGCCGGAACCTCGCCCACCACGGGCAAGGAACGCTCTACCTCCGGCTGCGGGGAATCCGCATCCTCTTCGCCCTCTGCGGACTGTTCTTCCTGGTCCTTGTGGCGGCGCACCCGCAGGCCCCGCTCGCCTCCAATATCCACGGCGCGCACCGCGTAACCATCGATCGCCGCCTGCGGGAAGCCTGGCAGGGGCTGGTTAGCCTGTACCTGCTCGGCGCACATCAAACCCAGCGCGTTGGAAATACCGATGCGCACCGGCTCCGGCGTCGTCGCCGCATCCGTTACCAGCGCCAACTGGTCATCAACTGAACGCATAAGGTCTATGCCCGCCCTTTCTTCGCTTCCACGTCCTTGGCCACCGGGAAAATCCCTAGGCTAGGCCGTGCTCGTCCTCATACTCGGCCATGATTTGCTTAATCGCTTTATACAGCGTGGGACCATACTTTTCATCGCGCAGGCCAAAGTCCACGTTGGCGGGGATATAGCCGCCGGGATTGCCCAAATCATGGCGCTTTCCTTGGTGGACTACCACGTGGACGGGCTCACCTTCCTCAATGAGGAGCTCGATGGCGTCAGTAAGCTGCAGCTCGCCGCCCTTGCCCGGCTTAATGCGGCGCAGGGCATCAAAGATCTTGCGGTCCAAAAGGTAGCGGCCGGTGGCCACGAGGTTAGAAGGAGCATCCTCTACTGCCGGCTTTTCCACCATGCCAACGACCTTCTTCACGCCAGGGGCATCGGTATCCTCCACGTCGAAAACGCCGTAGTTGTAGGTCTGCTCGCGCGGGACCTCGAAGGCACACAGCACGCTGCCGCCCAATGCCGCGCGCACACGCGCCATATCCGCCATGACGGTGGCGGGCAAGACAATGTCATCAGGGAGCATGACGGCGAAGGAATCCTCGTCTTCCCCAAGCACCTCTTCGGCAAGGCCCACCGCGTGGCCCAAGCCCAGCGGCTTTTCCTGCTCCACCGCAACGGGGTGAATGATCTGGTTGGCGCGCTTGACCTTGGCCACCTGTTCGTCCTTGCCGCGAGATTCGAGGGTCTCTACCAGCTCGGGGAAAGCCTCGAAGTGGCGCATGACTTCTTGCTTATCGGGCGCGGTAATCACCGCAAGGCGGCGCGCGCCGACAGACGCTGCCTCCTCTGCGATGAGTTCGATACCGGGAGTATCAACAACGGGCAGCAGTTCCTTTGGAACCGTCTTGGTGGCGGGCAAAAATCGGGTGCCCATACCTGCCGCTGGAACTACAACCGTGGTGATTCCGCGGGCGGAATCTTCGCGTTCTATAGCCATGCACAATAGCGTACAACGCCACATTATTTTCCTGTGCACCGCTACGCCGTGGGGTTATGATTTATTTATGACCTCTTCCATCACCGCCAAAAACGAGCTGCGCGCCCGCTTGGTCCAGGCCCGCCGCCAACTTTCCTCCGAGGACCACGATGCTTTTACCGCCGCCGTGCGCAAGCATCTCGAATCCGAGCTCACCGAGTCCATGACCGTGGCCGCCTACTGGCCTTTGGGCTCTGAGCCTGGTGGTGCGGACTTTGTGCCGTGGCTCAAGGCACATGTCTCCCGCGTCCTCCTGCCAATTTCCGGTGAGAATGGCACGTTGACCTTTGCCGAATACCGCGGCAAGGAAGCCATGCACACCAGCCCATTGGGTTTGAATGAGCCCCAAGGCCCAAGTTTTGATAGCAGCGTGCTGGCCGAGTGCGATTTGGTGCTTGCCCCCGCCATGGCAGTAGATGCCAAGGGCAACCGCATGGGCAAGGGCGGCGGCTACTATGACCGCGCGCTGGAGCCGCTTCCCCACGGCAAGCCGCCGGTTTTCGCCATGGTCTACCCTTCCGAATTCCTAGACGAGCTGCCTACCGAGGACCATGACCGCAAGGTTGACGCCGTCGTCACCGCAGAGGGCATCACACGCTTCTAGTTTTAGGGTGCGGGAACCATGCGCGGTTTCGGGCAGTCTAAAAGAGTATGTCCACTTCGCGTATGCCCCGCCTCATTTCCACCCTTCGCACTCCTGGCCACCGCCGCGGCGTTGTAGTGCGCCGCGCCATTGCGGTGGCCCTTCTTATTGCCGCGCTGGCTTCGGCCTTATCTGCGGCCAAGGAGCTGCCGCGCGTGCCCGTCTTCAGCCGCGATCTTCCTGCGGGCGCGGAGCTGGCGCTTGCCGACGTCGACTTGGCCCGCCTTCCCTCCTCCTCCATCCCCGATTCCGCGGTAGCGGCAAAGCCAGAAGAACTTACTGGCCGCGTGATAACCGCCGCAGCCGGCAAGGGCGAGGTAATTACCGATGCTCGCCTATTGGGAGAAGACCTCGTCTCCAGCTTGGTCGGAGGCTCCGACGCCACGGCTGCGCGGATGATCCCGGTGAAGCTCGCCGAGCCAGACATCATCCCCCACCTACACCATGGCGATACCGTGGACGTGGTAACCGCCGTCGACGCCGCATCCGCCCCAGCCGCAGAGGGGTCGGCTCCCGCCACGCCCACCGCGCGCGTTATCGCCACCGGCGGCCGCGTGGTGTCGACCTCCAGCTCCGAGGGCGAGGCCTCTTCCTCTACTGTTTTGCTCGCGCTGCCTCAAGACCACGCCAATGATGTAGCCGCGGCGTCGCTAAGCCAGCCACTCACTGTAGTTATCGTGGGTGACCGCGCTCACCCGCAACAACGCTAGTCCATTTCAGCCACAACAGTTGTGGTTGGTTAACAGCTGCACTAAAGTTTCGCGGTGTCCATGGTTTATACCAACCCTTAGTTATTCCCAGAAAGGTTCGTGCATTTCACCATGCTCAAGGGTTTTAAAGACTTCATTATGCGCGGCAACGTCATCGAACTTGCCACCGCGGTCATCATCGGCTCCGCCTTCACCGCAATCGTCACTGCCGTTACTGACTCCATCATCCAGCCGATCATCAATTCCCTTGGCTCCGCTGAGGTGGACGGATTGGGCTTCCAAATCACCGACAACAAAAACACCCTCGTTGACTTCGGCGCAGTAATCACCGCAGCGATCAACTTCCTCATCATCGCCGCAGTGGTCTACTTCCTCATCGTCATGCCGATCAACAAGCTCACCGAGGCCACTAAGCGCCGCCACGGTGTGGACCCTGAGGCCCCTGCCCCAACTTCCGAGGAACTGCTTGCGGAAATCCGCGACCTGCTCGAGGCCCAAAACGTCTCCGATCAGGACATCGCAGGAACCGGCATTGACGGTTCCGCCCGCGGCGCTACCGACGCCGATAACGGTTCCACCGGCGGCGGCCGCCACCAGGCCTAGTTCCCTTCGCTGCATATACAGCGCAGAGCCCGCGGTTTCACTTCTTCGGAAGCGAAACCGCGGGCTTTTATGTACCGCTATGGCTCCAGACCTGCATCCTGCCTTAGGCACTAGCCGCCGTAGTGTGGGGGCTGATTCTCTCGGTAGAACTGTTCATCGCGCTGGCCGGACTCCCCCTCTACCGCCACCGAATCCGCGTCATCGACGGTAACGATTCTCTCTTCATCAACACCGTGGGCAGCGGGTCCGCCGGGCTTATCAGCACTACGGTCATAGTCGGCAGCAGCAGATTGGCGAAATACTCGCCGGCGATTTCTCCGCGACGTCATAGAAAATACCCTGCGCCTACTGGACGCTCGATTGCTGCAGCTGGTCAATCAGGTGGTGCACCAGAGGCGCCAAGGTAGCCATACCATCGCGGACGGCAGCGCGGGAGGAGGCAAGGTTGACCACTACGGTAGAGCCCGAAACACCCGATAGACCGCGGGACGTACAGGCATCCACCGCGCCACAGGCTTGGCCAGAAGAACGCAGCGCCTGCGCCACACCCGGAACCATCTTGTCGATGACAGACCGAGTAGCCTCCGGAGTCTTATCGCGCGGGCCCACGCCGGTGCCGCCGACGGTGAGGACCAAGTCCACGCCACCGACCACAGCGGTCTCAATGGCCTGGCGGATCTTGGATTTCTTGGAACGCACCACGATGGCGCCATCAACGCGGAAATTGGCCTCCGCGAGCAGCTCACTTACCAGCTGCGAAGTGCTATCGGATTGCTCACCGGGATGATCGGTGACAATAACGATGAGCCCACGGCGCGGGGCGGCAAGGCTATCCTCCTGCTCGCTCGCCAACAGGAAGGCATCATCGGGTTCGGCAACATCCATCAAGGAATCGCGCTTATTCGCGCCGTCGGGCTGCGCGGAGTCGGTCACATCGTGCTGCGAATCTGGCATTTTTCTCCTTAAGTTAAGGCAGTACGGCCTTGTGGCGGGGTGAGGTACGGCGCATTCAGCACCTAATGAGGTCTTGCACAGTAATTTACTCGCCCGAGAGGGTTACCTCTACCTGACGAGATTCATCCGAGTCTTCGCGGGTAACTTCCAAGGTCACCGTCGCGCCAAAATCTTGGGATCGCGCCGCCGCGATGAGCGCATCAGCGTTTTCAATCAGGCGGTCGTTGACGCGGGTGACAATGTCGCCATCCTTCAAGCCCGCCTTATCTGCTGGACCGCCCGGCTCTACCTCGGCGATGCGGGCACCATTGCCGTCGTCGCGCGCTAGCACCTTCACTCCAAGGGTTGGGTGGGAAACTTTGCCGTCATTGATGAGCTCATCTGCCATGCGCTTGGCAAAGTTGGATGGAATTGCAAAGCCCAAGCCAATGGAGCCGCCCTCGCCGGAGGAGTTATTAGACAGCGAAGCAATCATGGAGTTCATGCCCACGATATTGCCGTCTCGATCCACCAACGGGCCGCCGGAGTTGCCAGGGTTAACTGCAGCATCGGTCTGAATGGCGTCAATCAATGAGGACTCGCCACCCTCCTGGGATGCGCGCACGGGACGGTTCTTTGCCGATACGATGCCGGAGGTCACGGTAGCGTTCAGGCCCAAAGGAGAACCCACGGCCACCACCTCTTGACCCACGGCAACGGAATCGGAGTCGCCGAACTGCAAGAAGGGCAAGTCCTTGACGTCCTTGATTTTCACGATGGCCACGTCCGTATTCGCATCCGAGGCCACCACGTCAGCTTCATGCTTGCTGCCGTCATTCATGGTCACCTGCATCATGCCACCCTGCTCAGCACCGGCAACCACGTGGTGGTTGGTCAGTACATAACCATCTGGGGAGATGACAGAACCGGAGCCTTCAGCCCCACCAGTTCGAGTCATCGTCTGGATAGAAACCACCGCCGGCAAAACCTTAGAGGCAACTTCTTCAACGGAACCCTGCTCCGGTTCCTTACCGGTGCTATTGTTGGCCGGCTCAGCCTTGAGGGCTTCATTGACTACAGAGGTATCGTTATTGCCTCCCCCGGAACTCATGCCGACCACAGCACCGGCAATCGAGCCTGCGGCGATGGCGGCAACGGCCGCCAGAGCGGTGGCGGCGCCCAAGCCAATTTTCTTCTTTTGCTCCGGCTGCGGAGGCAGCGGAGTGACCATCGGGCCTTCCTGCCCCTGACCGCTAAAGCTTTGTGTTTGTGGGGCATCCGGATAGGGCCCCAGCGAACCTAGCGTTCGCGGGTCAGTGCCTTCAGCACCGCCGCGCGGTTGGTTCCAGCCTTGCGAATAGGAGCCGGTCTCTTGTGCCTGCGCGCCAGCGCCGCTGTGAAGACCAAATCCGTCACTGTAGGGGCCAGCGTTGCCAGCCACGGCATCTTGCTGGTTGGTTTCTCCAAAGTTCGGACCACCCTGAACCGGCTCGGCCCTACCCGGACCTTCCTGGGACGCTCCCTCCGGGGAGTTTCCATCAAAGCCGCGGTAATCGTCATTCCTCATGTTCATGAGAAAACTATGCCTCACTTCGCTTGGTCAAGACTGATACTGATCTGCCAACCTACTAGGAATTCCTGAAAGGTTGCTGTATTACCTCACCAGTATAAACGCTTATACGCTAGCCCTGATTGAACCAGCGCTGCGCAAAGATTTCACCGCGGTCGTTCGGGTCTTCCTTACCACCCGACAGCCCCTCATGCGGATCTGCCAAACCGTCCACGAAAACCTCACCCGACACAGGCTTGCCCGGCAAGATGACTTCCATGCGGGTACCACCATCATTAGACTCGCGGATCTTGATGGTGCCATCGTGACGTTCAATCACCGATTTCACAATGGCCAGGCCCAAGCCTGAGCCCGGCATGGAGCGCGCTTCTGCCGAACGGTAGAAGCGCTCAAAGACCTTCTCCCTCTCCTCCGGTGCAATGCCAGGCCCGGAGTCATCAAAGCGCAGGCGCACCTCGTGGGTGGATAGCTGCTCCATAGACACGCGCACCGTGCCAGTAGCCGGCGACCACTTAGCCGCATTATCCATAAGATTAAGCGTGGCACGGCCCAATGCGAAGGGGTCGCCGTCCAGCTCCCACGGGATAAAACGCACCAAGAACTCCACATCGGGACGGCGGCGGCGCGCACGCTCCAGCGAAGCCATCATGACTTCACAAAGGTCCACCGGCTCCGGTTCGCGTTCATTGCCGTCCTCACGCGCCAAATCAACGAGGTCTCCAATCAAGGTGGAGAGCTCATTCATCTGGGACATGACGTCATCTTCGAGGTCCTTGCGGTCCTCATCGCTCATACCAAAGCCACCACCGGCGCGATTGAGCATCATCAAAAGCTCAATATTGGTACGCATAGAGGTCAGCGGGGTCTTCAGCTCGTGTCCGGCATCGGCTACGAATTGAGACTGCTGCGAACGGGATTCCTGCAGTGCCTCCAGCATCTGGTTAAAGGAGGTGGTCAACTGCGCCATCTCGTCGTTATTAGAGACCTCAATAGGACGCAGGTCGTTGGTCTGCGTCACGTAATCCACCGCTCGCTTCAACCGGGCGATGGGTTGCATACCGGTTTTGGACACGATGAGGCCTGCAAAAATGGCGAGCAAGATGCCAAGGCCAACGATAATCAGAAGCACCGTGCCCAAGATGGCTATGAGCCCTTGCGTAGGAGCGAGAGACTGAGCGACGACCACGGTAGAACCGAGATCATGGCGCTTGGCCAACACCCGCTCGCCACCGACGGTACGCACGGAAGTTTCCGTGTAATCCTCCGTCCGGTGGAAGTCCCCGCCCACAGGAATGGTGTCGCCGTAGGAAAAGCTCATGGAGGGCGGCGATAGGGCTACGCGGGTGCCGGGGTTATAGGACTTAAAGTCCTCGATTTCCTGATCCACGTTATCCATGAACCGCGGGTCTTGGCTTTGCCGCAACAAGACATCGGCCTTGGCCTCCAAGCGGTCATCGACGGAGGCAGTAAGGGACATAGAAACAACCCAATACGTTGCCAACGTCATCAAGGCAACGGCTACGGCCACCACAAGGCCAGTAACAGTAGCAAGGCGCCACCGCAGTGGCGCCCGTGAAGCCCAACTCCCCTGACGATCAGAGAACTCGGTAAGAGGGGTGGACTGTACTTTCCCGGAAGCCACCGCAGGGGAAGCGGGCTTCCTTAAAATCACGGATTAGACTCCCTCAAGACATAACCCACGCCACGGACGGTGTGGATGAGGCGAGCATCGCCCTCGCCCTCGGTCTTCTTACGCAGGTAGCCGATATAGACCTCGAGAGCATTGCCGGAGGTAGGGAAATCATAACCCCAAACTTCTTCCAAGATCTTGCTGCGAGAGAGAACCTTGCGGGGATTTTCCATCAGCAATTGCAGCAGCGCGAACTCGGTACGGGTCAAGGAAATGGCGCGGCCCCCGCGGCTGACTTCGCGAGTATCAGCGTCGAGTTCAAGGTCCTCGAAGCTCAGCTTGCTTTCCACTGGGGTTTCAGCCGCGATGGAATCTGCGGAGGCGCGGCGCACCAAGGAGCGCACACGGGCCAAGAGCTCCTCCAAAGCGAACGGCTTTGGCAGGTAGTCATCAGCGCCGGCATCGAGGCCAACCACTCGGTCCGAAACACCATCGCGCGCAGTTAGAACGAGGATCGGACGGTCCCAACCCTCACTGCGCAGGCTGCGGCACACCTCAAGGCCATCCATGTTGGGCATCATGACGTCCAGAATAAGCAATTCGGGATTCTCAGCGCGTACCGTCTCCACGGCCTCCAAGCCGTCGTTAGCGGTCAGCACTTCGTAGCCGTTAAAGCGTAAGGAACGGCGTAGCGATTCGCGGACGGCTTGTTCATCATCCACCACAAGGATTTTCATAGTCCTAATTATTACTTATGGCAGTCAACTTCATGAAGTTAAGGGAAATATTTACCCCCACAGTCCCCCAAATACGGCTAAAACATGCTTATAGAACGCTTCTAAAGCTAAAAATCCCCGCCCAGCCCTCTAATCGAGAGCGGACGGGGAGATTAAAGAGCGAGCTTAGAACTGCTCTACGTCAACCAGGCCCAGCTTGGCAGCCTTAACCAGGCGGCGCGGGATGCGGACGGTCTGGCCGTCGATGGTGACTTCCTGGAGGGCTACATTGTCAGCCTTCCACTGGGAACGGCGTGCGTGGGTGTTCGCACGGGACTTCTTAAACTTAGGAGTTGCCATTTTCTACTCTCCTCCTTACGCGTTCTTCTTCTTGCGGCGTGCCATGCCACCGAAGCGCTGGTTGAAGCGCTCGACGCGGCCGGCGGTATCCATAACGCGCTGTGCACCAGTCCAGAACGGGTGGGACTCAGCGGTAACGTCAACGACGATCAGTGGGTACTCGTTGCCGTCTTCCCACTCAACGGTGCGGTCGGAGGAAGCGGTGGACTTGGTCAAAAAGGAGTGACCGGTACCAGCATCACGGAAGACTACCGGGTGGTAATCCGGGTGAATATCTTTCTTCATATATATTCCCTCAGGGTTGGACTACGGGTCGGTTCCACACCCTTAGCGTGGATCGTGCCCGAGTTGGGACGTACAAATTTCACTCTGTTAACCGCGCGCCGCGCGGCACGGGTCAACAACCTGAATTATCCTACAGTCAACTAACCCATATGCGAAATCCCCAACCAGCGGCAACCACTCATTTCACTCC
Organism: Corynebacterium sp. MSK158; assembly: GCF_030229085.1. NCBI lineage: Bacteria > Bacillati > Actinomycetota > Actinomycetes > Mycobacteriales > Corynebacteriaceae > Corynebacterium > Corynebacterium sp. MSK158. Next base: position 394,566 of record NZ_JASPHJ010000001.1, read on the forward strand.
CGTTTCTTACGCCACGCTTAACGGTGCCCCACAGGCAAACACCACCCCAGCACGGCAAACGGCCCACCTGCCACAGCAAGATAGCGATTAGGTAATTCGCGTCCGAGGCTGTAAGATTTTCCCTTGCTGTTGTCAAAATATACGTTTTACGCCCCGTCTACTGGTGTTTGACGATGGCGCCGCACCCGCTCACACCTCACTTTTGAGCACTGCCACCCTCACACGGCAGTCGGCGCTTCATTGTCTATAGCCATGATGTGGGCGGCTAGGAGAAAGAAGACCCATGTCGGCTATTTGCCAGGTAACGGGCCGCAAGCCGGAATTCGGCAAGCAGGTCTCGCACTCGCACCGCCGCACTTCGCGCCGTTGGAACCCCAACGTGCAGCGTCGTCGCTACTACCTGCCCTCTGAGGGCCGTACCATCACCCTGAATGTTTCCACGAAGGGCATGAAGATCATCGACCGCGATGGCATCGAGTCCGTTGTGGCTAAGATTCGCGCACGTGGGGAGAAGATTTAAGTATGGCACGTAACGATATCCGCCCAATCATCAAGCTTAAGTCCACTGCGGGCACCGGTTACACCTACGTGACCCGTAAGAACAAGCGCAACAACCCGGATCGCATCACCTTGAAGAAGTTCGATCCGATTGCCCGCAAGCACGTCGAATTCCGCGAGGAGCGATAATCAATGGCTAAGAAGTCCAAGATCGCTAAGAACGAGCAGCGCAAGGAAATCGTCGCCCGCTACGCGGAGCGTCGCGCTGAGCTCAAGAAGATCATCAAGAACCCGAACACCCCGGATGAGGAGCGCCTGGAGGCTCAGTTCGAGCTGAACCGCCAGCCTCGTGACGCTTCCCCAGCCCGTGTACGTAACCGTGACGCTGCCGATGGCCGCCCACGCGGTTACCTCCGCAAGTTCGGCCTGTCCCGTGTCCGTATGCGCGGCATGGCTCACCGTGGTGAGCTGCCGGGCGTTCGTAAGTCCAGCTGGTAAAGGGGTAATTGCACAATGGCTAATAAGCGCAATAACCAAAAGAAGTTCCGTATGGAGCAGAGCCGTCGCCCAAAGAAGAACCCTTTGAAGGCTGAGGGCATCGAGAAGGTGGACTACAAGGACACCAAGACTCTGCGTCTGTTCATCTCGGATCGTCACAAGATCCGTTCCCGTCGCGTCACCGGTCTGACCCCGCAGCAGCAGCGTCAGGTTGCTACCGCAGTCAAGAACGCACGCGAAATGGCTCTCCTGCCGTTCACCACCCGCTAAACAGTAGCTGGGTATCAACAGCGCACTTTTGCCGCTGGCAAGTGTGACACGGTAAAAGAACCATAAGCTTTCGCCGCCTCCCTCCTCGAGGGCAGGCGGCGAAAGTCGTTTTAGCCCCCCCTATCCCTCCTCGTGGCCCACATGCACGGCTTACCAGGCTGAGGTGTTAGATTGAAAACATTCGTGTACCCCGCAGCCGGCGGGGTACACTGGCCCCGCACTAGTGAAAGGCAGTGAGCAATGGCCCTGCACCAATCCCTACTCGATCTCTCCGAGCTCGCCCCGCACTGCCAGTCTCGCGCTACGGCCCGCGGACTGCTCGCAGAGGCCCAAGATATCTTGCGCAACGCGGTCGCCCACCAAGACAATGAGATTGAATTGGCCCACTGGTATTCCCGGCTGATTACGGATATTGTTCGCTCCCCGGGGGTCAACTCCCCGGTCCGCCTTAGCGGCGCTGCCGCCCGTGGCGACCAGTTGCCCTCCATGCCCGTGGTGTGGATGGGTGAAGATGCCGATCTGCAAGAGGTCTTCGCTGATGTCGGTCTCCAGGCTCACGTAGCCGCCGATTCCATCGCCGCGCGAGTCGACGCCGGCCTGCCCCTTGGAAACGGCGGGGAACAAGCGCTACTGGAAGAAGCCTTGAGCCAGCGCCCTCCTGCCCTAAAGATGGTCGATGGCCTGCCGGACCGCGATACAGCGGTGGATATTAAAGTCACACTGCTCTCCCCCATCGCGGCAATCGCACGCTGGGCGGCGCCGGGGCCGCGCCCCACGGTGGATCGCTTAGCGATCGGCGTGGAACGCGGTCTGCTTAGCGCTGCTGATGCAGAGGCTTTGGACCTAGCGTGGCGCACTGGCTATGCGTTAGAGTTGCGCCGTTGGTACGAGGGCGTTAGTGATCACTCGGCAATATTGCGCGATCTCCCGCCGTTGGACCGCACTGCTTATGGCTCCGCGTGCCGCATTGTCTCGGCGGCGTTTGAGTCTATTGCCCGTCGGACGGAAGAATATAAATAGTCTCTACGGTGCGGATTCGGAAGCAGTACCTAGTCGGGCATAAGATTGTACAGTTGATTATTAGAAGTGATTTCTCTTTTGCGAAAGGAGGCGTCCCACCGCATGGCAGGCAATGTCGGTAGGCCGCGTAAACACAGCCCGCGGCGCAGGGGCAATAGCGCCCGAGAGGAGATCCTGGACGCCTCCTCCGAGCTTTTCACTACTCAGGGTTTTGCTACCACGTCCACGCACCAGATCGCAGACGCGGTGGGCATCCGTCAGGCGTCGCTGTACTACCACTTCCCGTCCAAGACGGAGATTTTCCTGACGCTGCTCAATTCCACCATCGAGCCCTCCTTGGAGTTGGCCGATGAGTTGGCAGGTACCGACGCGGCCCCAGCACAGCGCCTGTGGTCTTTGGTCGCCGCAGAATCGCGTCTGCTGCTCACCAGTGGCTGGAACGTGGGCCGCCTGTATCAGCTGCCGGTGGCTAATTCTTCGGAGTTCTCCGAGTATCACGAGTCCCGCGACCGCCTACAGAATCATTTCCGCTCCACCGCCGCCGCCATTGTGGGCGAGGATGACCCCCGCGTGGAGCTGCCCTTCCACATCGCGCTGTCCGTTATTGAAATGCGCCCCAATAACGGCACCCCTCCGTTCGACGCTTCCCAGTCGGTTCCGGAGACTGCCGCCATGCTTGCCGACGCCGCCTTGGCCGTCCTCGGCGCCTCCGTCCCCGACAATGCCGAGGAAACTACCCTCGAGCTACTGAAGAATCGCAACGACTCCATCTCTGCGGCCGCCGCCGCAGCGGCCGACCGCAAGAAGAAGTCGCGCTAGCCCCTCGTTTTCCGCGTTAGCGCTGCCACGACTCCGTGAACTCGCCCGTGGCGGCCAATCCGCCGCCCTCGCGCACGCTTACGCCACTCGGCGTCACCACAATGATCGACGGATCCGCATTGACGTAGTAGTTGTTGCCGTCTTGGGTAACGTCACCCGATTCAAACTGGCCATCAAACATCGATGAGCGATAGAACTTGTAGCCACCTCCGGTCTCGCAAATGATAACCCTGCCATCAGGACCAGTACCGGCAAACAGGGCACGTTCAAACCGGTTGCAACTTGCGTAGCCACCATCGAGCCATCCGTGCCCATTGAAATCAGAAATATAGTTGCCTTCGCCAGTCTTTTGTCCCCCACCGGTGGAAGACGAGGCCTCCTGCTTTTCCGTCTGCGTGACCGTAACTACCGGCGGTTCCTCCGAGGCTTCCTCTTGCTTGGTTACAGTCTCTTGCGCGGCCGTGGATTCCTCGGCGTTTTCCTCTTCTCTGTCGGAGTTATTGACCGTGGTCATTCCGCTGCCCTTCCCTTTGAAGCTCGGGGCAGCGTCGTCCGTGGAGTCACTGCAACCGCTCAGCGCGAGGCTGGCGGCCACGAGCGGGACGAAGCCTGCGGCAATGAGCGAACGGAGGCTTAAGCGAGAAGTCATGAGTTTTCCTTTCTACTGACGGGCTTAGCAGGCAGGGCTGGACCACTGGGAATCAGCCTGCGCTAGGGCTTCGGCCATGGAGGTAAGCACCGTTTGGGTGGAGGCGTACTGGCCATCAGAGGATGAGGCAATCAGTGCCACGGCGACGTCGTGCCCGCCCAGCTGCACGATGCCCATCTGCCGCACATCGTAGGAACCGGCCGGGCTCGGGCCCCAGCCGCCCTTCATCAAGGCCCCCGGCAGGCTGCGCAGGCCGTAGCCTTGGGCGGGATCGGCGACACCCATGGCGTCGATAATCGGCTGCACTCCTTCAACGCAGCGCAACCCGGCCATAAACTTTGCTTGGTTGCCCACGCTCCACATGGTTTGGCCAAAGGCCGTAAATTCCGGGCGGGTGACCTGGGATTGGACTTGGGTGGCGACATCGCCCGCCTCCGCGATGACGCTTTGCGTGGCCTGCGCGGCTGCGGTCCCCTCCCCTAGCCCCGCCCACGCGGTCTTGGCAGCCTCGTTATCGGAGTAGGTGATTGCAGAGGACACTAGCTGGCTATCGGCAGCACCCACTCGATTCGCCGCGATGAGCACCGGCACCTTGGAGGTTGACCACGCGGCTTCGGGAGCGGTGCGCCCCGCTTCAATGGTGGTGGTGCCATCGGAGACCGCAATGCCCACGTTTCCATGTTCTGCCACGATGCGGTCAAGCACGGCTTGAACGTCACCGGCGGGTGCCGCGGCCGATGGATCCGAGGAAGAGGCAGGCGGTGCCGCGGATAAGGACGCGGGCGCTGCGGACGTGCTCTCTTTTCCGTAGAGGGGATCGGCCGTGCCGCGTGCCTCGGTGTTGACAAAGTTAGGGGAATTATTCGCCGCGTCCTCGTCGCCGCAGGCGCTTAGGGTGAGCGCGCAGGCGATAAGGGCGGCTGCCGGGCCCCAGGCCCGGCGGATAGGGAATGTCATGGCATTTAGCTTAGGCTAGTGCGCGAAGTGGCGGGTACCGGTCAGGTACAAAGTAACGCCGGCTTCCTTCGCTGCCGCGATGACTTCTTCGTCGCGGATGGAGCCGCCGGGCTGGACAACGGCCTTGACGCCGGCGTCGAGAAGCACCTGCAAACCATCGGCGAATGGGAAGAAGGCGTCAGAAGCGGCGAAGGAGCCCTCGGTGCGGTTGGCACCATCGGCCAAGGTGTTGGCGCGCTCGACGGCCAGCTTGGCGGAGTCAACGCGGTTGACCTGGCCCATGCCTACGCCCACGGTGGCATTGTCCTGGGCCAGCAAGATGGCATTGGACTTCACCGCGCGCACGGCGCGCCATGCGAATTCGAGCTCAGCCAAGTCGGACTCGTTGAGGGCCTCGCCCGCAGCCAGGGTCCAGTTGGCCGGGTTATCGCCCTCGGCCTGGTAGGTGTCTGGCTCTTGGGTGAGCACGCCGCCGGAGATGTACTTGCGCTCCTCGTGCTGGTCTTCGTGCTCTGCCTGCAGCACGCGCAGGTTCTTCTTGGCCTTGAGCACCTCGATGGCGCCGTCCTCATAGGAAGGCGCAACGATGACCTCGGTGAAGATCTCCTTGACCTGCTCGGCCATCTCTACGGTGACCTCACGGTTGACGGCAATCACGCCACCGAAGGCGGACATTGGGTCGCACGCGTGCGCCGCACGGTGGGCGGCGGCGATGGACTCCTCGGACACGGCAATGCCGCATGGGTTAGTGTGCTTGATAATCGCAACACAGGGGCGCTCGTGGTCCCACGCGGCGCGCCACGCGGCATCCGCATCCTGGTAGTTGTTGTAGCTCATCTCCTTGCCATTGAACTGGGTGGCATTGGCAAGGCCCTTAGAACCGATGCGGGTGACGGTCGCCGCCTGGTGAGAGTTCTCGCCGTAGCGCAGCGGGGTGGTTTGGCCCTCCTCACTGAGCTGATCCACGAACCACGCGGAGACGGCCGCATCATAATCCGCGGTGTGCAGGAAGGCGTCGCGCGCCAAGCCGCGGCGCTGCTCCAGGGTAAAGCCACCGTTGTTCACGGCCTCCACTGCCTCACCGTAGCGGGAAGGGTCTACCACAACGGCGACGGACGGGTGGTTCTTGGCGGCCGCACGCACCATGGATGGGCCGCCGATATCAATCTGTTCCACGCAGCCATCAAAGTCCGCGCCCGAGGCCACGGTCTCGCGGAAGGGATACAGGTTGACCACGACGAGCTGGAAAGGCTCTACCTCGAGCTCGGAGAGCTGGTTGAGGTGGTCGTCCTTGCGGGTATCGGCCAGGATTCCGGCGTGCACGCGCGGGTGCAGCGTCTTGACGCGGCCTTCCAAGCACTCCGGGAAGCCGGTGAGCTTTTCTACCGGTGTGACCTCGATGCCTAGGTCCGCGATCTTCTTCGCGGTGGAGCCGGTGGAGACGATTTCCACGCCTGCCTTATCGAGGGCGCGGGCTAGATCCTCCAGCCCGGTCTTGTCGTACACGCTGATAAGGGCGCGCTTTACCTGCTTGCGGTCTTCGCTCATGAGGAGGATTAAGCCTTTCGAAAAGTCTTAGTCTGCGAGTTGAATAGTTAGTTTCTCGTCGTGGACGTTAGCTGCACGCAGCACCTCCACGATGAGATCGCGCTCTACTTGTTTAATGCGTTCATGGAGGGTGGACTCGTCATCGTCCGCGTCAATGACAACGGGGCGCTGCGCGATGATGGAGCCGGTATCCACGCCCGCGTCCACAAAGTGGACGGTAGAGCCAGTGATCTTCACGCCATAATCTAGGGCGTCGCGCACCGCGTGCGCTCCCTTGAAGGCAGGCAGTAGCGCCGGGTGGGTATTGATGGTGCGGCCTTCGAAGCGGTCCAAGAATTCCTGGCCCAGGATCTTCATAAAGCCCGCAGAAACAACAACGTCTGGCTGCGCAGCATCTACTGCGTCAACCAGACGTTGATTCCATTCGGCGCGATCCGCACCCAGCGCCACGACCTCGGTTTCAATCCCGTGACCCTGTGCGCGCGCAATACCGTGGCATTCCTTATCCGCCACCACCTTCACTACCTGGTAATGCCCGGCCTGGGCATCCACAATGGCTTGTAGCAGGGAACCCGTTCCAGAAACGAGCACAACCACTCGGAGGCGTTCAGGGTCAGCGGTATAGCGCGGAGGCATCGGTGAAGTCACGCGCTATAGCCTAGCCCCTCTCCCCCTCCTCGGGGGAATCTTCGCCCGCAGAGTCCTGCTCACTCTCCCCCATTTGGTCCTTGAGCTGTTGGCTCAGCGGCTTGGCGACGCCCCTTTCATTGCCCTCCTCAGCCTCATCCTGCTGCTCTGCTGTTTCTTCGGCTGGAGTGTCCTCTTCTTTCTGCTCTTCTTCCGGTTCCTCTGCGGCCTCGCCAGGTGCGGAATCCTGGGGCTCGTCCTCGACTACCTCGGCATCAACGATTTCCGGATCGGTGATGGGCTCGCGCTCCGGTTCGGCGGGGGCGTCGTCAGTTTCGGCGGTCGCTGCATCGGTCACCTCGGTAGTGGTGGCATCAGCAGCGGGCTCATCGGCGGCTGGATCCACACCAGGTACCGTGCGGGCCGCGCGCCAGGCCACGAAGGCGAAGCCTGCGGCAACGGCACAACCAACGACAGCCATCCACAGGGCGGTAAGGCCTGCGGCAGTCCACAGCTGCGGGCCGGTCGCGCCGTAGTAGCCAAGGTCACCGCTGACAAGGTAGCAGGCAACCAGCATGAGTACTGCGGAGGCCACCGTAGCTACGAGGACGTCTTGAAAGCTCGGACGTTTCTTGTACAAAGAGTAGATTGCAGCGCAGAGGGGGACGATCAATAGCGCCACCGCCCAGCTGGGCGCGGAAGCAGGAATGCCGCCGGTAATGGGCAGCGGTGGCAGCGGCACGAGGTGGGCGCTAAAGAGGCTTACCGAGCCTTCGCCTACGGAGAACTCCGAGCCCACCAATACCGCCGCGGTGCTCACGATGGCATTGGGAATGTAGAGCACGCTCAGCAGCACGAGTCCGGCAATGCCTAAGCCGGAGATCGTAGGATAGTCATTCATCATCTCGCCCTGGCGGGAGACATTGACAAGGAATACCACCGCAAAGACTGCGGCTGCGCCAATGGCCAGGTAGGCGAGATAGCGAAGGGCGATCTGGGTGGCGTCGACAAGCGGGCGCGGTACCCCATAACGCTTGGCCAACGCCCGCCACAAGCGCCACCCCATACCGGACGTCATGGCGGCCAGATGCAGAACAATAACGCGCAGCAACGCCTGCGCCAGATTAGGCGGGGAGACGTCATAGACATTGCCCGCATCCCACAGCATCAGCCACGCGATGATGGTAAATACCACCGGCACGCCAAGCACGCAGGCCAAAAGAGTAAGCAGGTCCTTGACGCTGACCTTGTGTTTTACCGCGCTGCGCACACGAACCGCCACCACCGCGGCGAGAATAAGCGCTGGCAAGGCCGGCAGGAAGGAAATATGCACATCAGCCGCAGAGACCGGGGCGAGGTTAAAGACCATCCAGGCCTCCGCCACGATGGTGTACCACCACGCCATGGGAGAGCCGGTGAGCATGAGACTGCCAAGCGCGATGGCCATAATGATAAGGACAATAACCACGTTGGGCACTGCCGCCGTAATAAGCATGCGGCGAATGCGCCCGGCTTTGGTCAACGGCGCGGGGGTACGGCGCGCCTTGGCCTTGGAGCCGGCCTTGCGGGCGACGCGCTGCGCCGATCCAGAGGACTGGCGTGACCCGCTGGGATGAGGCGCGCGTGGGGTGCGCTCCGCGCGCACCGTACGGCCCCGCGCCTGGCTACGCGGGCGGGGCGTTGACCGAGATTGGGGGCTGGTGTTTTTGTTCATCGGCGTCCACTTTGCCACCTTCCGGAAGTGAAATCGGGGTGGCGCGACGAAGCGCTCGCAAAATCACCGGCGGCAACCCCTGCACCTGAGCTATACAAATATATAAGGAGTATAAAATCTGCCCTGGTTTCACACTCTTAACTCTGGCTGTAACACTATTGAAGGCAAAGACCGCTAGTTTTGCGTGACGCACGCGGAGCTCGCGTGGGATCTTTATCGCACTAATGATATTCCGCGTGCCACATGTTGCCTGCTCGTGGACAATTTCCCCGAGGAGGGCCTGAAAGTTTCTTAATTTGGGTTGCTGTTATCTTTTCGAGACGCTACTGTTACATCTCGTTGGTAACAAGATGGTCACAATCTCGTAACTAACTCGGTGGGGATGTAACACCCGTTCTGCGCAGATTGTGAAAATGACGAAAGAAGACCTAATGCGAAGCAAAGTTCAGCGTGGCGCCGGCCGCCATCGCAAGATTGTCACCTCGCAGACCGCGAAGGGTCGCATTGCCGTAATGACGGTTGCGGCAGGTGCAGTTTCCACGGCCGGCGTTGGTGGCGCAGCCGCCGCAAACATCCAGTCCGATAACGCGGCTACTACCAAGACGCAGTCCGTTGACTTCGAGCTCGCCTCCGACTCCACTCAGGTGGAGGATACTGCTGCGGCTCCGGTTGATACCGCCCCGCAGATCCTCAACGTTGCTGAGGCTAAGCCAGTTGCCGATCTGACCGATCAACTCAACAAGGCCATCCAGGCTTCTGAAGAGCGCGCCGCTGCCGATGAAGCTGCTCGCGCACCTTCCATTGCCCGCCCTGCCGAAGGCGCATTCACATCTCCATTCGCTATGCGCTGGGGCACCTTCCACAAGGGCGTCGACATCGCCAACTCTCCCGGCACCCCAATCCTTGCCGTCATGGATGGTATGGTCATCGACTCCGGTCCAGCTTCCGGCTTTGGTCAGTGGATCCGCATCATGCACGACGACGGCACCATGACCGTTTATGGTCACATGCAAACTCTTGACGTGGCCGTTGGCGAGCACGTGCATGCCGGCCAGAAGATCGCCGGCATGGGCTCGATGGGCTTTTCCACCGGCTCCCACCTCCACTTCGAAGTTCACCCGAACGGTGGCGAGGCAATCGATCCGCAGCCTTGGCTGGCTGAGCGAGGCATCGACCTCTAAGGCCCCCACCCACCCCAACACCTTCTTGTTAAGCGCCGCAGTGGCTTTCCTGCGGCGCTTTTTCATGTCCACAATTGCCCTAAAGACACCAGCGCCGGCTCCCGACCACCGAGGCTGCAGCCAACCTTCCCCAAGACGACCCAAATGCGTCCCAGCCTTCCCATTGCGCCTCCAACAAAAGGCAAGCCCCGTCAAGACAAGCTCCACCACCGGACCCTAGACACAAATTGCGCCGCACAGCCAAGTCCAGTACACAGCCTTGTCGCAGGTAGATACACATTTACGCTAATCACTGGGCTTGAACGCAACACGCCATTTCCAGAGCGGCACACCCACCCCCAAAGTCTACCCCCAGACCCTAAACCAACACTTTACACACGCCACTCTAGCCACATTCGTAACACGCACAACAAGCTGGCATGTTCGAATAATTTCGAACTATTTCCGCCGCTACCAGCGTTTTTTAAGATTGCGCGGGCCGTTCGAGCGGGCTAACTTTTAACTCGTTGCCACGAGCGATTTCGAACGCAAGCATTTCAGCTTTCGGCGTGTCGCAGTTGGCAGTTGCAAGACGCCGCTCTCACTAGGGCACAAGCGTCCCGAGACCATGCACAGCCATGAAAAGGACTTAAGATATGAAGCGCATGAACCGCGCACGCAAGAACGTGGCGCTGAGCATCGTTACGCTCGGCACCGTACTTGCTACCGGCACCACCGCTTTTGCTGCAGAGCCAGTGGCTAGCGTGGACGTATCGGACGGCTCTTCCGAGCCCACCGCTACGAACGTAGATAACGCCGGAGTGGTCGACGCCCTTGTTGGCCTCGCCACCACCTCGGTTGGCCTGCTCAACGGCGAGGCTACCCCGCAGGTAGATGGAAACGAATCCGGCGGAGTAAATATCGTCTTGGATCCTGGTTCTGTACCGGGATTGAAGGAGGCATTCGCTCCGCAGGGAAATCACTCCGGACTCACCACAAAGCGCGGTAAGGACTCCGCGGGCAATACCGTGGTCTTTCCTACCTCCGGCACGCTTACTTCTGGCTTCGGCCAGCGCTGGGGCACGATGCACAACGGCATCGACGTAGCTAACCCGGTGGGCACCCCGATTCTGGCGGTCATGGACGGCACCGTCATCAACTCCGGCCCGGCACAGGGCTTTGGCAATTGGATCCGCATCCAGCACGATGACGGCACCATCTCCGTCTACGGTCACATGCCGGCAGACCAGCTCAAGGTAAATGTGGGCGAGCGCGTGACCGCGGGTCAGGAAATCGCCGGCATTGGCAACGAGGGCCACTCCACTGGCCCGCACCTCCACTTTGAGATTCACCCAGGCGGAGGCGCCCCCGTTGACCCCGTTTCCTGGTTCAACGAGCGCGGCATTTCGGTCTAAAGCTTTTCCATCGGCACTCCGCCGATGAGCATCAGCCGGACCTTACCGGAAGAACCAAAGTCCACGGTGACCGTGGCGCGCTTGCCGGAGCCGGACGTTTCAATGACAGTTCCGAGCCCGTACTTAGCATGATTGACGCGGTCACCCACGGCTAGGTTGAGGTTATTGTTCTTAGGCATTGAGGTCGCCGCTGGCTTGCTGGTGCGCTGCGATGGGGAAGACGCAGCGCGCTGGCCACCGCGGAACCCGCCTCTGCCCCACCCAGACCAGTCGCGGCCATAGGAGCGACCATATTGGTAGTCGTCCTGGCCCCACGCGCCGGTCAGGGAGCTATCGGAGTCTTCGCGCCGCCAGTTGATGAGGTCTTCTGGGACCTCGCCGAGGAAGCGGCTGGCGGGATTAGTCACCGGATTGCCCCACGCCGAGCGCAAAATGGCACGGGTGAGATACAGCTGCTCGCGAGCGCGGGTAATGCCCACATAGGCGAGGCGGCGCTCCTCGCTTAATTCCTTCGGGTCACCCAGTGAGCGCATATGCGGGAATTGGCCATCCTCCCAGCCGGTCAAAAAGACTACGGGGAACTCAAGGCCCTTGGCGGTGTGCAGAGTCATCATGGTGACCACGCCGGTCTCCGAGTCAGGAATCTGATCAGCATCAGCCACCAGCGACACCTTTTCCAAGAAGGCCTGCAACGAGCCCGGCGCAGCCTCACCCTCCTCCACTAACTCGGAAGGATCCACTGCATCTGCACCAGATGCAGCCAGCTGATTCGCGGCCTCTGAAGTAAATTCGCGTGCCACCGATACCAACTCGTTTAAGTTATCTAGGCGCGCTCCGTCCTGCGGATCATTCGAATTTTCCAATTCCGCCTTGTATCCCGTGGCATCCAAAATGGCGGAAAGCAGCTCGCCCAAATCCGGTTGACCGGTAACCTCATCGCGCATGGACGGGATCTGATTGCGGATCCCCTCCATCATGTCGTTGAATTTGGTTACTGCGTTAATGGCCCGAGTGCCAAGGCCAGGGACGTCGCCCCGGGGGACATCGGCAAGCGCCTTGCCAAAGCTAATGCCGTGGTTTTCGGCATGGAGAGCAATATGCCCCTGCGCCTTGTCACCAATGGCACGCTTGGGAACATTAATGATGCGGCGCAGGCTTACCGTATCGTCCGGGTTATCCAAGATGCGCAGGTAGGCCACCATATCGCGGATTTCGCGCCGCTCATAAAAGCGCGTGCCACCCACCACCTTGTACGGAATTCCGGAGCGAATGAAGATATCTTCCAGCGCACGTGAGGCGTTATTGGTGCGGTACATGACCGCGATATCGGAATAGCTGCGTCCTTTATCCACCAGGGAGTCGATTTCTGAGGCGATGAACCGCGCCTCATCATGTTCGTTATCGGCAACGTAGCCCACGATCTGCTCGCCTTCACCATGGGCGGTCCACAGGTTCTTCTCGCGTCGGTTCTCATTTTTAGCGATCACGGCGTTGGCCGCATTGAGAATGGTCTGGGTGGAGCGATAATTCTGCTCCAGCAAGATGGTATGTGCCTGCGGGTAGTCGCGCTCGAACTCCTGAATATTGCGGATGGTTGCACCACGGAAGGCATAAATGGACTGATCGGAATCGCCCACTACGCACAATTCAGGGGCGTCGGGGCCGAGCTCTCCCCTGCCCACGAGCGCGGCAACCAGCGCATACTGGGCGTGGTTGGTGTCCTGGTACTCGTCGATAAGCACGTGCTTAAAGCGCCGCCGATAAAACTCCACCACCTGCTGGTGCTGGGTGAAAATCCGCACCACCTCACCGATGAGATCATCAAAGTCCACGGCATTGGCCGCGCGCAGGCGGCGCTGGTATTCGGCATAGACCTGGGCCACGGTGGTCTCAAAAGGGTTTTTGGTCTGCTGCGCCTTCTCCAGCGCGGATTCAGGACCAATGAGTTCGTTTTTGTGGTTAGAAATCTGATTAGCCAGAACGCGCGGGGTGTACTTTTTCAGATCCAGCTGCATGTCCTTGGCAATCATGGACAAAAGCCGGCGGGCGTCATCGCCATCGTAGATGGTGAAGTTGGTATTAAGGCCTGGGACGAGCTGCGCGTTTTGGCGCAGGATGCGCACGCAGATGGAGTGGAAGGTAGATACCCACATGCGCTCGGCCACAGGGCCCACTAGCCCGCCCACGCGCTCTTTCATTTCCGCCGCGGCTTTATTAGTAAAGGTAATGGCGAGGATCTCCCACGGATTCACCCCACGGTGGCGCATGAGATAAGCGATACGCCGGGTAAGCACGGCGGTTTTGCCGGAACCGGCGCCGGCCACAATGAGCAGCGGGCTTCCAGAGTGGGTTACGGCCTCAAGCTGCTGTGGGTTAAGGCCCTCGGTCAAAGCATCAGAGGATTCGGGTTGCGGGCTCGCCCCGCGCGGTGCGCCGAAGCCACCGAAGGGGCTTGGGGCGGGTGCACCGCCGGTAGAAGGGGAAGGACTAAAAGGAGAGTTTTCGTTCATAATGCCTACCAACCTACTAGCCCCATCGGACACGCCCCGTATCCGCCGTGCGAGCTGCTATTTCCTTTTGCACGAGCGGGTGGCACAATATGGTTTTATGACCGCAGAAGATAAAAAGGACATCGTCAATAATGGCTTGGACATCCGCACGCCTTCAGGCACGGATGATCCCCTATCTGATGCGGAGATCCAACAATATCGCGAAGAAATCAACCGCATGGACCGCATCATCCTGGATGCTGCCAAGCGCCGCACGGAAGTCTCCCAGGCCATCGGCCGCACCCGCATGAGCTCCGGCGGCACCCGCCTCGTCCACACGCGCGAGATTGCAATTTTGAATCAGTTCCGCGATGAACTCGGCGAGGAAGGCCCCACTATTGCCTCTGCGCTGCTGCGCATGGGCCGCGGGCGGTTGGGCTAGCCGAATAATTACTGGCCAGCCGATACTATGCAGTATCCTGGCTAAGCATGAATGCAGTTCTCATCGCCGTCATAGTCATGCTCGTGCTCGCCCTTGTGCGCGTGCACGTGGTGGTGGCTCTCTTCTTGGGTGCCATCGTCGGCGGGCTCATGTCCGGCATGGGACTCGATGCCACCATGGTTGCCTTCCAAGATGGCTTGGGCGGCGGCGCCAAGATTGCCCTAAGCTATGCCCTCTTGGGCGCTTTTGCGATGGGCGTGGCCTCCGCTGGGCTGCCACAGGTCCTGGCTAATTTCCTCATCCGCAAGCTCGGCGGCAGCGGCGAAGCAGACCCCAAAGCCGCCCTGGCCACCAAGTGGATGCTCATCCTCGGGCTCATCGCCATGTCCGTGATGAGCCAGAACCTCATCCCGGTCCACATCGCCTTCATTCCGCTCATCATCCCGCCGCTACTTACAGTGATGAATAAGCTGCGCCTGGACCGCCGGCTAATTACTACCTGCCTGACCTTCGGCCTTATCACCACCTACATGTTCATTCCGGTGGGCTTTGGCTCCATCTACTTAAATGACATCCTGCTCTTTAATATCCAGCAGGCGGGGCTTGATACCTCCGATATCAATATCATGCAGGTTATGGGCGTGCCGGCGCTCGGCATGCTCGCCGGCCTACTCATCGCCATCTTCATTAGCTACCGCAAACCGCGCGACTATGAAAACCTGCCCATCGCGGCTGAGGAGCACCAAGAGGCCCCCTCTGCTTATAAGGTGTGGGTTTCCGTCGTGGCCATCATTGCCACCTTTGCGGTGCAGATTGTCATGCAGGCGCTCGACTTCGAATCCGATGGCCTCATGGTCGGCGCGCTGACCGGCTTAGGAATTTTGCTGCTTACCGGCGCGGTGGATTGGAAGCACGCGGACGATGTCTTTACCAATGGCATGAAGATGATGGCGCTCATCGGCTTCATCATGATAACCGCCCAGGGGTTCGCCTCGGTCATGACGGCGACCAATGAGGTCGGCCCGCTGGTGGATGCCACCGCCAACCTCTTTGGCACCAATAAGGTCCTTTCCGCCGGCGCGATGCTGGTGGTGGGCTTAGTGGTCACCATGGGCATCGGCTCTTCCTTTTCCACCTTGCCCATCATCTCCGTTATCTATGTGCCGCTGTGCATGTCGTTGGGCTTTAGCCCCGCGGCCACCGTGGCGCTTATTGGCACCGCAGGCGCGCTTGGCGACGCCGGCTCTCCCGCCTCCGATTCCACCCTCGGCCCTACCGCGGGCTTGGGCGCGGATGGCCAGCACGACCACATCCGCGACTCGGTCATTCCCACCTTCATCCACTTCAATATTCCGCTGCTTATTGCCGGCTGGGCAGGCGCTCTCATCCTCTAAGACGGCCCGACGCGGTAGTGCTTTCTGGACTACGGTGGGAGGGGTAAATGTTGCCAATGCGCTAGTTGCCAGAAAGGCCAACCATCATGGATATCACCGCATCTGCCCAGTGGAGCGAGCTCGCGAAAGTATATGAGGATAAAAAGGACCTCAACCTCCGCGAGCTTTTCGCCGCCGATGCAGACCGCGCCCGCAACTTCACTTTCGACGCCGCCGGCCTGCACGTCGATCTATCGAAGAATCTGATCGACGGGGACGTCGTCAAGCAGCTGGTGGAAGTAGCCAAGGCCGCCGACCTTGAGGCCCGCCGCGATGCCATGTTCGCCGGCGAGCACATCAATAACACCGAGGATCGCGCCGTGCTGCACACCGCATTGCGCATCCCGGCCGAAGATGACTTGAGCGTTGACGGCCAGGACGTCGCCGCCGATGTCCACGAGGTCTTAGGCCGCATGCGCGATTTCGCCACCGCGCTGCGCTCCGGCTCGTGGCTCGGGCATACCGGCCACACCATCAAAAAGGTAGTCAATATCGGCATCGGTGGCTCCGACCTCGGACCAGCGATGGCGGCCAAGGCACTGCGCTCCTATGAGGTCGCCGGCATCTCCGCCGAATTCGTCTCCAACGTTGACCCGGCCGATATGGCCGCCACACTCGATGGCCTGGATGCAGAATCTACCCTATTCATCATCGCGTCCAAGACGTTTACCACCCAGGAGACGCTAACCAATGCGCACGCCGCGCGCCGCTGGCTCATCGAGCAATTCGATGGTGACGAATCCGCCGTAGCCAAGCACTTCGTCGCCGTGTCCACCAATGCGGAGAAGGTAGCCGAGTTCGGCATCGATACCGAGAACATGTTCCCGTTCTGGAATTGGGTCGGCGGCCGCTACTCCGTGGATTGCGCCATCGGCCTGTCCCTCATGTGCACCATTGGCCCGATGGACTTTATGCGCTTCCTCGAGGGTTTCCACGCCATGGACGAGCACTTCCGCACCACCCCACTGGAAGAAAACGTCCCCGCGCTCATGGGTCTCTTGGGGGTCTGGTACACCAACTTCTTCGGCGCCCAGACCCACGCCGTGCTCCCCTACTCCCAGGACCTCGGCCGCTTCCCGGCCTACCTGCAGCAGCTGACCATGGAATCCAATGGCAAGTCCGTGCGCCGCGACGGCACCGCGGTTACCGCCCCATCCACCGGGGAAATCTACTGGGGCGAGCCGGGCACCAATGGCCAGCACGCCTTCTTCCAACTCATGCACCAAGGAACCCGCCTCATCCCGGCGGACTTCATCGGGTTTGCCCGCCCGAAGCAGGACTTCCCCACCGCCGATGGCTCTGGTTCCATGCATGACCTGCTCATGGGCAACTTCTTTGCCCAGACCAAGGTGCTGGCCTTTGGCAAGACCGCAGAAGAAATCGCGGCCGAGGGCGTAGACGAGGCCGTCGTGCCGCACAAGGTCATGCCGGGCAACCGCCCGACCACCACCATCCTGGCCGAGGAACTCACCCCGCAGACCCTCGGCGCGCTCATCGCGCTCTACGAGCACATCGTGTTCACCCAGGGCGTTATCTGGGATATCAACTCCTTCGACCAGTGGGGCGTGGAGCTGGGCAAGCAGCAGGCTAATGACCTGGCGCCGGCCGTCTCCGGCGCTGAGGCCGCCAACTCCGGCGACCAGTCCACCGATGAGCTCATCGGTTGGTACCGCTCCAACCGCTAAAGGCACACTTTGAGCCGCGTTATCCCCTCTCACCTACTCGGCGAGGCGGATAACGCGGCTGCTTTATGGCCTCGCTTGCCCCACGGCGATGTAAAACAAGCACGTTCTGCCCCAAATCAAAGGAACATTAGGCAGAACGTGCTTGTTTTGTCAGCGGAATGCGGTTTAGAGCTTGACCATCGGCTCCCAGCCGAATGGGATGTGATCAGAGTCCACAATCTTGCGGCCGAACGGGAAGCAGGTCACCGGGATCATCTTCAGGTTGGCCAGCGCGGCTGGGATGCCCACGATGGTCACTACCTGTGCCGCCGCGGTGGTGACGTGGCCAATGGCCAGCCACAGGCCGGCGACCACGAACCAGACGACGTTGGAAAAGGTGGACATGGAGCCGCTGCCCTTTACCGGCTGCACCACCGAGCGGCCAAATGGCCACAGGGCGAAATTAGCCATGCGGAACGATGCGACGCCCGCGGGGATGGTGACGATGAAGATGCAGGCGATGATGCCAAAGATGAAGTAGGCCAAGGCTAGGAGGAACCCGCCGGTGATGAACCAAATGATGTTAAGAAAGGTACGCATGTCCCCCACACTAGCGCGGTCGTCTTACTGCGCGGGGTGAAAAGGCTGGCAATGCGGGCACCACCAGATGATGCGCTCGAGTTCACCTTCATCACCTCCGCGGTCCACCCCGCCGAGCGCGCCCTTGGTGATGAACGTGCCGCAGCGACGACAGCGCTTGCGATTGCGGCCGAAGACATAGGTGGTCTCCCCGGCGCGGCGCACCCCCGTGGTTACGCGCACCGGGGAGGCGCGGTTGCCCCACATGATGCGCCGAGAGATATCGAGGATGCGGTCGGTATCTACCTCGGCCACCGGTGTGGCCGGGTGCACGCCGGCCAAGAAACACGCCTCGGCGCGGTATTCATTGCCGATCCCCGCTACGACTTTTTGGTCTAGCAGCGCCGCTCCGATGGCTCGCTGCGGCTGGGAGTTAAGCCGGCGCAGGGCCTCCTCGCGGTCCCAGTCGGGGTCGAGAATATCCGGGCCGAGGTGAGCGATGCGCTGGTGGTAGTGGTCAGCGGGATAGATGTCCACAAAGCCCAACTGGTGGCCAACGACCTCGATATCGCGCGGGGAGTTGGCCAGCTGCAGCACGATGCGGGCGGTATGCCCAGGCTTGCGCCAGCGATCGCCTGCGTAATGGATGGCCCAAGTGCCGTCCATCTTGAGGTGGGTGTGCACGATGGTCTGGTCAAATTGCATGAAGAGGTGCTTGCCATAGGGCCAGACGCGCTCGCACACCATGCCGTCGAGGTGAACGGTGGCATAGCGTGGCACGCGCACAGAGCAACCGGTCACCTCGCGGCCGGCCATGAACTGCAGTCGGTTGGATAGCTGCAGGACGGAATCGCCTTCGGGCATAACACCTCCTAGGTGGCTTTAGCGGCGGTACCCGCCGCGCGGGCGGAAGCTTCCATTATTGCGCGGAGCGGGCGGCGGATCATCAAAGCTGAGCTCTTCGATGGCCTCGGAGGCCCGGCGTCCTGCGCGCGGGGTGCGCGGGGCGGCGGCGCGGGCAGAGATGCGCACGCCCTTAGGCGTAATCCCGGCGCCGGCGTCGCGCAGGTGGGCCGCCGCATCGGTTTTATGGATGGGGCTGCCATTGCACTTTTCGATAACCAACGGGGACAGCGCTCCCCTCGCCACCATGTCCGTGAGCGCGGAAACCAAGCGGGGATATACCTCTGCTGGGTCGATGCCACCCGGCAGCGATTCGATAAAGGTGGTGAGGGTTTTGCTGCCGCGGGTGAGGTGGGCGATGGGTAGGCCGTCGATAAGCACTACCAGCGCACCGGCCGAACGGGTGGGCCCGCCGGTGGCTTTGCCGTCGGCGTCGTCGCGCTGCGGCCACGGCAGGGCCGCACCGTAGGGATTGGCCGGGTCGCAGGCGGCGAGGACAAAGGTCTCGGGCTCGGTGGTACCAGACGGCCAACCGGTAACATCCGGGGAATCGGCCAAGCCGCGCAGGCGGTCGATGATGGCGGGGGTCGAGAATTGCGCAGCGCCGAGCCCATCGATGACGTAGCCGCGCATGGCCTTGCCGGATTCCTCAAAACCGGAGAGCACCTTATAGGCCAGCGCGAAACCGCCGAGCACATCCTCGGCCACGACGGAGCCGCGGGTGAGCACGCCGTAGCGGTCGAGCCAGGCCTCGCCGTGGGCGACGGACCGGGAGGTGGCATCGGCGGCGGCAGGGACGGCGAGCGACCACCGGCCCATGACATCGGGCGGGGTCCCCGCGCCCGCGGCATTCTGCGCCTGGGCGAAGGAGGTACGACCCATGCGCAGGCGGGAGCGAGTGGGCCGCCGCTTCGAGCGATGCGCGGTGCGGCCCGAGCGGGAACCGCCGGAAGACAGTCGGGTGCGAATAGGCGCGAAAGAATCGGGACTCACCAGGCCCATCTCTACTAACCCCCAGAGGGCCTCGCGGGTCTCCTCGGTGGTCCCGGGGGCCTCGGCGGCAATATCGGCAAAGAGGAAGCCACCGCCGCGGCCGAGGACATCGAGGATGGAGCGCTGCAGCATGCTCACGCCCTCGGCATCGGTTTCCGGGGCTAGCTGGGCCGCGTAGTCAGAAGGCAGCAGCATGATCCAGGGGTCTGCCGCACCGGCCTTGCCGGCGCCGAGGATGAGCACCTCGCCATTAGAAGTGAGCTCATCGAGCATGGTGGGCGAATAATCTCCCACCCGCGCGGGCAGGATGAGCGATTCCCACGCGGAGGCCGGCAGGCGCACCCCGGCTAGCTGCTCGATGACGGAAAAGACGCCATCGGCACCGCGCAGGGCCGGGCGCTTTCCGGCCGGTGCGATGCTATGCCACTCCGGCAAGAAACGGGCGAAGGTAGCGCCCGAGACCGGCTCGGTAGCAGCCCTAGCGACGGCGAGCGAGCGCGAGCGAATGGTCTTCAACACCGCGGCGGCGCAGTACTCCTGCTCCTCCACCCCCTGGCGGTAGCGGCCTTCTACTACCCCATCAAGCGCGCCGAGAACGGTGTGCGCGGCGGAGACGGAAATGCCGAAGGCCTCGGTGAGATCTCGCAGCACAAACGGACCACGGGTGCGCGCCCACCGCGAGACCAGCTGCGGCAAGGCATCAGAAATGGTGGCCACTTGGGCAGGGATGCCGGGAGGAATGGGGATACCCAGGGCGTCGCGAAGCAGGGGCGCATCCTGCGCTTGCGCTAGGTGCTCGCGCCCGCCAATGCGCACGCGCATAATCCGGGTGCCCAGCTGGTCCAGGGCAGATAACGGCACGTCGGTGTGCTCGCCCAGCTCGTCGACGGGAATCGGCCCGAGCACGCGGAGCAGGTCCGCAACCTCCTCGGTGGTGCGGGCCCGACGCGAGGGATCGGTGCGCTGCAACTGGGCATGGACCTCGGCGATGATCTCTGGATCGAGCAACTCGCGCAGCTCCACCGTACCGAGGAGCTTGGCTAGAAGCGCTGGATCGAGGGCCAAGGCGGCCGCGCGCTTTTCCGCCAACGGGGAATCGCCCTCGTACATGAATGCGCCGGTGTAGTTAAACAGCAGCGAGGAGGCAAAGGGCGAAGGCTGCTCGGTGGTGACCTCCGCGATGCGGATGCGGCGGTGCCCCAGCTCCCGCATGACTTCCGTAAGAGCTGGGACATCGTAGACGTCCTGCACACACTCGCGCACCGTCTCCAAGATGATGGGAAAGGACGGGTACTTGCGGGCGACGTCCAAAAGCTGCTCGGCACGCTGGCGCTGCTGCCACAGCGGCGCGCGCTTGCCGGGATTGCGCCTGGGCAAAAGCAGCGCGCGGGCCGCGCACTCGCGGAAGCGGGAGGCAAAGAGCGCAGAATTGCCCACTTGCTCGGCCACGATATCGGCAATCTCATCCGCGTCGAAGGCAAAAATGGCTCCATCGGGCTCGGATTCTGCTTCCGGCAGGCGCAGCACGATGCCGTCATCACCGGCCACGGCCTGCGGATCCATGCCGGTGCGCTCGCCTACCCTGGCCCCCACCGCAAGTGCCCACGCGGAGTTGACCGGCCGGCCAAACGGGGTATGCAGCACCACACGCCAATCGCCTAGCTCATCGCGGAAGCGCTCAAGCACCAAAGTCTTTTCATCCGGGATGACACCGGTGGCTTCATTCTGCTCCTGCAAATAGGCCACGATATTGGAGCGCGCATTATCATCGGCATCTGCAATGATATCCGGCGACGAAAATACCTCGCGGCGGTACTCGCCCAACGCCTTGCCCAGCTCATAGGGGCGGCCCGCGCCATCGCCATTCCAAAACGGCAGGCGCCCGGTATGCCCCGGTGCGGGCGTGACCAACACCTGGTCGCGAGTGATGTCCTCGATGCGCCAACTGGTAGCGCCCAAGGTAAACACATCGCCCACCCGGGACTCGTAGACCATCTCCTCATCCAGCTCGCCCACCCGGCGCGGAGCACCACCGGAGCCCTCGCCCGAACCGGTATAGAGGAATACGCCAAACATGCCCCTATCCGGAATCGTGCCGCCACTGGTCACGGCCACGCGCTGGGCGCCAGGCCGCGCGGTCATTACTCCCGTCACACGGTCATAGACCACGCGGGGTTTAAGTTCCGCAAAGTCCGTGGACGGATACACACCGCTTACCAAGTCCAGCACGGAGTCATAGACTTCCCGCGCTAGATCGCGGTAGGGCCAGGCCCGGCGGACCATCTCGTACCACTCATCGGCATCGAGCCCGTCCTCGCCGGCCGCGGCCACGGCCGCCACTGTCTGCTGCGCCAGTACGTCCAGCGGGTTGCGCGGGGTATGCATTTCCTCAATGAGCCCGGCGCGCATGCGCGATACCGTCAGCGTGGACTGCACCAGATCCGCGCGGTGCTTGGGATAAAAGGAGCCGTGCGAAACCGCGCCCACAAAGTGCCCGGCGCGGCCCACGCGCTGCAGCCCGGAGGCCACGGAGGGCGGCGATTCCACCTGCACGACTAGCTCCACGGCACCCATATCGATGCCCAGCTCCAGCGAGCTTGTGGCCACCACGGCATTGAGCGTGCCCTCCTTCAGCATCGTCTCTGTCATCGCCCGCTCGTCCTTGGATACCGAGCCGTGGTGGGCGCGGGCGATGACCGCCGGGGCCTTGCCGGCGACGTCGACCTGTTTCATCAGTTGGGCTGGGTCGCGCCGAGTCTCAGGCGAGAGCGAATCCGGATCGTGCTCTTGTGCATAGAGCTCATTGAGCCGGCTGGTCAGTCGCTCGGCGGTGCGCCGAGAGTTTACAAATACCAACGTGGAGCGATGCGCCATGATTTCCGCATAGAGGTCATCCTCAATAAACGGCCAGATGGACTTGGCCGTGGGCAGCGCGGATTCATCCACGGAAGGAGAGCTGATGCCAATCGCATCATCCACCGTCATCTCCCCAATGGTGGAGCCTTGCTCCGGCGTGGGGAGATCGGACATATCCTCCACCGGCACATGCACGTCCAGCTGCCACTTCTTCTCCGCGGCCGGCGCCACAATTTCCACCGGCCGGTTGCCGCCCAAGAAGTTTGATACCGCAGACAGCGGCCGCACGGTGGCGGAAAGTCCAATGCGCTGGAAGTCTCCTGCCACCTGCTGCAGGCGCTCCAAAGTCAGAGCCAGATGCACGCCGCGCTTGGTACCGGCTAGGGCATGGATCTCATCGATGATGACGGTATCCACCGTCTTTAAAATCCCCGCCGCCTTGGAGGTCAGCATCAAATAGGCCGACTCCGGGGTGGTAATCAAGATATCCGGCGGCGTGCGCACCTGCTGCGCACGCTCCGCGGAAGGCGTATCGCCCGAGCGCACGCCTACCGATATATCCGGCACCTCCAGCCCTAGGTTCTCCGCAGTGCGCGCGATGCCGGTCAGCGGGGCGCGCAGGTTATTTTCCACGTCCACGCCCAGCGCCTTGAGCGGCGAGATATACAGCACCTTCACCCCGGCGGCGGATCCAGTTGTCCCTGACCCCACCGGCAGCGCCAGCTGCCCCTCGCGCTCGACCAAATTATTCAGCGCCCACAAGAACGCGGCGAGCGTCTTACCAGAACCGGTAGGAGCCACCACAAGGGCGTGCTCGCCACGGGAAATCTTCTCCCAGGCCTGCGCCTGCACGGCGGTAGGAGCAGCAAATACATCCTTAAACCACTGCGCTACTTGGGGCCGGAAGCGGTCGAGGATGTTTTCTGGCATGCCCACACTCTAGTCCGCGTTGTAATGTGGGCACCATGACCGTCGAGATTTCTGATTCCCGCCTGACCAATTCCCTCGCCCAGGGCTGCGGTGAGATCCTGAAAGGCGTGCGCAACGGGGGCCTGCTACGGGGCCTTTCGCTTGGCGACGCCGGCGATGAAGCCGCCCAAGAATGGATCTCCCGCGTCCTCGAGCAGCACCGTCCCCAGGACGGCATGCTCTCTGAGGAAGCCTCCGATGACCTAGCCCGTTTGAAGAAGGACCGCGTATGGATCGTGGACCCGCTCGACGGCACCAAGGAATTCGCCACCGGCCGCCAGGACTGGGCCGTGCACATCGCCCTAGTAGAAAACGGTATCCCCATCCACGCGGCGGTAGGCCTGCCGGATCTCGGCGTTACTTTTAAGTCCTCGGACGTCCGGGCGGTCACCGGCCCGCTGTCCAAGAAGTTCGTTGTCTCCCGCAATCGCCCGCCCAAGGTAGCCGACTACATTGCGGAGAAAATGGGCTATGAAATCGTGGGCGTCGGCTCTGCGGGCGCCAAGGCCATGCACGTGCTGCTCGGCGATTATGACGGCTATATCCACGCCGGTGGCCAGTACGAGTGGGATCAGGCCGCTCCGGTGGGCGTCGCCCAGGCGGCCGGCCTGCACTGCTGCCGCCTCGACGGCTCCGAAATCCGCTTCAATAATGAGGACACCTTCATCCCGGACATCCTCATCTGCCGCCCCGAGCTGAAGGATGAAATCTTGGAGCACGCCCAGGCCTTTGCCGCGGAGCACGGCGTATTCTAAACTAGTGCGCATGATTGAGACCCCGTATGAGGATCTGCTGAAGAAGGTCCTAGAGACCGGCACCCCCAAAGGCGATCGCACCGGCACCGGCACGCGTTCTATTTTTGGTGCGCAGCTGCGCTATAACTTGGCCGAGTCCTTCCCGCTGCTGACCACCAAGAAGGTCTACTTCCATGCGGTGTTGGGCGAGCTTTTGTGGTTCCTCAAAGGCGAGTCCAATATTAAGTTCCTGCAGGACAATAAGGTCCGCATCTGGAACGAATGGGCGGATGAGAACGGCGAGCTAGGACCGGTCTACGGCGTGCAGTGGCGCTCCTGGCCCACCCCGGACGGGCAGCACATCGATCAGATCCAGCAGGCGCTCGACACTCTGAAGAATAACCCGGATTCCCGCCGCAACTTGGTCTCTGCATGGAACGTCGCGGAGCTAGACAGGATGGCTCTGATGCCCTGCCACCTGCTCTTCCAGCTCTACGTGGCCGATGGCACCTTGTCTATGCAGGTCTATCAGCGCTCGGCCGATATGTTTTTGGGCGTTCCCTTTAATATCGCCTCCTACGCGGCGCTGACCCACATGTTTGCCCAGCAGGCTGGCCTCAAGGTGGGCGAGCTCATCTGGACCGGCGGCGATTGCCATATCTATAACGACCATGTGGAGCAGGTCAAAGAACAGCTTTCCCGCGAGCCGCGCCCCTACCCGCAACTCAACCTCCACAAGGCGGAAGACATGTTCTCCTATGACTTCACCGATTTTGAGATTGAGGGCTACGACCCCCACCCCACCATCAAGGCGCAGGTGTCCGTCTAATGTTGGGCGCAATCTGGGCACAGTCCCTGGACGGCATCATTGGCGATGGCGAGCAGATGCCCTGGCACGTGCCGGAGGATCTCAAGCACTTTAAGGACGTGACCATGGGCGCGCCGGTCATCATGGGACGGAAAACCTGGGAGTCCCTCAACCCCAAGTTCCGCCCGCTTCCCGGCCGCGAGAACTACGTGCTCTCCTCCCGCACGCCCGGCCAGTGGTCCGCCGGCGCCCAGGTGCTTACCGCGATGCCCTCGCTTTCCGACGCCTGGGTTCTCGGCGGCGGCCAAATCTACACCGCTACTTTGGACCAAGTGGACCGCATTGAGGTCACCCTCATGGGCGTTAATATCGGTAGCACCTACGGCGATAAATCCATCTACGCCCCCGCCATCCCCGAGGAGTTCGGCCTGGCCCACAGCACCGACTGGCTCACCTCCGCCAAGGGCCACCTCGCGCTGCCGGACAAAGAGGCCAGCGACCTCCCCATCAAGTACCGCTTTTTAACCTACGACCGAAAGGATACAGCCTAATGACTGTACAAACCCCCGAAACCAACTCCGACGTCACCATTTTCTACGCCGACTGGTGCCCCTTCTGCGCCAAGCTCATCAAGAACTTGGACCGCACCGAAACTCCATACGAGCTTGTCGACGTCGAGGGTGAAAACGCCGACGACATCAATGCCTGGATCGAATCCGTCAACGACGGCAACCGCATCATCCCCACTGTCCTCTACTCCGACGGCACCCACGAGACCAACCCACCAGCCTCCTCCGTGCGCAATAAGCAGAAGGAATTGGCGGAAAACTAAGCCATTTCGGGGCACTCCTGCCCCACTGCTATGATTAGCCAAGTTGCACACGCAACCCCGCCCCAGTAGCTCAGGGGATAGAGCACGGCTCTCCTAAAGCCGGTGTCGGTGGTTCGAATCCACTCTGGGGCACCATGTGAAGTCTCGAGACATCGTTCCGGTCGGTGTCTCGAGATTTTTCGTTTTTAGTTGCCCCGTTGGGGGTTGAGTTCGTTGGTCCTGGCCCCCGGAAAGTAGACACGTCGGGGGTTAGCTATGCTGCTTGGGTCAGTGTAGCTGAATTAAGCGCTTCGAAGTCATCGCGGGCTACAGGATTGCACCAGGAGTGCCGCCTGCGCGTGTTGTAGCGCATGCACCATCGGAAGACTTCCTGGCGGCAGCTGATTGGACTTTCAAAGAGTTTCCTATCACGCAGTACTTCACGCTTTAAGGTGGCGTTAAAGGATTCTGCTAGGGCGTTATCGGCACTCGTTCCCACTGCTCCCATGGATTGGCGTACACCTAGTTGGGCGCAGTGGTTCCTAAATGCTTGTGAGGTGTACACACTGCCGTGATCGGAATGGAAAATTGCCCCTTTAAAGCTTCCGCGGACTTTCCTGGCATGAGTCAAAGCTTCGATAACCAGCGATACCCGCATGTGATCGGCTAGTGCATGACCGACAAGTTTGCGAGAGTAGACGTCGATGACCGTGGCAAGGTACATGTTTTTGCCACCCTTACACGGCAGGTACGTAATGTCGCCAACATAGACGTGGTTCGGCCTGTCAGCGGTGAATTTGCGGCCCACTAAATCTGGCATGACGCGGTGACCAGGCTTACGCCTGGTAGTGACACATCGGCGGCGCTTGGTAAAGCCTTTCAGCCCCATGGATTTCATAATGCGTGCGACCTTCTTGTGATTGATCGGGCCGAAATCCGTATCACTGTTGAGGCTCGCAGCGATGCGTTTAGCACCATAAAGCCCGTGCTCATCATCAAAAGTGGTCTTGATTCGTGCACCAATAAGAGCATCAGAACACATCTTTAACCTGCGTTTTTCGCGGGTTTGCACCCATTTATAAAACGAGGAGCGATTGAGCTTTAACACGTGGCACATCCGCTTAACCGAGTACTCGGTTCGGTGGTCATAGACAAACTGGAAGCGGATTACCAGCGTGTCTCTTCGGCAAAATATTTCGCGGCCTTGCGCAGGATGTCGCGTTCTTCACGCAGCTTTGCGTTTTCGTTTTCTAGCTGGCGGATCCGCTCAGAATCAGTCGTCGCCTGAGCTTTATCACGCATGTTTTTCGAGTGGGCACGTTTGCCGGTGCCGTACTGCTTAAGCCAGGAATAAAGTGAAGAACGATTGATTCCTAGCTCTGCTGAAGCCGTGTGAAGTGAGAGGTCCTCATTGTTTTCGTAGAGGGCCACAGCATCACATTTGAACTGTTCGGAGTACCTAGGCATGGTGGTAGATTACCTTTCTTCCCAACCCAACCGGGCTGGATATCAGGTGTCTACCTAACGGGGGCCAGGTCCAATCTCGGACATCCTCAACGGCAACTCGCGGCCAACGTTGGAGACCGTGGCCAGACTCGAAGTCGGCCTCGGTGTGCGTCTGAGGCCGGGGTAAAGACCGCCCGCGGAAATACGTAGTTCGTTTTGCATACCTCCACCGTGTCGCAGGAAAACAATCACCAGCAGAAAATAGTGGGGCAATTCACTAAGCCGTAAGAGGACGACAAGTCGTCTTAGACCGCCTCGGCGGAGTAATCCGGTACACCGTTACGGGAACTGAGGCTCCCGCCTTACCGGCGATCCAAAGATCTGTTCGTCTCGGGACGCATTTTCTTCTGTGTCTGTTGCTGCCTCGGCTACCATAAAGTGCGAAGTATTTGACAGCCCCGACAAACGAAACGAGGCAGCGAAACGGTGGCCTGCGCGAAGCAACTACTTGAATTGACCTGGTTCAACAAGGACAAGGCGCTCATTCCCAGTGAAGAGGGACGCTACGCCTACGAGTGGGTCGACCCGAAAGACCCACGGTGCTGCGAGACTCGGGCGCTCGTCGTTGACGAAGTGGTCACGGGCGAGCAGTCGCCGAAGGACAAGGACACGCAATACTCGGAGCGGGCTGACTTGGACCCAACCGGGGACAATTTGTTGATTCTCGGTGAGTCCGGCGACGTTCTGGAAGCGCTTACTCGGCTGCCGGAGTTGCGCGAGAAGTACCTCGGCAAGATCAAGTGCATCTACATAGACCCGCCTTTTAACACCGCCCAAACCTTCGCCAACTACGAGGACAACCTCGAACACTCCGTTTGGCTCACCATGATGCGTGACCGCCTCGTTCACCTACGCAAGCTTCTTAGCGATGACGGGTCGATTTGGGTCCACCTGGACGACGTGGAGAACCACCGCATGCGCGTGCTTATGGACGAAGTGTTTGGAAGTGGGAACTTCGTAGCGGAAGTAGTGTGGGAAAAGACGTATTCGCCCAGAAACGATTCGAAGGGCATTCCCGCAGTCACTGACACCATCCTGGTTTATGCCAAGTCTGGTGGGTTTGTTCCGAATCGTCTTACGCGGACGGCAGAGATGGACGCCCGTTACTCGAACCCGGATAACGATATCCGCGGACCGTGGAAGGTCGCTGACCCAACGGCATCTGGTTCTTCTACTCACCAGGGCATGGTGTACGCGATCGAGCATCCTCTCACAGGTGAACTCATCTACCCATCGAAAGGGCGGCACTGGGCTCAAGGTCAGTCGGATGTCCTCGAAGAAATGAGACGCTACAGCAACCAGTATGGACTAGCCGACATTCACGATGAGGCTAAACGAGCGGAACTATGTGGTTTGCTACCTGAGGAGGTTCGGCCCAATGTTCAGGCCGTTATTATCCAAGGCGACAAGGCGGCTGCGCACGAAGATGCTTTGGAGATCTTCAAAGCAGGGAATTGGCCAAGATTGTGGCTTACCAGCGGTGGAAAGGGCGGCCTCAGTTTCAAAACCTATCTAGAAGGAAAACCAGGGAAAGCTCCAGTCAGTTTTTTATCTTACAAAGACGTTGGTCACACGGACACCGCGGCGAAGGAAATTCGAGCACTCTTCCCGGGAACTTCGGCGTTCTCCACCCCCAAACCCGAACGCCTCCTAGAGCGCGTCATCCACATTGCAACGAACCCCGGTGACATTGTCCTCGACGTGTTTGCCGGTTCGGGAACGACCGCCGCGGTAGCTCAGAAGATGGGACGCCGCTGGGTCACCTGCGAGCTCGTGGAGGACACCTTCAACCGCTTCGCCCGCCCACGCCTGGAGAAGGTCATAAACGGCGAGGACCAGGGAGGAATCAGCATCCAGAAGCCAGAGCGCGTTGACGCGACCGAGGAAGGTCTGCCCGAAGGTCTCTCACCGGAAGCTGCCCAGAAGTTCAACAGCGCTCTCAACAAGGTGCTCGCAGCAAACCCCGAATTGAAAGCCGAAGCGGTAGTCAAGGCGCTTAAAACTGCGACGAGGACCAAGAACCAGAAGGGCGTAGTCAACTGGCGTGGAGGCGGTGGTTTTACGGTCGCCCACCTTGCACCACAAAGTTTCGACTACGTCCCCGAATTGGGTCTCGTCACGCTGACCGAAGCGGCAACCGGCGCGACGCTCGTCAACTCTGTCGCAGCGAACCTCAACTTCTCGCTCACCCCGGATAATCGCCATTTCGACGGCAAGCGCGGCTCTATGTTCCTCAAAGTGGTCGAAGGCCGGCTCGACAAAGACAAGGCCGAAGAGCTTCTCACACATCTCGATGACAGTGAAGGCGTAACGCTCGCCGCAACAGAGCTCGAACCGGGAGTCAGGCAGTTCGCGAGGACAACGGATAAGCCGTGTCAGATTGTCCATATTCCCAACGACATCTTCACTTACTCGGTTACGCAGGAGGGCAAGTAGACATGGCGCTTCCAATCGCACTTGACCAAAGACTCATCGACAGTATCGCGACGGAGTTCCAACTGCGAGATCCCAACAAGCGTGCGCTGCGCGAGCTCATTTACCACCTCACTGGTGACTTTGACTCGCTAGAGCCCATGGTCATGCACATGGCCACCGGCGCGGGCAAGACCTACCTCATGGCCGCTCTTATTGAGTACCTTTCGCGCTTCGGGGTGAAGAACGTCATGGTGGTCGTCCCGCCTTCCACGGTGCTGGAGAACAAGACCGTCCAGAACTTCACCCAGGGCTCGCGCCGCTACGTTGACGGCTTCTCTTCTGCTCCCCAGGTTGTTTCGCCTGGCAATTACGGCGCGTGGCGTGCCGGCCAGTCAGAGCTGTTCCGAAATGCCGCAGACGGCCCAATGGTCTACGCCTTCAACGTGTCGCAACTTATCAAGCCGAAGAAAGTCAACGCTCGCGCTGGCACCGAAGAGGGCATGCGCCGCAAGATTCGCGACCACCAGGAGGAGTCCGGTTCGCTCTACGACTACCTGGTCAACCTCGATGACCTTGTGGTTATCGCGGACGAGTCCCACCTATTTGGCACCTCGGCGAAGGCGTTTAACCAGGCGTTGAAGGACTTGCGTCCCGCTGCGACGATTGGGCTGACCGCTTCGGCATCCGATACGGACCACGTCATTTTTCACTACCCGCTCTATAGCGCCATTGAGGACGGCTATGTGAAGTCGCCGATGCTCGTCTACCGCGAGAACGGTTACCCCAAGGACTCAGCCGAGGAGAGGCAACTGCTCGACGCGGTCTCACTGTTGCGGAACAAAGAGGCGGCCTATGAAGCGTACGGCAAAGCGAACTTCCCCGGCGAAACAGGTGAGCGAAAGAGGACGAAGCCGCTTCTGTTTGTCGTGTGCGAAAGTGTCGCGCATGCCGAAGATGTCACAAAACTCCTCCAAGGCCCGGGTTATTTTAGTGCCCCGGAGGCGGTGCTCCAGTTCGACAACAAACACAATGACGCGGTCACGCTGCGCCGCTTAGACGAGCTCGACAGCCCAGCCTCGACGGTTCGTGCCATTGTCTCTGTTGACCGTCTCAAAGAGGGCTGGGACACCAAGCGAGTCGCAGTGATGTGTGCGCTGCGTGCCATGTCGTCGGACATTCTTACCCAGCAGACCATGGGCCGGGGCCTGCGACTGCCTTTTGGTGCCCGCACTGGTGTGGCTGAGCTGGACCAGTTGGACATCTTGAGCCACAAGTCGTTCAAGTCCCTTCTCAAAGACGAAGACGTGCTGCGCTCATTCGGCCTCGGAGATGCCGCTCAGGGCGCTATCTCGGGCATAGACGTGGAAGAAAGCTTCCGCCAGGGTGAAGGACAGGTGCAGCCAAACACGAACGACCCTTCGACCGAAACCCAACGGGGGTCAGCTTCCGGTTCGACCGCGAGGCCGACAACCCCTTCAGGCGAAGCAACGGGCAGCACGAGAGACGTCGGAACCAAGGCCGGCGAAACTGTCCAGGTCACTGGTGGTCACACCGGAGGCGTCTCATTCCGACGAGTCGGTGACAACGAGACGATGCAGCGTGCCGACTACATCCCGGCAACGGAAATCAAGGTCAATGAACAGTTCGCCGGAAAGACCTTCCTGTTTCCTTCCACGGTTATGGCGAAATCAACCACGCCGTTCTTGCTCAGCCATATTGACGACGAGGACATTATCCGTGCAGCGCGCCGTGTCGCCGACTCCAAGGAAGCGCTTACGCGGGAGGAAATCGTGGTGCGAAAGTCGAAGCTCGACACGAAACGCACCACCGACGCGGAAGTCGAATCGGCACCCGTGGCGGAGGACACTGTTATAGGTGAACTCACCCGTCGCGTATTCGGCCTCGGGGTTGTCACCCAGGACAAGAAAAACACGATCACATTGGCGCAGTACGTCCTTCCGACCTTCATGGCGAACGCCGGTATCGACCATTGGACGGAGAAGGCAAAGCAGTCCGCGGTGGACGAGCTCGTTGCACTTGTAAACGAGAAGGCACGTAAGCACGCAAGTAGTCTGCAAACCGAAACGTCTATCGTTCCGGTCGAACTGCCAATTGACCAGGTTGTGACCTTGCCGTTTGGCAAAGAGGTGCTCCAGCAACTCTCTAAAGACCAACAGGCGAAGTTCAAGCCCCGCGAGTTCTACGACGGCTGGAACCGCGGTCTGTTTCCCGCTGCGAGTTTCGACTCGTGGGGCGGCGAGTACCTCCTCGCGCTGTTGTTGAACTACACCTCGGACATAGTGTGGTGGAAGCGCCTCTACTCCACTGACGGCGCGTCGATTATGTACACCACCCGCGACACTTACTACCCCGACTTCGTCGCTCAGGACTCTGACGGCACGATGTGGATCATCGAAGGTAAGGCCGACAAGGGCCGAGATGACGAAACGGTACAAGCGAAACGAGCAGCGGCTCGGGTGCTCGTCCGGGAACTGCTCGGAGAAGAGGACTTCGTCGGCCAGAAGTGGGGCTATGTCATCGCGTATGAGTCCGATATTCGAGCGTCCGAGTCGTGGGAAGACTTGAAGCGGAAGTCGAATCCCAGGGCGTGAGACGAGACGGAGTTCGGGCTGCGAACCGAACCGGATGTCTTTAGGTAAACAACTCCTTCAAATTCACGAAAGGCACGAAAATGACAAGAAACAGGTTTGAAACCGCCGATTGGCTAACTAACTGGCTCGATGAGAACCACGCTGAGCAAACTAATTTTGGTGACCTATCAGATGAGTCCGGCTTCGAGGTGGATGAACTGCGTCGGTCCGCGGAGATGCTGCAAAATCTTGGACTAATCAACTTCGATACCGATTGGGGCCAGATGTTCTTCCGCGGGCGCCTCACCGGTGCCGGACAGCATCTCGTCTACTCAGGAAAGTCAGTAAAAGAATATGGTCTTGACCAGGGAAGTCACACGACGAACACCGCGGTAAACGTCCATGGCGATATCCACGGCGGGCAGGTTGGCATTAACAATGAACATAGCGTCACTATCAATGTAAGTACTGCGCAGATTCAACACCTCATCGACGCCCTGCGCGAAAACGGACACGATGATGTTGCCGAGGTTATTGACCAACAAACAGACGGTGGTGACAAAACAAACAACCTTCCAGCCGCGCTTCGAAACGGGCTTTCTATGCTCGGTGACGCCGGAAGTGCCACAACGATTCTCGGTCCAGTCGCAACTGCACTTATGGGACTCTTCTGACGAACTACGCCCGGAGATAAATCGTCTGTAATTTCCACTCCGATGGCAGTTCGCCTTCTTTCCCGATGAACTGCGCGGGGTCGACTTCGGCCTGCTCCCACTTACGCAGCTCCGTCTCTCTCAATGTCTTAAGACGGAACGGAAGTCGCTTCACTGAAACAAGCGCTGGTTGCCCGGGTTGAAGCATGTGGGTTCTTACTGGAAGTGTCTCGAATCGGCCTATGACCAACCCGGGCCCTTCGCCACGAAAGTCGTCACCTCGGAAGATGACCTGACCCTTCTCTAGTTCCCAGGAGCCTCCGACTACTACCGTTCGCAACCGGTTATTTCTTAGAAAGGCTCTGTCCGGGGCGACGAATACAATCTCCAACGCATCCCGCCGACGGACATCCCACACCCACAAGACGCCCGACACGATAAGGCCGGAGATTATGCCTGAAATGATGCCTACACACATGGCTGCTCTTTCTCGTATTGGACGTTTCTACACGCTGTATGTCCCGAAAAATTTTATCTGCACGGGACTCTATAGATCCGTGACGTAGTCCTAGCCAGGGGGCTATCCAGCAGATAAACTCTACTCCAACAACGTTAGGGAGGGTCGTGAGCGACTTAGACAAGTTTCGCAACGAAGGCCGGCGCAAGCGCAAGACCACCGTTGCGTGGACACAGTCCACTAAACCGAGGGAAGAATCAGAGCGCCTTGCGGGTGACCGCGAGCTTTATGAAGTTCTGCGAGAGCAAGGATTCCAAGGCAGGGACTACGACGATTTTGAAATCGAGCTCATGGGGTACGGATTCGCCTGTATCAAGAAGTGGATTCTGACGAAAGAACTGCTACCTAAATGCCGTGAGAAGCTGGATTTCGTTCCCAATGACGAGGACGTCCGTCTAGACCTCCTTACACCAGATGAGGCGGAAGAAATTGCTCAAGACATTGTCGTGCAATCCGTCCTCGAGTTCAGGGAAGACGCGCTTGTTGGAGGAAAGTGGTCACCAACTGGCGGAGCGAGTTTGAAGACTTTCTTTGTCGGCCGGTGCTTAATGGAGGCTTGCAAGGTGCTTAAGCAACGCGCCAGAGAGCTCAAGAGAGCTGCACGCTACATCCAAGAGGTTGAGGAAGATGACTTGCTCGAACTGCCTTCACGCGACATGCCGTTGGAGACACAGTTTGAACTCGACGATGAACTGCGCCGCGTAGCCGGGGTACTCTCGGCCAAGGAGTTAGAAGTAGCGCGCCTGCGTGCCGAAGGGCTTTCAGCGAAGGAAATTGCGGACAGGCTCGGGACGCTTCCTCGCAGTGTATACAAGGCGTTGGAAAGGGTACGAGCGAAAACGCGAAAGCGTAGGAACGAAGGAGGCGTGGTATGACTAACCGTTACAAGGATGCTTTGGGACGCTCGTCGTTCGGTACCCAAGAGGTACGCCAAATGCGGGCCAAGGTGTCGAGTAAGCAGACGGCAACCATGGCGAGGAAACTTGCCGAAAAACGTGCTTCTACCAGCCGAAAGGGGAAATACTCGCGTTAGCCCCCTAAGACTGAGTAGCGGGGCCGAGTTGCAGCTCGACCCCGTTGAGACGAGAGGTTAGTCTCGGTCACCACTTGGACGTGATACACCGAGTCTAACTGAGTTGCCAGCGTTTCAGGCACGAAACGCGCTCACTCTCGTCAGACTCCGAAGGAGGTTGTCGAGTATGGCTCGACGAAGTGTGAATCGGTCTGCAAAGACCGGCAAGTTCGTTTCCAACGCGGCTAAGGGTCGGTGGCCTAACAAGACCACGACCGAACGGGTCGGAAAGGGAACCAGCAACAATCGCACCGTGACCCGATCCGCAACGACAGGTCGCTTCGTCACGACACGTTGGGGCGACGAGAACCCCAGCGGAACTATTCGCCAGCGAGTTTAGCTGAAGAAGTCGGCTCCTGACGGAGACGACTGGCTAAAAGACCCCATTCATGCCGATTGAGTTCGGTGTGAATGGGGTCTTCGCTTTGTAGTGCAAAGTTCGCGAAGTTCCCCAGCGAAGCTTGTCCGCGACCGACGGTACAACGTCGGATTCCTAGCCGGCTTGCTTATCTTGCTGCACGGTGCGCCTATTGGTGCCGCGTTTTCGCACCTCCACGAACGGTGCGCGGACAGTCCTGGCGGTTCCGCGGCGGTTGACGAAATGGGGTTCGGAGCGGGGTCTGGTTCACCTGGTAGGCATGGCAGCGTGGAACATTTTGTTAGGGTCCGTGGAACACTAGGCGCGAGGGGGTGGGGTTGGAGCAGGTGGAGGAGTTTTCTGAAAGCCCCGAAGTCTCGAGACGTCGTTCCGCTTGGTGTCTCAAAGATTTTCGTTTTCTGCTGCCCCAGAAACTCAAAAACCAAGCGTCTGGAAAGACACGGATGCTCTACGGGGCAGGGAAACTATCCAAGAAGATTGTGGTCCAGCTGCGGGCATTAAGCACCATAGCCGCACCCGTCACACCGGCCTTTGATATTGCTCTGTACTGGCGACGCGCGCCTAGAACCGCCTCTGAAGGTGCTAAGAGCACCAGCGCCGGGCCCCACGCGGCATTCTTTCAGCATTCTTCCCTTCGATGCCGAAAGCCGCTGAATATCAATGTCCTAGAACCAGACACACCCTAGAGCACAATGCCATAAACTCAGACAGTTCAGGTATCGGGGATTTTGTCCGTGGACAAACGCATTGCTGCTAGGAACACTGCGTGAAGGCTGCTGCCCCACCAACGGTGGGGCCATCCAAAATGATGACTCCTCGGCCGACGGAGAGGAGCACTGGGATTATCCAGTCTCACCCGTGTAGGCGCTTCTCGGTTTCAGCGCCAGCCTCGCCCATCGTTAGCTATCTACTACTGCCGAGACTTAGCTTCTTGGAACTCACCGATGGCATTGCCAAGCGCTGCGATGAATGCAATCAGGCCTATCGTAATAAGGATATGGCCAAGACCAGCGATACCAGAGATCATTGCAGAAGATTCCTCTCCCAGTACGGTCAGACATCCGTGCCAGATCATGACGCCGACAGTAACGACCACACCGACGTTATAGAGCCAGAAGAACGCATTGAACTGACCTCGACTGCGCGACAGGCCGAAGACCTTCTCCAATACCAAAAAGATAAGACTCATCATGAAACCGAGCGCTAGCAAGTGAGTGTGCGCCACGCTTAGCTGAGTGAACTCGCCCGCGGGGAAATCGTTGGCACGCGTGAATTCTCGGTAGAACACGCCAGCGCCCAAGCCCAACACGAGGTAGAAAATAGATGCCCAATACAAAGCTTTCATGGTCATTCTCCTTCCCAACCGCTGCCACGGCTGGATTAGCGATGGATCAAATACTCTAAGGACTCATTTTTCTACATTCATCCCCGTTTTGAATCACAGGGCTGGTTGAAGCTGCAATCAACCAGTCGGTTGATCATTCCGATATTTGAAAACGACGCGCTCCACTGCTTTTTATTCACTGACATCGAGCCGTAGGGGTTCGCCCAGTTTCACCAAGAACCTTTGGCAAGCTCATCCTCAAAAGTCAGCAACCCTGAGTTTTACTTCGTGTTTCTGAAATAATGAACTCTATGGATTCTCTCGACCACAATATTTCATTTACCGATCAAGGTATGCCCACCCACCAAGATCTAGTAGTCCCAATCCTGAAAGCGGTTAACGAGCTCGGAGGTTCTGGGAAGACCAACGAGGTTAATGAAACCGTCCTTGAGATTCTTCCCGAAGCCGAATCGCTCCTTCAAATTGCCTTCCCGAATCGCCCTAAGGATTCGGTGGGTTAAGTAGCAACAAGTGTGTCTGAGTTACAGTGATCTTGCTGTTCAGGCTGGGTAAATCGGGCGGATATATGGTCTTGATGCTTATAGCCGCCCTTTTCGTGTTCAATCCATCGGAATGGCACCCCATGTGGTAGTCGGGGGTTGGTGTGCTTTCCGGGTGAGTAAGAACAGGCCACGATGCCCAGTATGTGCTGGGCAAATGAAGAAAAAACGGACTTTTAGAAAAACAAAATTTCGACCACGCCCACAAGCTGGTACATTATAGTCGCTTTCACATTATTTCAGAGCCATAAAGCAGGGATTCATCGCAAGCTTTCCAGTCCCCATCTTCTTTTTTCATATGGACACGGCTGACTCCAAAAAAGTCCTTGAAGTCCTCATTCTCCGACTTAACGTAAGCCTCGTCGTCTGAGTCGTCGAACTTTTCTAAATCTTTAAGTGCATCCTTTAACGCTTTTTTAGATTCCTTTCTGTCGTCTTCGCTTGGAACTTCACTCGGCTTCATTTGTTTGATGAGCTTGAAAATCTCATCTGAATCTATTGGAGTGCGTTTTTCTCTACAGATGTATTCTGACTGGAATTTATTAAAGTCATCTGTCCACTCCCTCGCAGACTCTTCAGCTTTCTCGCTGTCACCGCCTTGATACGTGTCAGCAATCTCAAAAAGATCCATCTGGTTGTCCCAGCGTTCATTAGCTACCTTTTTGAAAGTTTTCTCTGGCCCTCCGGAAACCCCGCAGCCTGTTGCCACCAACGACACTGCTACTAAAAGGCTTCCAAGTGCTTGAGATTTACGCATCCTCATTCTCCAATCAAAATATTCACGTATATTAAGTGCTAGTCCCTCACCCCTTTATCGAAAAAGGGGGCTTTGCTGACCAAATTGCCAGGCGTATGGCAGCCCGTTGACAGCATATACTTACATTAACACGCTGGGTTAATGTTGCCTTACCGTTTCTTCAGAAGGGAGAATTACTCCTTCAGTAGCTAGGACCTAACAGGGTTCAGGTCCGAAAAGGCCCCATGAAGTAACCAACCGTGTGCCCGCCCTGCGACACGCCGAACGGACACGCATTCTGCTACTTAACCCGATTCGGTATTGATGAGTCGTATTGCTTGGGGCCGCTCAACCGCGAAACGCGTCGGCGCGCTGGAACAGCCTACGCAGGGAATGTACCTACTTACAGAAATCGGCGAGCAGATACTCAAGCTTTCAGACAGAGACGCACTTATCAAGGTTAAAGATCTCGACCGTCAGGCTTCTCGTGCGAAGCGAAAGCAAAAGAAACTAGAAGAACAAAATGCAACTCCGGTTAGCGAAGACGTTCCAGACGAAGATATTCTTTCGGACTCTAATGAAGAAGAAAAAGAGAGCGACTGGAAAAGTCAGCTGCTTGAACGCCTTCACCAACTCCCACCCGAGGGTTTTGAAAAATTCATCATATATTTGCTGCGCCGACAAGGGCTGCAATTACAACACACTGGAGGTTCCGGAGACGAGGGAGTCGATGCAATTGGTACAGCACCTTTAAGCCCCGTCCTCTCCTCCCGTGTTGCTGTTCAAATTAAGCGTTATGCACCAGAAGGTAAACCGATTGGTCGAGAAACCGTCGCTCTCTTCCAACGCGATGCTCAGACAAAAGGTGCTGAACGCGCCATTCTCGTTACCCTTAGCAGATTTACCGACCCAGCTCGAAAAGCGGCCACCTCAACCGTACCGACGGTGGATCTAATTAGTGGTGACCGCCTCGCAGAACTAATCCGAGCAGACGGGGAATCAGGCGTCAAACTTCGACCCACGGTTGATCCTAAATGGTTCGACAAATTCGATTAACCAAGTTTCACTCCACCAACTGAAGGCGTTCGCTACCGATGACTGAAGTTTCCAAGCAGTACACCATAGACCTCACCCGCCTTGAAACCGCCGTATACCGAGCTACCAATTCCGCCGGAGCCAGCATTGAGTTTGGCAGTAGCGAGGGACTCCTCTCCCCTGTTGAGCTTTTGCTAGCTGCCGTCGCGGGGTGTTCGGCGGTGGACGTGGATGTGGTGACATCCCGGCGCGCGGAGCCGGAATCTTTTGATGTGCATGTGGAAGGTGACCGCGTAAACGAAGATGGCGCATCTCGTCTGTCCGAGGTTCGCGTGGGCTTTGATCTATCTTTCCCAGATACACCCGAGGGCAACCAAGCCCGCAGGATGGTGGACAACCTGATTCGCATCTCCCACGAGAAGGACTGCACGGTATCGCGCACGGTTGAGAATCCCACTCAAGTGGCGTTTAGGAACGACTCGAAATAGTTTCCCGAAATAGAAGCGCGACATGCGGTTTCACTCCGGGGATGACCCCAGCCCCGCTGCTATGGTGCAGTTGTTAACTACTGTGACAAATGTGATTACTGCAGGAGCTCAACATGTCACCATCTTTCTCCCGTCGCGGCCTTTTTAAGGTCGGCGCTCTCGCGCTGGCCGCAGGCGCTATCGGCGCTGCCGCACCGAATGCAGCGGCACTCGAACCGGTGCGCGGCACCATCATTGATTTCTCCGCCGGCGTACCTTCCCCGCAGGCGATTAAGAATGCCGGCCATATGGGCGCGATCCGCTACGTCTCCGACAAGCGCCCCGGCGCGACCTGGATGACCGGTAAGCCGGTAACCCTCAACGAGACTAAGGCCAATGCGGCAGCGGGTCTGCCCACTGCGTCGGTCTACCAATTCGGCCGTGCGGAAACTGCCGATTGGAAGCAAGGCGCAGCAGGTGCGGCAGTACACGCACCGAAGGCGATTGCGCTACACAAGAAGGCAGGCGGCCCCACCAACCGCCCGATCTACATCGCGATCGACGATAACCCCACCCGGGAGCAGTACACCCGCCAAATCCGCCCCTACCTGCAGGCATTTTCCAAGACGCTGGAGCTGGCTGGCTACCAGACGGGCATCTACGGCAACTACAACACTATTGAGTGGGCGATCCAGGATGGCATCGGCAAGTACTTCTGGATGCATGACTGGGGTTCCAACGGCAAGATTCACCCGCGCACCACTATTCACCAGCTGCCGCACGGCAAGCAGCAGACCATTGGCGGCGTCATCGTTGACGTCAATGAGGTCTACGCCGAAGACTGGGGACAGTGGACGCCTGGCAAGTCCGCGGCTCCTGTACCGGCAAAGAAGCCGACCACCAAGAAGCCACAGCCAAAACCGCAGCCGCAGACCAAGGCCCCGAGCAATGGCTCGTCCGACTTGGTCAATCAGCTGAGTTCGCAGCTGCAGAGCAAGCACCCAGAGCTACCGGAACTTCCGCAGGTCACCGCCGACGGCGTGACCTTTAATGGCAAGACATTGAGCAACGATCAGATTCGCCAGCTAGCGAAGATCGTCGCAGAGACGGTTGCGAAGGCGCGGTAGTACTACTTCTTGGAAGGCTCGGAGGTTTTCTCCGAGCCCTTCTTTTTGTCTGCGGACTTCTTTTTGGACGTGGTGGATTCGCTGGTGGACTCTTTGGACGTGGACTTTTCCTTCTTGCCCTTGCCGGATTTCTCGTCCTTGTCCTTCTTAGTGGAGGAGGTAGTAGAGGTCTCCGAGGTGGAAGTCTCGATCGGTAGGACGTCCTCGCCGTCTTTGTACTTGAGGAAGCGCTCGGTGGCCTTGCCCAGATTCTTGCCAGTCACCTCGTCCTTGACGTAGTCGGTGAGGTCATCGGATGAGCCGTTAATAGAGGCGGCGGCGACGAAGTTCTCACCAAAGGAGACCGAGGAGTTAATGGACTTATCATTGGACCAGCCCCACTTGCTGCCTACCACGTTGGAGAGCT
This sequence comes from Corynebacterium sp. MSK158, assembly GCF_030229085.1. NCBI lineage: Bacteria > Bacillati > Actinomycetota > Actinomycetes > Mycobacteriales > Corynebacteriaceae > Corynebacterium > Corynebacterium sp. MSK158. Next base: position 435,210 of record NZ_JASPHJ010000001.1, read on the forward strand.
TGGCTGTGCCGTAATCCTGGCGGTAGCCATCCTCCGAGATGGGATCGGCATGCGCCATAGCTACCAGCACTGGGTGGGTTTCATCGCGCTCAATGAGCTGCGAGATGAAGCTGGCGACGTCATACGTGGAGGTTTGCGAGTAACCCCATTGCTCGCCGGCCTTGGTGGATTCGAGATTGAATTCATCGGCAATCGTGTCGATGGAATCCGGGTACTTATCAAAGAGGTCTTCGGCGGACTTATCAGAGGAGCTAGCGATCATATCCAGCGCCTCGTATTTATCCTCGTACTCGCCCTTTTCCATCACGTAGGTGGCGATATAGAGCTTGATAAGGCTTAGCGCCGGACGTGCCTCGTGCTCCGAGGCAGAGCCCATGTGCATGCCATCGTGCAGGCGGATATAGGTAATTGAATGACCCTCATCGCCCTCCAGGAACTCATTGGTTTCCGGTGGGACGTCGCGGTTGGTGTCTGTTGCTTTTAAGGGGGCGTCGGCAAGCGCGTCGCTTTCACGCTCGTTATTGCTGCACGCGGTGGTGGTCAAGGCGAGCATGCATACGGCCAAAGCGGCACCAGCCTTAACTGATGCCGCCTTGCGGGTCACGGACGTTCTAAGCACGTCCAACCACATTACCGGGTGTGTGCACTTTTCAAGCAATTAATGCTGCACGGGTGCCTCCACGCCCACGCCGGTAAGGGAGCGAACCTCCATCTCTGCGGAAAGCTCCTCAAAGTTGTCCGGCTTGGTCATGATGGACACCAACCAGCCGACGAAGAAGGACAGCGGAATGGAGACCAAGCCCGGCGAGGAGAGCGGGAAGATGGCCCAGTCCGCGCCTGGGAACATGGAGGTCTCAGAACCGGAGACTGCCGGAGAGAAGAAGATGAGCACCAGGCAGGACACCACGCCGGTGTACATGGAGGCCACCGCGCCCGCGGTGTTGAAACGGCGCCAGTACAGGGAGTAGAGGATGGTCGGCAGGTTGGCGGAGGCCGCCACCGCAAACGCCAGGGAGACCAGGAAGGCCACGTTCTGGGTCATGGCCAGGATGCCCAGGATAATGGAGACGATACCGAGGACCACCACGGTGGCCTGGGAGACGCGGACCTGCTCGGCCTCGGTGGACTCGCCGTTGCGGATAACCGCGTGGTAGATATCGTGCGCAATGGACGCAGAGGCAGTAATGGCCAGGCCCGCAACCACGGCGAGCACGGTAGCGAAGGCCACGGCGGAAATAATCGCCATGAAGATGGAGCCGCCAATCTCCATTGCGAGTAGCGGGGCCGCGGCATTGGCCCCACCGGGCGCGTCGAGAATGCGGTCCGGCCCGACCAGTGCAGCTGCGCCATAGCCCAGCACCAAGGTCATGAGGTAGAAAGCACCAATAATAACGATCGCCCAGGTAACGGAGCGGCGCGCCTCAGTAGCGGTAGGCACGGTATAAAAGCGCATCAGCACGTGCGGCAGGCCACCCACGCCGAGCACCAGGGAAATGCCCAGGGAGATAAAGTCCAGCTTGGTGGCAGTGGTGGCGCCGTACTTCAGGCCCGGGGCCATGATGTCCTTGGCCTCGTAGCCCTTCTCTTTAATCTGCTCGGAGGCGGCGTGCATGTCGATGGCGTTATTAAACAGGGTGCTAAAGCCACCGCGCAGTGCAATGAAGACCAAGAAACACATGATGACCACGCCGGCGACCAGAAGCACGGCCTTAATCATCTGCACGTAGGTGGTGCCCTTCATGCCGCCGACCAGGACGTAGACAATCATGAGCATGCCCACAATGCCCACGACGAGAGCCTGCCACTTGAAGTCGTGGATATCCAGCAGCACGGCCACCAGCGAGCCGGCGCCGGCCATCTGCGCGATGAGGTAGAAAAGCGTGACAAAAAGGGTGGCGATGGACGCCGCCACGCGCACGGGCTTCTGCTTCAGGCGGAAGGATAGGACGTCCGCCATGGTAAAGCGGCCGACGTTACGCATGGGCTCGGCGACGAGCATGAGTGCTACCAGCCAGGCGACGAAGAAGCCCACCGAGTACAAGAAGCCGTCGTAGCCATTGAGCGCCACCGCGCCGACGATGCCGAGGAAGGATGCGGCGGAGAGGTAGTCACCGGAGATGGCCAGACCGTTCTGGCGTCCGGAGAAGCTGCCGCCACCGGTGTAGAAGTCCGAGGCTTCCTTGGTGGTTTTGCCGGCGCGCAGCACCACCGCCATGGTGACGATGAGGAAGAGGGCGAAGATGGAAATATTCAGGATGGGGTTGCCGGCGGAAGACTCGGCGGCAAGGGTGGTGGTAGTCATTAGATGCCCTCCAGTTCTTCACGGATGGCGGCCGACTTCGGCTCGATATTCTTATTGGCGTACTTCACGTAAATCCACGTGATGATGAAGGTGGTGAGGAACTGGGCCAGGCCGAAGACTAGGCCAATGTTCCAGCCACCGCCGAGCTCGGTTGCCATGAAGTCAGGGGCGAACACGGCGGCAAGAACGTAGACCACGTACCACACGAAGAAGGCCACGGTCATAGGGAAGGTAAAACTCCGGTAGGTGCGGCGCAGCTCGCCGAATTTGGCGGAGTCGCGCATCGCGATGAACTCGCTACCGGTGGGTTCGCGGCGCGAGACAGGAGTTGCAGCTACGTCACTCATAGAGCATCGTCTCCTTGGGTGAGAGGAACTTAGGTCACACGAGATAGTGTGTCACTTCTCACTATCTACGTTGATCTGTAAGTTACAGAACAATTTCTGCAAGGTTGTAAACTCTGCCAAGAAAACCGTCCACTCCCCCACCCTTTTAAGCCCATAGGCTTCACTGAACTGGAATAACATCTTTAGCAAACTACCCCCAAGGGGGGAATTTTTTACCCCTTGTAAAGATTGTTAACAGCCGCTTGGCAAAAGAAAAAGCCCCCGTGAGGGGGCTTCATCTACGGTTGGCGTTACTCTTCGTTACCTGGGAATTCGCGTGGGTCATTGAACATGCGGCCAAAGCCTTCCTGGCCCTCAAGCGCGTCAATGGCGGATACTTCCTCCGCCGTGAGCTCCAGCTCGGTGGCGGCCAAGTTTTCCTTCAAGCGCTCGGTGCGCGCGGACTTCGGAATGACGGAGATGTCCTTGGACATGAGGTAGGACAGCACAACCTGCCCCTCGGTCGCCTCGTGGTCAGCAGCAGCCTGTTCAATCACGGGGTTATTGAGCACAACGCCGCGCGCCAGCGGGGCCCATGCCTCGGTGACGATGTCATTATCGTGGTGGAAGGCGCGCAGGCTGGACTGAGTAAAGCCCGGGTGGATTTCCACCTGGTTGAGCACCGGGGAAATGCCGGTGGTGGAAATCAGATCCTTGAGCACGTCTTCGTAGAAATTGGCCACACCGATGGACGCAATCTGACCCATTCCCTGCAGACGGGCGATAGCCTCAAAGGTCTCGTTGTACAGCCCACCCTGCGGCCACGGCCAGTGGATAAGGTACAGGTCGAGGTAGTCCAGCTGCAGATCCTTAAGCGACTGCTGGAATGCTTCTTCCACCTTGTGCTCACCCTGGTGGGAGTGCCACACCTTGGAGGTAATAAAGAGCTCATCGCGGGTGACGTCGCCGGCATCCATTGCCTGCTTCAGGGCGGTGCCTACCGCCTCTTCGTTCTTGTAGAGCGTGGCGGTATCGAAGTGGCGGTAGCCCAAATCGATGGCCTCGCGGATGACGCGGATGCATTCCTCGTCATATAGCTTGTACGTACCCAAGCCCAGCTGGGGCATTTCGCGGTCATCATTGAAAGTTACGGTTGGCACAGTCATGCCCTCCATTGTGCCGCAGTTTTTCTGACCGCGCCGAAAACGACGAAGCCCCAGGGCAAACTGAACTGCTCCCCATTAGTTGGACTGAGAAATCAGTTACCTACTAGTGGGGAGCAGTTGTATGCATACACGTAGTTC